>NZ_CP104467.1:7332086-7639302 GCF_025369935.1 Paenibacillus andongensis | reverse complement strand
AGTAATTCACTCCTTTTGAAATCAAACATGTGGCATAAGGCCAGTGAAGATATGTTCGGTTTAAAATGCTTTATTGATAAATCTCGAAAATAAGCATTTCATATTACACGATCGGCTTAATCGAAATCTGTATATAGTTTGCTCGGTTAACAACGAAAAGAACCTTTATGTCTGATGCGGTCAAGAAAGGACGATTTTTGTCGATTTTATCCACATTATTAAGGATCGGCTGATATGACTTATTCTTGTAGAGGGAAAATTGTGCACATTGTTATCCACAGGTTGTTGATAAGTCGGAGAGTTAGTGGTGTCTATCCACAACAGAAACATTATCATCTTATCAAAAGATTACTTGTTAATCAACGGATTGTTTGATATTATCCACATTTACAACAAGTTGTGCATAGATTTTGTTCACAACACAAGATATTGTTGATATTATGTTAATTTTCGACAAGCTTCTCTGTGGAGAGGTGAAATTTTATACACAGGTTATTCTTTTTTTTATTTTTACTGAAGAAATGTCTTCTTCACCTGTACGCTCGGGTAGGTTGACTTTCTGCTGTGAAAATGATTTAATGAGTAGTAGAAATTTTGTAGGATGGATATCCTCAGGTAGGGAGGTGCTATAGATGGGTCCGACGTTTAACCCGAATACGAGAAAGCGTAAGAAGAATCATGGTTTCCGTAAAAGAATGAGCACGAAGAACGGTCGTAAAGTTCTGCAAGCTCGTCGTCTTAAAGGAAGAAAAATTCTTAGCGCGTAAAAATGAGGCTCCGGAAGGGGCTTTTTTTTTTGCATTTTATGCGATTGGTTTATATGGGGACAATTTTGTTAAAACTATATAAGCTAACTAATATTGTATAGAACTTAATTTAATCTTGGAGTCATCTGTCTGGAGCGTACATAATCGTGGAAAAAAAATATAGATTAGCTAAAAGAGAAGACTTCAATAAGGTATACCGGTATGGGAAATCGATGGCCAATCATCAATTCGTTCTATATTATTTGCCCCAACCTAAATTGGAACAGTTTCGCCTTGGCGTGTCTGTGAGTAAAAAGGTAGGGAATGCTGTCGTTCGAAATCGGCTCAGACGAATGATGAAGGAAATTATCCGTTTGAAAAAAGAGAATATGACGCCACATTATGACTACATCTTATTGGCCAGAAAACCAGTGGTTGAAATGGAGTATGCCGAGATGGAGAAAAGTATCTGGCACGTGATTCGCAAAGCTTCTTTATTAAAAAGAAATGATGGAATTAAAAAGTAACGTAATATTTCCTTGCGAGCTGAAGATGTGTTATAGTTTATGATGGAAAAGATATTTAGGAGGATCTCATTTTGACTCGTCGAATTTATATGCTAGCTTCACTATCTGCGTTGATCTTATTACTGTCCGGATGTAGTCCGACAAGTGCAGCTATGGCACCTATTGATCCGAATACCGCTGGTTTTTTTGTTAAATATTTTGTGTACCCGCTTTCCATGACGCTGGACTGGTTCGCTGATCATTTATGGGGTCAATACGGATTATCCATCATGGTCGTTACCTTGATCATTCGTTTAATTATTTTGCCGCTTACGCTTAAGCAGTACAAAAGTTCCAAACGGATGCAAGATCTACAGCCAGAGATGAAGAAGCTCAAAGAAAAGTATAAAGATGATGCGAAGAAGCAGCAGGAAGAAACAATGAAGCTGTTTCAGCAAAATGGTGTGAATCCATTAGCAGGATGTTTCCCAATCATTGTTCAAATGCCAATTCTAATTGCTCTTTATCAAGCGATTATGCGTAATGACCACATCCGTGAACATACTTTCCTATGGATGAATCTTGGACAACCGGATCACTTGTACATTCTTCCTTTGATAGCGGCGGCAACGACATTCGTTCAACAAATGTTTATGTCTTCCCAAATGAATCAACAAATGAAAAGTTTGTTATATATTTTCCCTGTTATGATTTTCGTGATGTCCATGAATTTCGCAGCTGCGCTTCCGCTTTACTGGATCTTCGGTAATATCTTTACGATCGTTCAGTCTTACTTTATTTATGGTTCTCCTGCATCGCAAAAGGCGGGGCAAAAAAATAAGGGTGGCTTGTCCAAATGAAAAAAATTGTGGTGACTGGAAAGACTATTGAGCTAGCGGTTAAATCCGGTTTATCTCAATGGCAAGTTTCCGAGGATCGTGTAAACATTCATATTTTGGAGCATCCCTCTCGAGGGTTTCTCGGATTTATTGGTTCCAAAGAAGCTAAAGTAGAGCTTGAATTGATTCCAGATCCACTTGAGGAAGCCATTGCTTTCTTACAAGATATGTTCGAAGCGATGCAAATTTCCATCACCATAGATACTCGCAAAGATCGTGAAGGCTTCATCTTGAATATGAGTGGCTCTGAATTAGGGATTCTGATCGGTAAAAGAGGACAAACACTGGATGCTTTGCAGTATTTGGTGAATATCGTTGCAAACCGGTATGCGAATTCTCATTTTCGTATTATCTTAGATGCGGAAAATTTCAGGGATAGACGTAAAAAGACGTTGGAGGAGCTCGCAGTTAGGCTCGCTAATCGTGTAATTAAGTCCAAAAAAGAAGTGATTCTTGAGCCTATGAATTCTCAGGAACGAAAGATTATTCATGCTGAATTACAAGGACATCCCGTTGTAAAAACATACAGTAAAGGCGAAGAACCGAACCGTCGGGTGGTTATCGCTGTCAAATAACGCTACCGCAATGACTTTGATCATGTCATTGCTTTTTCTTTAAGATGAGGTAAATTCGAGGTGTAAATACTATGTTAAATGATACGATTGCTGCTATTTCTACACCGCTTGGTGAGGGTGGGATAGCGGTTATTCGTGTGAGCGGAGACGAAGCCGTCCCATTCGTGGAACGTATTTTTCGCTCAAAAACGAAATTATCTGTTGCTGAGACGCATACGGTACATTATGGATTCATAATAGAACCTGCTTCTGCCCAAAAGGTAGAGGAGGTTCTAGTTACGTTAATGAAAGCTCCACGTTCATTTACGATGGAAGATGTCGTGGAGGTAAGCTGTCACGGGGGTATAGTTTCCGTTAAGAAAGTTCTTGATTTGCTGCTTCAGCAAGGAGTTCGGTTAGCCGAACCCGGCGAGTTCACGAAGCGAGCTTTCTTGAATGGTCGGATAGATCTGACCCAGGCTGAAGCGGTGATCGATTTAATCCGGGCCAAATCGGATAGAGCGTTCAAGGTAGCTTTGAAGCAAGTCGAAGGAAACTTGTCGAAGCAAATCAAATCTTTACGTTATACATTAGTGGAATTGATGGCTCATGTTGAAGTGAATATTGATTACCCTGAGCATGATGTGGAAGAAATGACGAACAGTTTCATAAAGAACAAATGTGATGCGGTTATGTTTGAAATTGACCGTCTTTTGGTAACCGCGGAGCAAGGGAAGATATTGCGAGAAGGTATTGAAACAGCCATTGTCGGTAAGCCAAATGTCGGCAAATCATCTCTTCTTAATGAATTAGCGCAGGAGAATCGTGCAATTGTTACGGATATTCCAGGTACAACAAGGGATGTCATTGAGGAATTCGTGAATATTGGTGGCATTCCTTTGAAGCTGCTGGATACTGCGGGCATTAGGGAAACTTCAGATCTTGTTGAACAAATCGGAGTTGAGCGTTCTAAGACTGCATTAGCTGAAGCAGATCTTATTCTACTAGTTCTGAATAGTAATGAAGAGCTTCAGTTCGATGAAATAGCGCTGATGAAACAATTAGCAGATAAACAAACGATTGTCATTTTGAATAAGACGGATTTAACTAGAAAATTGAATGTCGAACAAGTTCTGAGTTATTTTCCACAGGAACGTATTGTTGAGTTATCTCTGATTGAGAATAAGGGTATTGAAGATTTAGAAAAAGCGATCGCGGCGATTTTTTTTGAGGGTAAACTAGAATCAAGTGATTTGACGTATGTTAGCAATGTTCGTCATATTTCACTATTGAAGCAAGCTAAACGTTCGTTACAAGATGCACTTGATGCTAATGAACAATATGTACCTATTGATATGATACAAATTGATATTCGAGCTGCTTGGGAGCAGCTGGGAGAAATTATTGGCGATTCAGTAGGAGAATCATTGATCGATCAAATATTTACACAATTTTGCTTAGGAAAATGAAAACGACAGCATTTGCGTTTTCATAAAAGAGGGAGGGACGTTTATTATGGGATATCATGCAGGTGATTATGATGTTATTGTCATCGGCGCTGGACATGCAGGTTGTGAATCTGCACTTGCCTCAGCACGCATGGGTTGTAATACGCTTTTATTAACGATTAATTTAGACATGGTCGCATTCATGCCTTGCAATCCATCTATTGGTGGTCCTGCGAAGGGCCACGTTGTTCGTGAGATTGATGCGCTTGGTGGCGAAATGGGTCGCAACATCGACAAAACGTATATTCAGATGCGCATGCTGAATACAGGGAAAGGCCCCGCGGTGCACGCGCTGCGTGCACAAGCAGACAAATTTGCTTATCAGCATAAAATGAAAGAAACAATCGAAGCGACTCCAAACTTAACGTTACGTCAAGGTATGGCCGAGGAGCTCATTGTTGAAGGTGGCGTGTGTAAAGGTGTTATCACGAAAACAGGTGCTGAATACTACTCTAAAGCAATCGTGTTAACGACAGGGACTTATTTAAGAGGGAAAGTTATTATGGGAGAGCTGATGTATGAGAGTGGTCCCAACAATCAACAACCTTCTGTTAAATTATCGGAATCCTTGCGTAAACTCGGTTTTGATCTTGTTCGGTTTAAAACAGGGACACCGCCGCGCGTTCACAAAGATACAATTGATTTTAGCAAGACGGAAATTCAACCGGGTGATGATGAGCCTAAGTTTTTCTCTTTTGAGACTAAAGAAGAGATAAGTGGCAGTGAACAGCTTCCTTGTTGGTTAACATACACATCTGAGGAAACGCACAACATTATTAATTCTAATTTACACCGTGCTCCGATGTTCTCAGGAGCTATTGAAGGCACAGGGCCAAGATATTGCCCATCTATTGAAGATAAAATAGTTCGATTTGCTGATAAACCTAAGCATCAAATTTTTCTAGAACCAGAGGGACGTAATACTTCGGAATATTATGTTCAAGGGTTATCAACCAGCATGCCAGAAGATGTTCAATTAGGTATCCTGCGTTCAATCCCTGGATTAGAGAAAGTCGAAATGATGCGTACCGGTTATGCCATAGAATATGATGCAGTAGTACCTACGCAACTGAAACCTTCTTTGGAGACGAAATTAGTAAGTGGATTATTCACTGCTGGGCAAATTAATGGAACATCGGGATACGAAGAAGCTGCTGGTCAAGGGGTTATGGCTGGAATTAATGCAGCTCGTAAAGTGCAAGAGAAAGAAGCAATCGTTCTAGATAGATCGGAAGGATATATCGGCGTTTTGATTGATGATCTTGTAACGAAGGGGACGAATGAACCTTATCGTTTACTTACATCACGCGCTGAATATCGTTTGCTTCTTCGTCATGATAATGCTGACTTAAGACTTACACCAATTGGTCATGAAATCGGGCTTATTTCAGACGAACGATATGCTGCATTTTTAAATAAAAAAGCTTTGATTGATCAAGAAATTGAACGTTTGGCTGAGGTAAAGGTTAAACCTGAACCTCATGTGCAGGAATTACTAGCAAGTCTGGAAAGTGTGCAGTTGAACAATTCTGTACCAGCCATTTCCTTGCTTCGTCGTCCTGAGATTGAATATAAGCATATTGAGCAAATGACTCCTTCTCCGCTTGAACTTGACGATGAAATGAAGGAACAAGTAGGAATTCAAGTAAAATATGCTGGTTATATCGAAAAACAAAGCAATCAAGTTGAACGGTTACGTAAGATGGAAAAGAAGAAAATTCCTGATGACATCGAGTATAGCGAAATCCACGGGATTGCGACAGAAGCTAAGCAGAAGTTAGCTAAAATTCGGCCGATTTCTATTGGTCAGGCATCTCGTATTGGTGGCGTTACACCTTCGGATATTTCTATCCTGCTTGTTTATTTGGAACATTACAACAGAATCATTGCGGCTAGAGGTTAATCCATGGATGCTATTCAACAACAATTCGTTCAGTTATTAGAAAAACAACAAATTTCTCTTTCTACACGACAGCTTGATCAATTTGAGTTGTATTACAAGACTCTTGTAGAGTGGAACGAGAAAATGAATCTGACAGGTATTACAGAGAGAGATCAAGTTTATTTAAAACATTTCTATGACTCTCTCTCTGTTTCTTTTAATTATAATGTGGGAGAAGTATCAACTGTTGCTGATATTGGCTCTGGAGCTGGATTTCCGAGTATCCCTTTAAAAATTGCTTTTCCGCATCTTAAAATTACGATTGTGGATTCTTTGAATAAACGCATCTTGTTTTTAAGAGAGTTAGTTGCGCAACTAGGTCTTATGGATACCGAATGTGTTCATGGTAGAGCAGAAGACATTGCTAGACTATCAAAGTATCGTGATCAATTTGATTTGGTTACTGCAAGGGCTGTTGCGCGATTGCAGGTTTTAAATGAATTTTGTCTACCTTTTGTTAAGAAGGGCGGAACGTTCATTGCGATGAAAGGTTCAGAGATTGATGAGGAACTTAGTGAGGCTTCTTTCAGTTTAGCAGAGTTGAGAGGGAAAGTCGTTAAGGTGAATCGTATGCAGCTACCAATCGAAGAATCGATCCGACATTTTGTGGAGATTCACAAACTTTCATCGACTCCCGCTAAGTATCCTAGAAAAGCAGGCATCCCATTGAAAGAGCCTTTGGTCAAATTGTGAATTTGTTCCACGTGAAACATTTACATGGTTTCGAAGGTCAAATAGAAGGAAATATCGACTCTATGTTGAATTAATAATAGAGTGAATTTATTCTAGTAAGTAAGTATTTTGATGAGATTGCACTAGTCATACTTCGACGTAATACTGGTAAAATGTTTTCGTTCGTTGAAAAGAAAGTATAGATTAATACTTTTGCTTCGCATCAACCTTGACAAACGCACTCGTCCCAAACGGACGAAGGTACCGTTTATCCTTGTGTAGGACGAAGAGGTCGTCTATCTTTGGATCATTTTGGTCGCTTAAACTACGGGAAGAGTTGGTGGTAAGTTTTCCTATGAAAGAACAAATTTCAAAGCTATTTGGCCTAACAGATCGATCAACGACTGACGAGGTCAAGAACATATCGGTGAATAGTATTATTCCAAGTCCTTATCAGCCAAGGTTGTTGTTTGATGATGATCGAATAGATGAACTTATGCAAACCATTCGAACACATGGCATCATTCAGCCCATTGTTGTTAGAGTTAAAAACAACACGTTCGAGTTGATTGCTGGTGAACGACGTCTAAGAGCTGTTAAAAAGCTCGGTCTTGATACAATCCCTGCGATTGTACGTGATTTCAACGATTCTCAAGCAGCATCTATTGCTCTTATTGAAAATTTACAGCGTGAAGGACTTACTGCAATTGAAGAGGCGGCTGCTTACCAACAATTAATAGAGATGCATGATTTAACGCAAGAAAGCTTAGCGCAGCGTCTTGGTAAAAGTCAATCGACGATTGCAAATAAGATCCGATTATTACATCTAAGCGAACCAGTTAAGATGGCATTAATGGAACGAAAGATTACTGAACGTCATGCCAGAGCATTATTGGCACTTGATCAAGAAGATCTGCAAGTTAAAGTACTCGAAGAGATTATCGCCAAAGAGTTGAATGTAAAACAAACAGAAATTAAAATTAATTTCTTAAAGGAAGCTACTAAGATTAAGAAATCTCGTCGTGTCTCTTTTACGAAAGATGTTCGCTTAGCATTAAACACAATCCGTCAATCCGTTGAGATGGTTTCGAGTTCCGGTTTAAACATTAATACGTCTGAGCAAGATCATGATGATCATTACGAAATTATAATTAAGATTCCTAAACGATAATAAAGCATTTATTGCTACCTTAAACGGCGCAAGCCGTTTTTTTGCATCTTATGGACATAATCTATCAAATATTGATAAGGTAACTAGGCCATAGATATGATAAGATAGTAATACTGCTTTAGTATGGCATTTGGAACATAAGCGATTGAGGTGAAATGGTTTTGTCTAAAATAATAGCAATAACAAATCAGAAAGGTGGCGTCGGTAAGACGACAACTTCTGTGAATTTAGGTGCTTCACTAGCCTCTTTAGGGAAAAGAGTGCTTCTCGTTGACATCGACCCGCAGGGCAATACAACAAGCGGTATTGGTGTAAACAAAGCGGATGTTGTTAATTGTATCTATGATGTACTTATTAATGATGTTCACCCCAAAGATGCAACGGTTGATACCAATGTTCCAAATCTCAAAATAGTACCTGCAACGATTCAGTTAGCAGGAGCTGAAATAGAACTAGTTCCGACGATTTCAAGGGAAGTACGATTAAAGAAATCCCTCCAGTTAGTGAAGCATTTATATGATTACATCCTGATTGATTGTCCTCCGTCACTAGGCCTTCTAACCATTAACTCATTAACTGCTGCCGATTCTGTCATTATCCCAATTCAATGTGAATACTATGCGCTTGAAGGATTAAGCCAATTGCTCAATACCGTTCGCTTAGTTCAAAAGCATCTTAATACAGGGCTTCAAATTGAAGGTGTATTGTTAACTATGTTCGATGCAAGAACTAACCTTGGTATACAGGTTATTGAAGAAGTAAAGAAATACTTCCAAACGAAAGTTTACCAAACGATTATTCCAAGAAATGTTCGCTTAAGTGAAGCGCCCAGTCATGGACAATCCATTATTACGTATGATCCTAGATCAAAAGGCGCGGAAGTGTATTTAGAGCTTGCGAAGGAAGTGATCTCTGTATGACCAAAGGCCTTTCTAAAGGTTTAGGTAAGGGATTGGATGCTTTAATTACTTCTTTACATATTGATGAAAGTGATAAAGTAATCCAAATTCCATTATCCCAATTGAGAGCAAACCCTTATCAACCTAGAAAAAATTTCAATGAAGATAGTATTAGAGAATTAGCCGATTCAATCAAAGAACATGGTGTTATTCAACCGATTATCGTTCGTAAAGTTCTAAAGGGTTACGAGATCATTGCGGGTGAACGGAGATTCCGTGCTTCACAAGTAACAGGGATAGCGACGATACCTGCTGTTGAAAGAAACTTCTCCGATCAGCAAGTCATGGAAATCGCTTTGATTGAGAACGTACAACGTGAAGATCTTAATGCGATGGAAATAGCATTTGCTTATCAAGGAATTATTGATCAGTTTTCTCTTACACAAGAAGAGCTTTCTGCTAAGGTTGGAAAGAGTAGATCACATATTGCTAACTTTCTGAGATTACTACAACTTCCAGAATCCATCAAACAATATGTTTCACGTGGAACATTATCAATGGGACATGCAAGAGCCATTGTCGGTGTGAAGGATGATAAGTTGAAGAAAGAACTCGCAGAAACAACGATTAGTAAACAGTGGAGTGTACGTGAGCTAGAAGAAGCTGTGAAAACGTTGGAAGAGACACCAGGGCAAGAAAAAGAAAGAAGTAAGCAAAAAGAGAAGAATAGAGATCCATACATTAATCAAGCCGAAGATCAGTTGAGAGATATTTATCGTACGACGGTGAAAATCAAACATCAACAGGATAAAGGTAAGATTGAACTCCTCTATTATTCTAAAGACGATTTAAACCGTCTACTAGAATTACTTCAAGGTAAAATCTCTTAAAATTAGATAGCATACCGATGGTTTTCTTTCGAACTGAAAGATCAAACTAAGGTATGCTATATTTATGAGTAAGGAGTAAGTTTACAACTTAGCGTGCTTCGCACCAACCTTATCAAGCGTGCTCGTCATTAAGGACTGCGTAAGCTGTTTATCGATAAGAGAGGGTGATAAAATGAAGGGTGTTATGTATTTTGACCAAGCCGCATCTTCGTGGCCGAAACCGCCTGCAGTTATGGATGCCATGTTGCAAAATATGCATGAGTTCGCAGCCAATCCAGGCAGAGGCAGTCATCAGATGGCAGTTAAAGCCAGCAGGGTATTATTTGAGACTCGAAAAAATACGGCACGTTTATTTGGGATAAGAAACCCTAATGATATCTCGTTTGCATTAAATACAACCCATGCGCTGAATCAAGCGATCAAGGGCTTCGTAAAAGCTGGGGACCATGTGATATGCACCAATATCGAGCATAACTCCGTGCGTAGACCGCTTGAATATTTGAAGGCTACAGCTAATGTTGAGCTTACATATATCCCTAGTGATGAACAAGGGAATATTCGATTAGAAGAGTTGAAGAAGGTATTTCAACCTAATACAACCCTGGTTGTTGTCAATCACAGTTCTAACCTTTTGGGAACCATTATGCCAGTAAGCGAAATAGGAGACATCAGCCGCGCTAAAGGCGCCAGACTGCTCGTTGACGCGGCTCAGAGCGCCGGTATACTGCCTATTGATGTGGCGAGTATGAATATCGACATGTTGGCATTTCCGGGCCACAAGGGGCTCCTGGGGCCTCAGGGGACAGGTGGGTTATACATTCATCCGGACATAGATTTAGAGCCGCTATTACATGGTGGTACGGGGAGTCAATCGGAGGCCATACACCAACCCACTGTGCGTCCGGATCGCTATGAAGCTGGGACGCAAAACACAGTTGGAATCGCGGGATTGAATGAAGGTGTGAAATTCGTATTGGCTGAAACGGTAGAAAAGATTCATGAGAAAGAGTGGCGTCAAACTCAGCTCCTGATGGAAGGGCTACTGGGAATTGAAGGAGTCACGATTCTTGGGCCGATGCTTGGACAAAATAAAACAGGAATTGTTTCTTTCAATATCAACGATGTGGATTCATCGGAAGTGGCTTTTATCCTGGACCAATCTTTTCAAATTGCCGTTCGTTCAGGCTATCATTGTACGCCACTTGCGCATGAAGCTGCTGGTACTTTAGCCAAAGGTGCGGTTAGAGCGAGTATTGGCTATTACACAACGGATCATGAAGTGAAAGCCTTGATTGATGCTGTTAAAGAGATTCAAACGCAGTATGCGAAGTAGAAAGAGGGATAAATCATGGGGGAACTGTTTGGCATTGATAGTGGGGTCATCGTATTAACATGTTTCGCATTAATCGTTGTGCTATTTATTTTTATATTTATTGTATCCATTAAATTATCGTCCTTGCGTAAGAAGTATACACAAATGATGAACGGTTCAAAAGCAGAAAATATGGAACAGCTCCTGATTGAGATGCAAAATGGATTGAACGAGCAAAAGGCCGAATCAGTAGCGACTTCAGCCAAAGTTGAAACGATTCGTCAAGCATTGATGAAGACGAAGTCAAAACTCGCCATCCATCGCTATAATGCCTTCAATGAAGGCGGTAGTGATTTGAGTTTTACGATTGCCATATTGGATGATTATCAAGACGGGGTTATTCTAACAGGAATACATAGCCGTGAGCAAATGTATTTGTATGCCAAACCAATTCAGAATGCACAATCAACTTATACGCTAAGCCCAGAAGAAAAAGAAGCGATTAATCAAACTTTAAAGCAGCCGTAGCATTAGGTGTATAAGATTGTGTGCGACGCAAAGCAGAATGAAGGGCATCACCAATAATGTTGGCCATATTCATAACTAAGCTAAGCCGCGTGTTTTGCAGAACGAAATATTCCATAAATCCACCGACATTTACAATTCCGGTAACATGAATGTCACCAACTGGAGGCAAATCTTTATTAACACCGGCGCCGGGTTTAAGAGGTCCATCTGCAACCTGAATGCAACCGACGCTGGAAACTTGACCAAGGCAAGCATCGATGGCAACGATGAAAGGGTTTTGAAACTGGTTATGGATTTTATCCACGGTTTCAGCTAAATTCATAGCATGGACAGGCTCATCTAAAGTGCCGAAAAGATGGAGGTTGCGGAGGTTGGTTGTTCGGTTCAAATGAGAGCCAACTAGTGGCCCCAAGGAATCACCAGTAGAACGATCGGTTCCAACACATATGATGACGATAGGTTGATAGGTTGGTAGTTTGCTAAAGATGGTGTGTAAATGCTTTGAGAGAAGAAAAGGGGTATCGGCATCTGTATGTTGAATCTTTAGCGGTTCTAGAACCGCATTTTTCACTCCATCGAAACCAAATTGGAATTTCATCGTATCCCTCCAAATGTTGCTACTTTTTTTACTAGTATATGGAGAGATAGGGACATTTATACGTAGAAGAGGGGGACTTTCCCTGAAACTTTCAATCATGTTGCTAGCGTTCGATTCTACTCAACAAGCACTGAGGGCAGAAATGCTGCTAGAGTACGCAGATATCGAGATCGACATAAGACCGACTCCGAAAGAAATCACAGCGGGCTGTGCACTGTCTATCGAATTCCCTGGAGAGAATTTAGAACAAGTAAGAGACATTATTCATTCTGAAAATGTGGAAATCAGAGGCATCTATTTTAAAAATGAGGATAAATATGTTACGATGGAATGAAAGTAAGGGGGGGCTGAACATGGCCTTTGTAACCAAATTTTTTACGGATTTAAGTCAATGGATACACGAACATATAACTAAGCCAGAAATGATAGCTTCGATATTTTGGATTGTCGTTAAAATTATATTAATCTATGTAGTAGCTAAAATTTGCATAAAAATCGCTGATAAAACAATTGCTCATATGATGTCAGCAAGAGACAAGTCTCCGTTGAAATTTGATAGAAGAAGAACGAACACAATAGGTAGTCTCATACATAATTTAATAGCCTATACGATCAATCTCATATGCATTATGCTGATACTAGGGCAAGTGGGTTTAAATATAGGACCTTTATTAGCTGGAGCAGGTGTACTTGGGCTAGCGATAGGTTTCGGGGCACAGAGTTTGGTGAAAGATGTAATAACAGGATTCTTCATCATATTTGAGGATCAATTCGGGGTGGGAGATGTCATTCAGATTGATTCATTCAAAGGTACAGTAGAAGAAATCGGGATTAGAGTAACGCGGATCAAGAGTTGGACCGGTGAAGTACATATTATTCCAAACGGGAATATCAAACAAGTCACTAATTTTTCTACCTACAATTCACTTGCTGTAGTCGATGTAACGATTCCTCTTCATTTGGATATTGATAAAGCGACAGAAATACTCAAGGAAACGGTGAAGCATGTTCAACTGCTTACCGATGATATCGTGAAAGAGCCTGAGGTGCTTGGTGTTCAGATGGTGGGTACGGCGGATTTGAAAATTCGCATTATCGCGGAGTGCAAGCCAACAAGACAATTTAATGTCACTAGACTTTTGAACATCGAGATTAAGAAGCAGCTCAATATCACGCAAATAGAAGTGCTATAACTCAAGAAGATCATGTCCATAAATTCGGAAAAGGCGGTGACAGACGTATGGAGAAGAAGCAGTATCAACTTGGCGATATTGTGCAAATGAAAAAGCCCCATCCGTGTGGCACCAATGAAATGGAAATCATTCGGATGGGCATGGATATTCGGATCAAATGTGTAGGCTGTAAACACAGTGTGTTAGTGCCGAGAACGAAGTTCGAAAGTAAGTTAAAAAAAGTGCTCCGATCGAATACAGAGATACAAGAAGAATCCTCCTAAAATGGTTCAGGAAAAACACTTGCGAGAGCCTGACTTTTTTGATACAATAAGTCCTGTTCTCGCTTTTCATGGAAAGGTACCCAAGTGGTCCAAGGGGGCTGACTCGAAATCAGTTAGGCGTCGCGAGGCGTGCGTGGGTTCGACTCCCACTCTTTCCGTACTCTAGTGGAATTAACATCGTGAAACAAATTAAGAGCCTTTTACGTCTATGAAGACGTAGAGGGCTCTTTTGCTTTTGCGGGCAGGGAATAAAAGGCAGGGAAAGGAAGCAAAATAACCCCATAGCTAGGCATATGTAAAATGAGGAGGTAGAACGATATGAGAATCTGGGTAATGATGCTTCTGGTGCTGGCTGTGGTCGTTACAGGGTGCTCCAAGAAGAATGCGGGGGGCACAGCAAGTCCAACTGCTGGAGTGACTGTACAGCCGTCTGCAGGGGCTTCTGCGACGCCTGGCGGGACAAGCAGTCCAGCTGGAGGAGCAGCTGCTACTGCGACACCAAAGGCTGGAGACAATGCGACGAAGGATGAGCCGCTTCCAAAGATAACGAAGGAGCAGGCTGATAAAATAAGCATGACAGGCACCTACGATGATGTGGTGAAGCTGACAGGATCCAAAGGCAAGCTGGTTAAAGATGAGAACGGGAAGAAGACGTATGATTTCGAGATATCTAATCAACCTGGTTATTATGTGCAGCTCGTTTTCTTTGCAGACGGTAAAATTTCGGAGAAGCGAGTTTATCAGAAATAACCAAAAAGGCCCCACACCCAATTGGGTTGTGTGGCCTTTTCTTATAGGGTAGAAGTGATTGTATGTGTACCTTTATCGAAAATTTTCTCACCATTGCCTGAACCCACATTGCCAAAGAGGATGGTTTCTCGGCAATTGGCATCCGAGATGCGAATCGGTGCTTTGGTACAGGTGTTTAGGCTATTACCCGTTAACTGATTGTTATCTGTGTACGAACCGCTATCTTTGCCTTCGGCAGCTAGCACGATCCCGTCTGATTTGCAATTTCGAATAGAATTCTGACGAATCTGATTCTCATAAGCATTAATGAGGACAATACCGTTATTACCTATAGCTTGGAGCTGATTATTGGAAATGATGTTGTGATGAGGGCGTTTCTCAATGATGTCCGCTTGTCCAACCAACTGAATGCCAATATCATCGATATCATTTAGCATATTAGCAGTAATCATATTGGAGATACAGTGACCCTTGAGGCGAATGCCATAGGTATACCCTGTGTTACCGCTTGAATTCTTAAAATTCTCAATGATGTTATCGGAAAGGGTATTAAATTGACACGGTTCTTCTTTGGGACCCGATATAAGGTCAATCCCAGATTGATAGCATTTCTGCATGCGATTTCTCGCGATGACAGAACGACTGCTGCCATTGGTCAAAGTGATACACGTTTGAAACAGCATGTTGAATTGATTCTGCACAAAATGATGATTCTTAACGTTACTGCACCAGATGCCATATCCTTGGGTATCGTAATCCTGCGTTCCAATGATGTTATCGAAGGTACAGTTCTCGACAACAACTCGATTCGAATCAACGGATTTAACACCATTATCGATCATGGAAAAAGTGCAGTCTGTGATGGTAATGTCGGCAGCTTGGTCCAGCGCAATTCCGCATTCAATTCGTGGAACCGAGGCGTTTCCGAAGGATCCAATGCCCTGGAAGGACAACCCTTGGATATGTACATGAGAAACCGCAGATAAGTTAAGGAGACCGAATTTATGGGTGGATGACCGAAGGATACTGTTGCTGCCGGCCCCCATTAAGGTAATGTTCGCGCTCACGCGTAAGGGTATCTTGATGAAGTACATGCCTGGCGGAATGTAAACGATGCCACCTGATAAAGCAGCTGTGTCGATTGCACTTTGGATGTAAGGAGCATCGTCTTCGTCATAGCGGCGGTTGCCGCGGGCTCCGAAATCTTTGACATTGTAAATAAGTGTGGAAGGAGATGCTGCTTGAACAGTTGAGCTATTGGTGAAGATGTCTCCCGCTACAAAAGCTAAACCTGCGGCTCCAATTGAAGAGAGCAGTTTTCTACGGCTAAAAGAGGGTGTAGACTGAGGCAGAGGGTTAAGATCAGAAGATGTATCTTCACGCTGTCTATCAATATTTTCGTTCAAAAGAGTTCACCTCATTAAAGGAATGGTAGATATAGTAAATTATAGAATAAAGTGAACAGAACGGGAAGAGCAGAAGTGTCAATGTAAGAGTTAATACTTTGTTAATAATCCATTTAGATGGATTCAATAAGCGTATATTAAAATAAATAGTAAGGAAACGTTTCCCGCAAATTGTGTTTAAAGGAGAACAAAGATGAAACTTAGCAAAAAATCAATTACTGTACTTTCATTTACGCTTGGAGCTTGTCTGTTTGTATCTACCGCTTTCGCCGATACGCTGCTTGGATCCGGGTATGATCGGTTGAAAGATTCGGTCAAAAACACGGCTGCTCTGATGGAAAAGGGTCTAAACAACTATACGGTCGAGGCGCTGTATTCATTGAAAGATAATGATCAAACCTTGCTTCAAGCGTCCACCTTCGCGAAAATGGATACAGTAAACCAGCTGTCTGAGGAAAATACGGTGACTAAAACCGCAAAGGGCGAAACCACCTCCAATTATTCGTATTCTGACAAGAAGCAATCAGTTAGGAAAAGCGGTACGGATAATACCTATTACGTAACCGAATATCCGGCTGATGTGAACCGAAAAGGGCCAGCTGATTTCAGTAATCCTTTTAAAGAAAAGGGAGCAGCGGAGATAGAAAAAATTGTAGACGCTGTGGTTGGCTCTCTGAAAGATTATGTGCAAGTAGAGGAAGGGACTGACGGCGGAAAAGTGTACTCGGGAAGCTTGTCCGAGGCACAGGTGCCGGCTGTGGTGAATGCAGTCTCCTCCTTTGGTATCAAGCAGATGCTTAATGATGAGAGAGATTTACCGGAAATAGAGAAAGATATTTTTGTGAAAAAGGTTGTGGGTACGGCAGTAGAAAATAAAACAGGCTATCTTGAAAATGTGACGGGTGAGATAACCCTGTCAGGAAAAGATAAAAACGGTGTTCAACATGACTTAAACTTAAATGTCATTGTAAAGCTTTCTGCGATTGGCAATACGAAGATTGCCATGCCTGACCTAAAAGGCGCAAAGGTTGAGAAGGTCAGTTATTCGGGCGGATTCAGCAGTAAATATGTGGGAACATATAAAAATGATATCATTATGGACAAAGACGGTAAGTTCGTGAAGATTGGCGAGAGAACGGTTGAAATCACAAGCGTAGACGGCGATAAAGTGACAGGAAAGTATTCAGAAACCGTTTATCCTGGTTTTGAGAGCGAGTATCCAAACAAGGATGCATTTAACTTTGAATACAATCCGGCAACATCTTCAACTTTTACTTACACAGATGCGAAGGGCGAACAGAAAAACGGAACGATTCATCCAAACTCTGCTGGCAAGATTTATTTTGAAATGAGTATAGAGGTCATTGATAAAAACTCGTGGAAATCTAGCAGCTTGAAACCATACTATGATGGAGAATTTAGACGCATATTTGAATAGAAATGATGTTCAGGAGGCGGCGGATAGCGGCTTCCTGAGCATTTTTAGGGAGATGATGAATTGACAGTCAAGGCGATTGAAATAAACGACTTAACCAAGTCATTTAAGAATGGCCGGGGAATCAGCGAGTTGAATTTAGAAGTAGATCAAGGGGATATTTTTGGTTTTCTAGGACCAAATGGCGCTGGGAAGACGACAGCCATGAAGATGATAACAGGACTTATGAAGCCGGATCGTGGCGATGTGAAGATTTTCGGAGCGAGCATTTTAGAAGACTACGTCAATGCGATGAAGTATGTAGGCTGTATGATTGAAACAGCGGAATCTTATCCCTATTTGACGGCAAATGAAAACCTGAAGCTTTTTGCGAGATTCTATCCAGAAATTGATCAGCGGAGAATTGATGAATGTCTTGAAATCACGGGGATGCTGAAATATAAAAATGAGAAATCACAAAAATTTTCGCTCGGGATGAAACAAAGACTGGGGATAGCGGCGGCGATTCTATCGAAACCGAAACTGTTAATTTTGGACGAGCCTTTAAACGGACTGGATGTAGAGGGGATGCTGGAGATGAGGAAGTTGATCAAACAGCTTTCCCAGGAAGGCACGACTTTTTTTATTTCCAGCCACCTGATTCACGATGTGGAACTAACGTGCACAAGAATCGGAATTATTTACGGAGGCAAGCTGGTCAACGTAGAATATACCCAAAATATTCTATCTTATTATTCGTCGCTTGAGAACTATTTTGTTAGTGAGGTGGACAGAAGTGGCAGGGTTTAAAGCTGCATGTATGAATGAAGCCGTGAAGCTGCTTAAAAAGAAAAAAATGATGGCAGCCGCGATATTGTCCATCCTTGCCGTTATGATCGGGCAAATTGCCGTAACAACGATAAAGCATGGCCTTGGATTAAGAGTTGTAGGGAGTGTTGAATTTCCCATCGTAGTTCTGTCGTTTATTGCTTATACACTTTTACCATTATTCGCTATTTTTGTGGCGATCGATATGTTTAACGGTGAATCCTCATCGAATACGATGAAAATAACACTTTTAAGACCGGTCTCCAGATTCGGTGTTTTTAGTGCGAAGGTTTTGAATTTAGCTCTATTTATTGCTGGGAACCTTGTGTTTGTTATGGTTCTTTCGCTGCTGGTTGGTTTTATATTTAATCCTTCGTCCGCCAGCCTGCTTGGGATCGTCAAGGTCATTGTGTCATATGGCTTAACTTTTTTTCCTGTATTTGTGTTTGCACTTATCGTTGTGCTGTTATCCAATGTGATTCAGGGAGGACTAGCCGTATTTTTCCTCTCCATTCTTGTGTTTATTGGTTTTAATTTTCTGGGCATTGTGTTCTCATCCTATTCGAGTTTCTTTATCACGTCGATGTTTGACTGGTATACCCTCTGGATTTCGGAATCGATCAATGTCTTTAAAATAGTCCGGCAGATTTTAATCATGTCAGGTTGTGGTATCATGTTATTTACTACAGGGTATTACTTGTTTGACAGCAAGGATGTATAGAAAGGAATATACATGCACTTAACGAAACGATTTTTCACGATGAATACGCTGGCTGTGCTGCTTTCCATTGGTTTGACGATCCTGGCTGTCATTATTTTTGTGGCTGCTTATACGAAAGTTTTTAGCCGCGAAGCCGATATGAAGGAGTTTCAAAAAGTGTTCGAGGTCAGGGCAGCGATCAGTGAGATCAAAAGAGAAGCACAGACCTTGGGGTTCGAGCAACTCTTGGATAAGAAATATCAACAAGAGCTCTCTGATCGAGTGAACGTTTTGGGTGCCAGTGCCATTATTTTAGTGGGTAGAGAGGTTAAGTACGCCACTCAAAATTTTAATAAAATAGATATCGAGAAAAGCCTAATGCTGTCCGGCGACAAATCTAATCACGATGAGATAGAGCTTGATGGCAAAATGTATATGTTTACCCGAGCGGATTACAAACTTTCGTCTGGCGATACGGGCATTCTGCTGCTGCTTGCGCCAGTCAAAGTGAAAACAAGCTTTTATATGCTGCTTGGCATTTTTACGGTCAGTTTTTTCACGGTTGTTTTTTTGCTAATGAATTTTTGGATTTCGTATAAGTTTTCACGCGGAATTATTTTACCGATTTCCAGATTACAGGACGCCGCTATGAAAATCAGGGAAGGGGATCTAAGCGACGAGATTTCCGAAGAAGGCGAAGGCGAGATTCGGGAATTAGGCAGAACCTTGGAGTTAATGCGGATCAAGTTGAAGGAGTCTGTCTATTTGCAGCAAAAATATGATGATAACAGGAAGTTTTTAGTTTCAAGTATTTCTCATGACTTAAAGACGCCTGTGACTTCCATTAAAGGATATATCGAAGGGATTATCGATGGGGTAGCCAAGACACCTGAGAAAATGGAAGAGTATCTGGAAACCGCCCGATCCAAAGCAATTTTGGTAAACGCGATGATTGATGATCTCCTTTTATATTCTAAGCTCGATTTGAACCAGCTTCCTTACCATTTTGAGAAGAGTGATTTGGCGAGTTATTTCGAGGATTGCGTCGCGGATCATAAATATGAGTGTGAAAAGGCTAATTTAGCCTTAGCGTTAATAAATGAATTAAAGGAGCCTGTCAAAGTATTAATTGATCGTGAAAGATTAAAGAGGGTCGTACAAAATATTCTTGATAATGCTATGACATATGCAGAAAAGGCAAATGGCAAGATTGACATTATTCTCAGGGAAACTAGAACGTCTGCTATTATAGAAATTAAGGACAATGGAAAAGGAATACCCGAGAACAAACTTCCCTACATATTTGAACGATTTTATCAGGTAGACCCTTCAAGAAAAAGCGGCAGTGGGCTGGGTCTTGCTATAGCGAAGCAAATTATAGAAGGGCACGACGGGAAAATATGGGCTAAAAGCGCTGTAGGTGAGGGAACAGGGATCATGATATCTCTTAAGAAGTTCTAACATGTCTGGAGGTTATGATGAAAAGAATTTTGATTGTTGAAGATGACCAAAGTATTGCCAATCTGCAAAAGGATTACCTTGAGCTCAGCGGTTACTCGGTAAAAATGGTGAACAGCGGATCAGCGGGTTTGAGAGCTCTAAAAGAGGAAGAGTTTGAGCTTGTTATATTAGATATCATGCTGCCAGATATGGATGGGTTTGAAGTGTTGAAAAAAGTACGTGAGCAGGATGATATTCCAGTGCTTTTGGTATCGGCGAGAGCAGAGGAAATTTATAAAATTAACGGTTTAGGCCTCGGTGCGGATGATTATATAACAAAGCCGTTCAGTTCGGGTGAGCTGGTAGCAAGGGTTGGCGCCCATCTGAAAAAGTTTGAGCGGATGAAAGAGCGGTTTGGAAAGGGGAATGAGGGAAGCACGATCCAGGTTAGGGGCCTTGAGATTCAAAAGGATGCCAGAAGAGTTTTTGTGAACGGAAATGAAGTCGTTCTGGCTCAAAAGGAATTTGATCTGCTTCTGTTTCTTTTGCAGTATCCTAATCGGGTATTTGGCAAGGAAGAGCTTTTTGAGAGGATCTGGGGGATGGATGCGATGAGCGACGCCTCTACGGTAACGGTTCATATCGCTAGAATCAGAGAGAAAATTGAGGAAATCCCATCTAAGCCCCAGTATATAGGAACAGTTTGGGGATCAGGATATAGGTTTATGGTTTGACCATTCAATTGAAAAAAGCTAGCCCTTAAGCAGGTATACTACAAGGGCTAGCTTCTCATTCAATTACTAATGACTCCTATCACGCCTTCTGTAGCTGACAGAGAAACGGTCAATGATATATCCAACCAGGGCCCATGAGGCGATCGTTAACGCATAAATGATGAGCATTTTAAACATAGAAATCTCATAGATGTTCGTAAATGTTGATGCAAACCATGCTGGTACACTAAGCGCGTAGAACAGCATATAAAAGGCATCATGATCATGAAATAAATAATGAACCAAGCACAAGGCAGCACCTAGGAAGGTGAAAAGCCAGGTAAACGTGGTAGTTCTCATAGCTCATTCTCCTAGTTCATGGGAACTTATTTTAGCGTTATCTTTTTTCGATGCCATTTTCGATTGTGGTTACTATTTTCCGGGAAAGTGTCACCTTTTTTCAACGTAACGGTTTTGGGATTCTTGATACCCATGTGAAAAGCATTTTCGCCGATTTCCATATACTCGCCGTCGTTAGGAACATGATCGCCAGCATTGAATTCTGTCCATTCACCCACGATGATCACCTCTTCTCAAGAATAACATCGTCTATTAGATTACCCCTTTGGAGGGGAAGCATGTATCAATCCCATTACCAGCTTCCTCCTTCGCATTTTATTAGAGAAAAACTTGTAATCTGTCGCTCGATTTGCTATAGTATTCAGGTGCGAGTTTTGAATAAGAATCCTCGCTCCTTGCTCCTTTGCTTGTCTGACAAGCTTAAAAAGGAGCCGCTTAGTCCAAAAGGAGGTGAAATACATGCGCAAATATGAACTGATGTACATCATTCGTACTGACGTTGAGCAAGAAGTTGTTCAATCTACAGTAGAAAAGTTCCAAGGCATCATCACGAACGGTGGGGGAGAAATCTCCAAACATGACCTGATGGGCAAACGCCGTCTTGCGTATGAGATCAATAAGTTCCGTGACGGGCACTATGTGCTGGTACACTTCAACGCAGAACCTGCTGTTGTAACTGAACTTGATCGCGTACTTAAGATTTCGGACGAAGTCATTCGTCACTTAATCGTAAACGACGTAGCTTAATGCATGCCAGTATTTTCGTCAGGAGGGTTGTTCCATGTTGAACCGTGTTATTCTTATCGGTCGATTGACCAAAGATCCAGAACTTCGTTATACACCAGCTGGCGTAGCTGTTACACAATTTACACTTGCAGTAGACCGCCCTTTCACGAATTCACAGTCGAAAGAACGGGAAGCGGACTTTATCAATATCGTTACGTGGAGGCAGCTTGCTGAAACATGCGCGAACTATTTGCGTAAAGGTCGTTTAACAGCAGTGGAAGGACGTATTCAGGTACGGAATTACGACAACAATGAGGGCAAGCGCGTTTATGTGACCGAAGTTATTGCCGATAATGTACGTTTCCTTGAATCCAGCAACAGCGGTAATCGCGAAGAAGGCGGATCGTCTAACGCAAACGCAAGCTACGGCGGCGGAAGCGGCAGTGGCAATCGTGGCGGTGGATCGCGCGAACAGCAGGATCCTTTCATAGATGACGGAAAACCGATCGATATTTCCGATGATGACTTGCCATTCTAAAGTAGAAAGGACTGAACAAACTAATGGCTTTCCAAAAAAGAGATAACAACAGTGAAGATCGCGGCGACCGCAAATTTGCTCCTCGTGGTAAAGGCGGTAAAGGTAAACGTCGTAAGGTTTGTTACTTCACAGTAAACAAAATCAAGCACATTGACTATAAAGATATTGAAACTCTTAAAAAGTTCATCAGTGAGCGCGGGAAGATTCTTCCTAGACGTGTAACTGGTACTTCCGCTAAGTACCAACGTGCATTGACGATCGCTATCAAGCGTTCCCGTACAATCGCATTGTTGCCTTATACAACGGAATAGGGTTAAACCAAGAAGGCAGCTGTATCTAACGGCTGTCTTTTTTGTATGCCAAGAAGCAACCGACGAGGGGAGAAACCAATCGTGAAAATCCACAAAGAGCAGGCAGAACACTACATATGGGGCGATAATTGCGACGGCTGGTACCTAGAGCGGGATGTGGATAGGACCATTATTCAAGAGCGGATGCCCGCGGGAACGAGTGAAATTAAGCATGTGCATCAACAGGCGAAGCAGTTTTTCTTCATTTTAAGTGGAGAAGCTAAGATGTGGATTGATGGTACGGACATCACCCTGAAGCCGCAGGAAGGTTGTACGATCTTACCCGGTATTCCGCATCAAATTCGTAACGAATCCTTGGATGATGTCGAATTTCTAGTGATTTCAACACCATCAACGCAAGGGGATCGAACAGCTCTGTAGAGGCTTTCTTTTCTTGTGCCTATTTGTGGTATAATTGACACAATAGTCATTGCTGAATGAGGAGAGATGACGGTTGCTGAATAGGGAGAAGGATGTTGACCTAGCCAGACGGGCCAAAGTCATTGAATGGCTCAAGACAGAAGTCGTAGATCATGTAGCTCATCTGCTCAAAGGCATATGGGAAGGCAGCCATGTGAAGATTGTTGATGGATTAGCCAGCTTAATTTCGAGCGGTTACATCCTGGGCAGAAGACTAGGCATTTCCTTTCACAGTTTAGACGAAGCTATTGTTGAGAAAATGAAGAAGCACCGCCAAGAGGGCCATCAACTTGAGGACTGGTACGGCGACATTTCATCGCTAGAAGAACATTTACGTAAGAGGTGAGCCCGGTTGGGGAAACGAAGTTGGCAAAGCATCATATGGAGCGCAGTGACGATCGTCTCATTGCTATCTCTAATGACGCCTTTTATTATTTTCACATTTAGTTTTCTCATGATTCCAGTTCTGATGTTATATGTAAAATCAAGCACAAGGCGTTTCGTCATTAGCTATGTGCTCAGCTTGCTCGTTGTTTATATCCTTACCCAATGGCAGGGAATATTCCTTATGTCGGTTTCTCTGTTCTTCTTACCGCCTGTTCTGGTCATGGGTAACTTATATAAACGTAAAGCAGCGGCAAGATCCGTGTTAACGGCAGGGATTATCACGATTCTGGCAGAGTCTCTGGTGAGTCTTGTTATCGGGTATGCGCTCGGATTTGATCCGATTGCCAGGTTCAAACAATTCATGATGGAAAGTATAGCGAGCATGCCTCCAGGGATCCGCGATATTTTGCCGAAAGATCAGGATTGGTATGTCAATTTCATTGTGCAAGTGATTCCTTTGTATTTAATTTTCGTTGCCCTATTCTACACATTTGTCTCTCACGGCATCAGCCGCTGGCTGCTTAACAAAACAGGAGAAGGGATTCCAGGATTGCGCCCAATGAGGGAGTGGATGCTGCAGAAATCGCTTGTCTGGATCTATTTAATTGTATTTGTGTTAGATTTATTTGTTAATCCGGCTTCAATTTCGATGATCTCTACGTTACTGATGAATGCGATGCCGCTGCTTATGCTAGCTTTCGCTATACAGGCGATTTGTTTTCTATTCTTTGTTGCTCATGAGAACAAGTGGAAGCCTATACTGCCAATTGTAGCGATTGTAATCGTTTGTTTCATGCCTCCTTTATTTATCGTATACAGCTTATTAGGGGTATTTGATGTTGCGTTTCCAATCCGAGAACGGTTCAAGAAAAATATATAGGATTAGGAGCTAGTTCGAATGCCGAAGTTCCTTTTAAAGCGGTGGCACGGTCAGCATATCGTGTGGATTTTCGTCCTACTCATCATTTTGACAGCCATTATTTATATGTTCAAATGGTGGCTGGGCCTTACAGCCCTCCTGTTCTGCGGGGTATTGGCCTACTTTACGCTGCAAGCGGAGACTGCTTTTCGCAGAGAATTAAATACGTACGTCGGAACGATTACACATCGGGTGAAAAAAGCGGGCAATGAAGTGATGAGCGGCCTTCCCATCGGAATTATTTTATATAATGAAGAGAAGCGCATCGAGTGGCACAACCCTTTTGTGGCAAAAATGCTTGAGAAGGATTCGGTCATTGGCGAGTCGCTGTTTGAATTCTTCCCTGATTTGAAAAATAAAAAGGACAAGAACGATAAAAGTGATAAGCTGGAGCTGTCCATTGGAAAATTTATTTATCAAGTATGGATTCGGCCCGAGGAGCGGTTGCTTTATTTCCGTGAAATAACGGAGCAGGCGATTCTGGCGAAGAAGTATGAAGATGAGAAAACGGCGATCGGCATCGTGATGATGGATAATCTGGAGGAGTCGACGCAAGGTCTCGATGATCAGACACGCAGCATTATGCTGGCTAAGGTGACGGGTGAGATTACGGAATGGGCTCAGAAGTATCAGCTCTATTTGCGCCGGACGTCGTCGGATCGTTTCCTCATTCTGATGGATCAGAAGGCATTGCGCCAACTGGAACAAACGCGTTTTGAAATCCTGGATGAAGTGCGGGATTTGACGATTGAAAATAAGCTTCCTTTGACGCTTAGTATTGGGATCGCTTCAGGAGCTGAACAGCTCATGGAACTTGGTCAAATGGCACAGATGGGACTAGACATGTCACTCGGCCGCGGCGGCGATCAGGTAACGGTCAAAGTCGGGCAGCGACTTTCCTTCTATGGCGGAAGAACGAATGCGGTGGAGAAGCGTACGCGGGTTCGAGCTAGAGTCATTTCTCACGCATTGCGTGATCTAATGAAGGATAGCGATAAAGTGATCATCATGGGTCATCGGTTTCCCGATATGGACTCCGTTGGTGCAGCGGTTGGTGTCTTGAAGGCTGTACAGGTTGTCGGCAAGGAAGGCTACATTGTTCTTGAGGGTATCAATCCCTCGATTCAGAAGGTGATGGAGACGATTGCTGCCGATGAGCGGCTGCATCGTTGGTTCATTACGCCGGAACAGGCGATGCAAATTACGACACAGCGCTCGCTGGCGGTTGTTTTGGACACACATAAGGCGTCCATGGTAGCCGAGCCTAAGCTGCTGCAGCAGACGCACAGGGTCGTGGTGGTCGATCACCATCGACGTAGTGAGGAGTTCATCCATGATGCGACACTCGTCTATATGGAGCCGTATGCGTCCTCAACGTGTGAGCTTGTGACGGAGCTGCTTCAATATATCAATGAAAAACTAACCATGGAAGTGTTAGAGGCAACGATGCTGCTGGCTGGCATCGTTGTTGATACGAAGAGTTTCAGTCTCCGTACAGGGGCAAGAACCTTTGAAGCGGCATCCTATTTGCGTCGAAATGGCGCTGATTCCGCCTTAATTCAGCGATTGCTGAAGGAAGATCTCGATTCGTATATCGAGAGAGCGGAAGTCATTAAACATACAGAAACGATTTACGAGCACATTGCATTGGCAGTTGCTGAGCCAAATCGCAAATATTCTCAGTTGATGATTGCGCAAGTAGCTGATACATTGTTGAATATGACGAATATTATGGCATCCTTTGTCATCGCCGAACGGCCGGACGGATTAATCGGGATTAGTGCAAGATCGCTGGGACAGATGAACGTTCAGATCGTGATGGAGCGTCTGGGCGGAGGCGGGCATTTAACGAATGCCGCTACGCAGATCGATGGCACCTTAGAGGAAGCAACGAATCGGTTGAAGAAAGTATTAGAGGAAATGCAGGAAGAGGAGGGACTTTTCGAATGAAAGTAATTTTACTAAAAGACGTAAAAGGCCAAGGTAAAAAGGGCGAAGTGAAAGAGGTATCTGAGGGCTACGCACAGAATTTCTTAATCGCGCAGGGGCTTGCTGCTCCAGCTACACAAGGAACTGTTAAGGTGCTTGATAATCAGAAAAAAGCCGAGCAGCGCCGCAAGGATCAAGAGAAAGCTGATGCGCAGGCACTTGGTGAGAAGCTTGGTGAAATGACTGTTCAAATCAAGGCGAAAGCCGGTGAAGGCGGACGTCTTTTCGGAGCCATCCCTAGCAAGCAAATCGCAGAGATTCTAGAGAAGCAGTACAAGATCGTAATCGATAAGCGCAAAATCGTGCTGGAAGATCCAATTCGTACGCTAGGCGTAACGAAGGTTGCTGTGAAACTGCATAGTGAAGTAACGGCTAGCTTGAACGTACATGTGACGGAAGAGAAGTAAGAGCTAAGCTTATGGAGCGTAGGTATTGCGTTGTTTTGGAGCAAGTAGAAATAGGGATCCAGAGCTATAGAAATAACGTTCCAGAGCAGAAAACAGCGTTGCGGAGAAAGAGAAACAAACGTTCAAGAGCAAGAACATGGATGAAGGTAAGAGTCCCTTGGAGGGGCTCTTATCTATTGTGTGGTTATACCACGGTTGTTGATAGTGTCTTGAAATGATAGATTGGCTGGTAGGAAGTAATTGTAGCGCCGACTTAGGTGCCATCTTTTGCAGCGATGATGTAAAAGTGCAGCTAATTCAGCATCTATCAGCACTTTCAAGCGATTTCATGCAAAAAGTGCAGCTAATTGTTCGAATACGAACCCATGAAGTCCGAAGTATGGATATTTGATGCACTAAATACATCAATTCTGCTCAAAATGTGAAATAAACGGTGATTTGCTGCACTTTTTGCATCTAGTTACTTTTAGCTCATAGAGTTGCAGCATGGATGAATATGAACAGAATGATAGAATACTTGGAGTAGCCAACTATATGTGCCTAGTTCCGGGAATAAGAGCAAGGTTAAGACTTCTAATCTATGAAGTTGCTGAATTAGGACGAATAGCGGTCAGTTAAGAGCTTATAAACTAACTAACGAAAAGAAAGGCGGGTACAGCAGCATGAGCGGGGATAATATGTTTATGGATCGTGTACCCCCACAAAATATAGAAGCCGAGCAAGCCGTACTCGGCGCTATTTTGATTCACGGCGAAGCCTTGATTACCGCCATGGAGCGAATATCAAGCGACGACTTCTATCGTGGAACACATCAACGCATCTTCGAGGCGATCGTAGAACTCGCAGAAGAGCAGGAGCCTGTCGATCTGATCACGCTTACGTCACGGCTGCAGAACAAGCAGCAGCTTGAAGAAATCGGTGGCGTGACGTATCTTTCTGAGTTGGCTAACGCGGTGCCAACCGCAGCAAACATTGACTACTACGCGGCTATCGTCGAGGAGAAGTCGATGTTGCGCCGCCTTATCCGCACAGCGACCCAAATCGTCTCCAATGGCTATGCCAATGAGGACGATGTAGGGTCGATGCTCAGCGAGGCGGAGGCCAAGATCCTTGAGATCTCGCAGCGCCGCAGCTCAAGCGGGTTCGTGGTTATTCGCGACGTGCTCATGGAAGTATTCGAGAAAGTCGAGCAGCTTTACTCGAATAAGGGAGGGTCAACGGGGATCCCTTCGGGCTTCATTGACCTCGACAAGATGACGTCCGGCTTCCAGCGCTCGGACCTTGTTATCTTGGCCGCCCGTCCTTCGGTCGGTAAGACCGCGTTCGCGCTGAATGTTGCGCAGAATGTGGGCGTGCGGGCCAAAGAAACCGTCGCCATCTTCTCCCTGGAGATGGGCGCGGCGCAGCTCGTACAGCGTATGATCTGCGCGGAAGCGAACGTCGACGCGAACCGCATGCGGACGGGGTATCTCGAGGGCGACGACTGGGAGAAGCTGACGATGGCGATAGGCGCCTTGTCCGAAGCGAACATCTTCATCGATGATTCACCGTCGATTACGGTCGCGGACATCCGCGCCAAGTGCCGTCGACTGCAGCAGGAGAAGGGGCTCGGCATGATCCTCATCGACTACCTGCAGCTGATTGCCGGCCGTGGTAAAGGCGATAACCGTCAGCAGGAGGTCTCTGAGATCTCCCGTACGCTGAAGCAAATTGCGCGTGAGCTCAACGTTCCGGTCATCGC
Organism: Paenibacillus andongensis; assembly: GCF_025369935.1. Lineage (NCBI taxonomy): Bacteria > Bacillati > Bacillota > Bacilli > Caryophanales > Paenibacillaceae > Paenibacillus > Paenibacillus andongensis. Next base: position 7,610,533 of record NZ_CP104467.1, on the reverse strand, counting down.
GCTCTCGCAGCTGAGCCGGGGTGTAGAGCAGCGGCAAGACAAGCGTCCGATGATGTCTGACCTTAGGGAATCGGGATCGATCGAGCAAGATGCCGACATCGTAGCGTTCCTCTACCGGGACGATTACTACGATAAGGAATCCGAGAAGAAGAACATTATCGAGATTATTATTGCTAAGCAGCGGAACGGTCCTGTAGGAACCGTAGAGCTGGCTTTCTTGAAGCAATTTAATAAGTTCGTGAATATGGATCGAAGTCATCAGGAAGCAGCAGCCGCGCAGTATTGACGGCTGTTTTTTTTGCGAACTTTAACGAGAAGGAGTGACTACGGTTGTGGTAAGCCTGCAATTGTACATGCCTTTTTTCTTTGAAAAGCTCCTATACCTAAATTCCTGCAATCGTGCAGGCTTTTGTGGTTTTCTTTTATTCTTAGGATGGAGAAGCTAAAAATTCCTGCATAATAGCAGGCTTTTTTTCTATTCAAACGATTTTAGCAAAAATACCTGCACTTTCGCAGAAATGTGGGACGTTGAAATAATTGTTCTGCTCGTACCACACGAATTCAACATTACATGGAACCACATTCTTCCCTATGCACAAAAGAATGGGTTTACACTAAGCACCTAAGGCAGAGCCTGAGGTTTTTTCTAGTTTTTATTTTGCGAACCTATTAGTATGCGCAATATCCGAACGATTATACAGGCACCTGTGTAATCGTTCGTTTTTCATTGACTTTGCTCAGGGGGACTGCTACACTAGAGACGGTGAAAAACCTTGGTCGAATGCCTGCTTATAGCAAGGCAACTTCGAAATAAGGTCGTTTTTCATGCCGTAAGGTAGGTTCCCTTCCTGCAGATGACTGCCGAAGAAACCTGGATGTTCCTTTGCGGTGAGTAAGCCCTCGGAACCGGTTCACCAAGTGTGTAACGGTGTATAGAGGTATTTGCATCGCCAGAGGGAAAGTACGATGGACGCTAGACGCTTTAGCGCTTTAATGAAGTCCAACTTCTCTCTGTGGTACTAAAGCCATAACGGCTCATTATGGGTGATTCGTCACCGTACGGAGGTAAGTGCATATGTCAACGGTTGTTGTTGTCGGTACGCAATGGGGAGATGAAGGAAAAGGGAAAATCACGGATTTCTTAGCGGAATCTGCTGAGGTTGTTGCTCGTTATCAAGGTGGTAACAATGCAGGCCATACGATCATTATTAGCGGGAAGAAATATAAGCTAACGATGATACCTTCAGGTATTTTTTACAAAGATAAAGCTTGTGTAATCGGGAATGGTATGGTAATTAACCCGGCTGCGCTCATTGAAGAAATTAACTACATTCATGATAATGGTTTTACAACGACGAACCTCAACATCAGTGACCGCGCGCATGTCATTATGCCATACCATTTGTTGCTTGATGGCCTGGAAGAAGATCGTAAAGGTGATAGCAAAATCGGTACGACCCGCAAAGGGATCGGACCTTGTTATATGGATAAAGCAGCTCGCAACGGTATTCGTATTGCTGATTTGATGGATGCGGAAGAGTTCGAGTTGAAGCTTAGACGCATCGTAGCTGAGAAAAATGTTGTGATTGAGCAAGTATACGGTTCGAAAGGGCTTGATGTAGAGCCGATTCTTAAAGAATACCTCGAATACGCGGAAGTGATTCGTCCATATGTTACCGATACGTCGGTTGTATTAAACGAATACATTGATCAAGGCCGCAGAGTGCTGTTCGAAGGCGCACAAGGTGTTATGCTGGATATCGACCAAGGCACATACCCGTATGTTACTTCTTCGAACCCAACTGCGGGCGGCGTATGTATTGGTTCCGGCGTAGGACCAACGAAGATCCACAACATTATTGGTGTGGCCAAAGCATATACGACTCGTGTCGGCGATGGCCCGTTCCCAACGGAACTGGACAATGAGATCGGTGCTTGGATTCGTGAAAAAGGTTTTGAATACGGTACAGTAACGGGTCGTCCACGTCGTGTTGGTTGGTTCGACAGCGTTGTTGTTCGTCACGCAAGACGCGTTAGCGGCATCACGGGTCTATCCCTCAATTCCATTGACGTTCTGACAGGTCTTGAGACGGTGAAAATTTGCACAGGCTACATGTACCGCGGCGAGCTAATTGAGCACTACCCAGCAAGCCTGAAAGCTATCTCCGAGTGTGAAGCGGTATACGAAGAGATGCCGGGTTGGACAGAAGACGTATCCGGCGCACGTACGCTGAGTGACCTGCCTGAGAATGCGAGACATTATGTGGAGCGCGTTTCCCAGCTGACAGGCATTCCAATCGCGATCTTCTCCGTAGGTCGTAACCGTGAGCAAACGAACCTGGTTCGTCCAATCTACGCATAATCATAACCAAATGAAGCGTAATGTTCGCTTTTTCCTGAATAATTTAAGAAATCCTCTAGGCTGTTTGCAGCTTAGAGGATTTCTTTTTTATCAAAAAGGGATTTAATGGAGATGATTCCGTCAATACTGGGAGGGAGGAACATGATTATGCGCCAGGAGTGATAGCGAGTATGAAATTAATAGCATGGTTAGGTAAGATCGTCATTGGAACAGTCCTGATTACATCGATAACGATGTTTACGACATGGTATGTTGTAAATATGTACGTGGAGGATATATTTCGACAATATCAGATCCCAGCTTTGGGTAAAAAGGTTCAATTTAACGAATTTGCTGCAAGATTGGCGGGGGAGCTGAATATAGTTATGCGTAGAGACGGGGGGAAGCAAGCTGCCCCATCTGAAAGCCCTGCACCTACGAAGCCTGTTCCTAGTCTCAACCCGTCTGGAAGCCTCACAAACCCTAGTTCAAACGATCAACTTCCCGCAAGTGGAGTTAGTTCTAGTGACGGTGGAGATGCTTCCCAAGGAGCCAAGGATGATGCCATAGCCGTTATGGGAAGAGCGAGAAGTGAAGCGAACGATCAGAAAAAGGAACTCGTCATGTCGACGGAGGATTTTGCCAAAAAGAAAGAAGCTCTGTCCAGCGACGATAAGATGAAAATATTTTCTCTAGTTGTTGCTAAGCTGCCGCAAAGTGACGTGCAGAATCTATCCGTTTTGCTCGAAGATGGGATCACGACAGAGGAGTTAAAGCAAGTCAATGACACGCTTAAAAAGTATTTAAGTGAGAAGGAATTGAAGCAGCTTACAGATATTCTAAGCAAATATTAATCTTTTCTTTACTTGGATGGATTAGTGGAGTTGTCCGCCGTATTTGATAATCGTATCCTCAGCTTGGCGATAGCGTGACTTCTCAACACTTACTGTGAGTGCAAAGGAGGGCTCAGCAGCAAAGCTGTCTACGGATTGAATGAAGCTGTCAGCATGTTGAACAGAATTAGGCACAAAGCCATTATCGAATTTGATATCTAGTACACCTTGCAGTTTAAGTACTTCAGCCGCCTGCTCTAAATTATCCCTATTTTGGAATGTAGCCGCCAAATTAATTTCCATCGATAATGTCCCCTTTCAATGTTTCATGCAAATTTGTCAATTCTTGTAGCTAAGCGCAAAATCTCTTGGGTTTTCATACAAAAAAATGAATAATTAGAGCCTTCTTTTGGTGATGGACACGAATCTATCACATGGATATCGAGTATTTTGTTGAAATAGGCAGAGAAAGTGTGTTAAATTTAACAAAAGGAAGACATCCTTTATGGATATTATGTCTAATCAAGGTTTATTTATGTATCTAGAAGTAATTAATCATTAGCGTGCAAATTGAATAATTACTTCATGGATGCAAAACCGTTCAAAGGGAGAAGATCATGACAGGTTTCAGGGGAATGCGCTTTGTCATGGATCTCATCAAGAGATTCACGCCTAAGCGAGAAAGCTTGACCGGAAATGAATCAATATCAGACAAGCAGCTGGAAGAATCAACGACAACAACGACGCTAACGGTAATGAAACGACATAAATGGTCTCTTGCACTGGGAGTTAGTGCGATCGCTCTAACTGGAGTAATTACGTTTGCCGGACATCAATATGTAGAAGCTGGCATGGTGAATGTGTATCATGTAAAGCTGGATGGCCAAGAAATAGGTATCGTAAGCGACAATAAGATTATTGATGAATATAAGCAAAGAAAACCGCAAGAAGTGCAACAAAAATTCCCAGATGTCCATGTCGTGCTGAAAACAAATAGAGTCACCTACGAGCCTGAAAAGGCTTACAATGTAAAATCGGATGATTCAGCTGTTTTGGCAACACTTGATGAGCTGCTTGTGCCGCAACCGGTCGGCATCGAATTGAAGGTAGATGGGAAAACCATCGCCATTGTAAAGGATCAGCAGACGGCTGATCGGATTCTTGAACAGGTAAGTGCACCCTTCGCGCCTAAAGCCAAAGAAACCGCTAAGGTAGCTGCCTTATCAACAGGGATAGGTGAGGATATCACCACAGCACCGTCGGAACTCGAGAAAGTAGAGTTTGTTCAACAGGTGGATACCAAGGAAGTTCCTATCGAGCCGAATGACTTGGCTAAACCGGAAGATGTCGTTCAAAAGCTCAAGACCGGTGATGTACAGCCTGCCAAGTATACGGTTGTCGAAGGAGATTGTGTCTCCTGTATCGCCAAGAAACTAGGGATTACGAAGCAATTCATTTATGATAAGAACCCCGGCCTTCAAGATGATAAGCTGAAAATTGGCAACCAACTTGATGTGACGGTGCTCAAGCCAACGCTCTCTGTTAAGACAACAGAACGGGTTGTGCAGAATCAGGAGATTCAATACGACACCGAGTATGTGAAAGATGATTCACTTCGTGTAGGCGTTGTTCAACCGATAACCGCTGGGAAGAATGGGCTGAAGAAGGTTACGATTCAAGTTACGAAGGTCGACGGGTTAATGACCGAAGAAAAGCTTGTGAATGAAGAGATCATTGATAATCCTGTTATGGCTAAGGTGAAAAAAGGAACAAAGGTCATTCAAGGCGAAGGCTCAGGGAAGTTCGCGTGGCCTGTCGTTTCTCCAAGTATTTCAAGTACGTTCGGCATGCGTTGGGGCAAGCTCCACAAAGGAATTGATATCACAGGCAACAAGAATATCATGACGGCCGATAACGGCAAAGTCACGGAAACCGGCTACAAATCCGACTACGGCAATTATATCATTATTAATCATTTGAACGGTTACGAGACGTTATATGGCCATTTGAGCAAAATCACCACCACCGAAGGTACAATCGTCGAGAAGGGCGATAAAATCGGAATTATGGGAAGTACAGGCGACTCCACGGGTGTTCACTTACATTTTGAGATTCACAAAAGTGGCAGTTTAGAAAATCCTTTAAAATATTTAAACCGCTAATTATAGATAGAGGCAAGGTCTAACGGGACAACTCGGGGGACCTTGTCTCTTTTTTCCACATTTAGAAAGAATAAGTTTCGATTTGCCTCGGGTAGAGGGCTTCTCACTTAAATATATGATAAAATAGAGGAATAGTATGCTGGAAATAGGCTGACTTTACATGCTCGTCCCTGTAGGACGAAGTCATTTATTCTTGAGTAGGCGGTGGTAGGTTTGTTTGGTAAAATTCTCGTGGTGGATGACGAACAACCGATTGCAGATATTTTGAAATTTAATTTGGAAAAAGAGGGCTACCAGGTCATCTGTGCGTATGACGGGGGAAGCGCTGTAGAGCTTGCTTTCTCTGAACAGCCTGATTTGATATTGCTGGATCTCATGCTGCCAGTGAAGGATGGAATGGATGTATGCCGAGAGGTTCGCTCGAAGCTGAATACTCCTATTATTATGCTCACAGCGAAAGATACAGAACTGGATAAAGTGCTTGGCCTAGAAATGGGTGCAGACGACTATGTGACCAAGCCATTCGGCACCAGGGAGCTGCTTGCCCGGGTGAAGGCGCACCTGCGCAGACAGACGAAAGCGCAGTCGGCTCCAAGCGAGTCGGACACGCAGCGGAATGGGATGCGTATTCATGGCCTGTTTATCGATAACGACATGTACATGGTGTATAAAGATGGCACTCCGCTCGATTTGACGCATCGGGAGTTCGAGCTTATTCAGTACTTGGCCAAAAATTCAGGCAAAGTGATGACACGCGAGCACTTGCTGCAGGCGGTGTGGGGCTTTGAATATTTCGGCGACGTACGAACAGTCGATGTAACGATTCGGCGCTTACGCGAGAAGCTGGAGACGGACCCGAGCCGTCCTGAGTATATTATGACACGCAGGGGCCTAGGCTATTTAATGCGCAGTCCTAAAGCCGGAGGCTTCTGAGCATGAAGGGCATCCGCTTCTTTCAATCGATTCAAGCGAAGCTGATTATTATTTATGTCTTACTCATTCTGATTGCGATGCAGCTCATTGGCGTGTATTTCTATAAGACGGTGGAGACGTATTTCAAGAATGACTTTTTGGCTTCACGCAACAGTCAGGTGACGCTGCTGGCCGGCTTTGTGGGGCCCTACCTCACAGGGGATCAGGACAGCAAGAACGCTGCTGAAGGCAAGAAGACGTATGCGGATTTGAACGAATTCGTTAGCAATTTATTTTCTATTAATAATGCGGAAATTCAAATTATAGATGCGAATGGGAACGTCATTAGCACATCGGTTCCGAATCATTTGAAACAAAAAAACACACAGCCGGAAGTCATCAGGGCGCTGCAGGGGATTAAAGATAACCAACGGATCTTCACGGATGGGGATGGTTATCGGAAGGTCATTATCGCCAAGCCGGTAGGCAGCGGTGCCCGTGTTCTGGGTGCGGTATACATTATCGCTTCCATGGAAGATGTGTATAAAACGATCCGATCCATTAACCGCATCCTTATCTCAGGAACCTTGATCGCTCTAGGGCTAACCGCTATTCTGGGCGTGCTTCTTACCAGCACGATTACGAATCCGATCAAAGAGATTACGAAGCAGGCGACGGCTGTCGCAGAAGGAAACTTTGATCAACAGGTTATTATTCAAGGGACCGATGAGATTGGGCAGCTCGGTCAAACGTTTAATTTTATGATGAATCGGCTCAAAGAAGCGCTCTCGCTGAATGAAGAAGAGAAGGAGAAGCTTGCTTCGATCTTAACGAATATGAATGACGGGATCATCGCCACGGACGATAGAGGGCATGTCATCGTGCTTAACCGCAGGGCGAAGCAGATTCTACAGACGGAAGAGGAAACGACGCTTGGGCTGGACATATCTGAGGTACTCGGTATTCCGATGGATACGATTCGCGGTTTCCTTCAAGGTCATGTTAGTACGACACTGCTGGATATTCATCTCCCCGATGATGACGAGCAGCTGTCCGTGCGTATCACGTTCACGCCGATTCATCGCCGAGGTGAAGGGCAGAACGGGATTATTGCGGTGCTGCAGGACGTAACGGATCAGGAGAAGCTGGAGCAGGCGAGACGCGAGTTCGTCGCCAACGTGTCGCATGAGCTGCGTACGCCGCTGACGACGATTAAGAGCTATCTGGAAGCGCTCGATGATGGCGCGATTGAGGAGCCGCAGCTGGCCTCACGCTTCATAAGCGTAACGCGCAGCGAGACGGAGAGGATGATCCGCTTAGTGACGGATCTCTTGCACCTTTCGAGGCTTGATTCCAAGCAATCGATGATGAGTAAATCCTCGACGCTTGTGAGCGAAATGCTGGAGGAGGTAGCCGACCGATTCTCCTTCCAGCTGCAGCAACGCAAGATCCAAATTCTAATTCATGTGGAGCAGGGCGTGACCAGCTTACTGCTCGATCGGGATAAAATTGATCAAGTACTCGACAATCTCGTGTCGAATGCGATTAAGTATACGGGTGATGAAGGGGCCATTCGGCTGGAAGCGAGAAGGATCGAGAAGGATGTTTTGGAAATTTCGGTTCAGGATAATGGAATCGGCATCCCGAAGAAAGATCTGTCCCGCATTTTTGACCGATTCTACCGTGTAGATAAAGCACGTTCTCGTAATATGGGCGGTACTGGGTTAGGGTTATCTATTGCCCGGGAAATAGTAAAAGCACATGGCGGCTCGATCAACTTGGAGTCGGAATTGGGACAAGGAACTCGTGTTGTATTCCTACTACCGATTCAGCAAGAGGAGGAAGATGAGCTATGATCGAGAGTCTGAAATCCATCCTACTTGTTGTCCTGATTGGGACGAGCTTGTACCAAAGCTTCTATCTAGCTTCTTACACCCCGCCGAAGATTGAGCCTATTCAACAAAGTAATTATGTTCAAACAGAGACATTAGGAAAGCAATCGGAGCTGCATGACATGCTGTTCCCTGATCAAATCATTGTTCACTTAGGTAATCAGCAGCACTCTGTTTTGTATCCTAACAATTACTATTACACACGACTGCTTGATAATATTAAACAGCGAAGCTTTAAAGGCTTTCGCAAAACGTCGATGTATTTGGTCAACGTGAACTGGGAAGAAGTTCGAACGAAACAGCAAGGGGTTGAGATTCGCTTCCGAGACGGTATTCCTTTTACAATTCTTCAGCAGCTGCTGCGGATTGAAGGTGAAATGCCGGTTGATAATGATAAAATAACGAGGATTTGGATTTATTCGAAGGGCAATAACGAGGATGTGCGTGCTTTCTTCTTTACGGATTCCCCTGGCGTTGGGTACGAAGTCATCTCGGCCGATTTTACAAGTAAAGATGTGGAAAATTTCGCGGCGTTTGGTGACCTGACAAACCTATACAAAACGACAAACAGCGGGGAGTACTATCTCCCAATAAAGCCGCTTCGACTTTCGAACTATATATTTAGTTACAGCTTGTTGACGGCAGATCAATTGAAACAAAGCCTGTTCGTTGATCCGGGTATTACACGATATCTCAAAGAGCGCGACGGTTCTGAAATTTATACGGACAGCAAGCGCGGTTTTCAGCTAAATCGAGATCTGCGGTGGGTTACGTATTCGGATCCTGTTGCACCCGTAGAAAGTAAAACTGAGGTATTGGATGACTTGCAGGCAGGTATTAAATTTATTAATCAGCATATTGGCTGGGATGGGAAATATATGGTTTCTCGCACGCCGCAGAAGCAGTTAATCGATAATCACTCGTTCACATTCCGGCAGTACTATGAATCCTTACCGATTATTACGCCGCAGACTGAAGGCTATGGATCTATGAAAATGCAGGTTCAGAAGGGGATTATATCCGGATTCGAGAGGTCGATGATTATTCCCGATCTGAAGACGGTACAGCGGCGTGATTTCGAAATCATGTCTGGTGAAGCTTTGGAAGGAAGGCTGCAGTATTACCAGAAGCGTTCTAGTATCGTGTCTATTTTCCCAGCGTATCGTCCGGTAATAACGGATAAGACGCTTGTATTGACAGCAACTTGGGCTATTGAACTGCGTGATGGCACGTACGATTTTGTGGAGTAGGCATGTTCCATTTCTGAGGAAAGGTTGGTGAGGTCATGAATTGGAGTCGGGCTAAAACGATTTTGATTTGTTCCTTTTTGATGTTGAATTTGATTCTTGGTTTCCAACTTTGGTCCACCAATCGTTCCAATCAGACGGAAATCGCTTTGGACACATCAAGTGCCGTAGAAGAGCTAAATAACGCGCTCCGAAGCAAAAATATAAGGTTAACGGATGAGCTGCCGACAGATCAACCGAAGATGAAAGTCATAACGGTGAAGTACGACGATAATATGAAGCCCAGTGAGCTGAAGACGCTGAAAACACCCATTAACATGAGTAATCTTCTTGGTAAAGGGGCTAGTAAAGAAGTTCAAGCGCAATCGGAGATTCCGAATTTTGGTCTATACCAATTGGATTCGGCGGTTAGTCGAAATGGTGTGTATGTTTTCACGCAGCTATATGGCAAGATTCCTCTCTTCGATGTGAGAGTAGAACTGAGTGAGAAAAACGGAGAAATTACCAGTTACCGCCAAGCTTATGTTGAAGTAGAATCAGGAGTAGAGCAGGGTGAGCAGAAGCTGATCCCCGCTCAGTTAGCTGTTCGCAGCTTAGTGGACAACTATTTGAGTGATGGCGCCATTATTACAGAAGTCAGACTAGGGTATCACGGGCAGCCGTATAATTCAGAAACGCAACCGATGTTTCCGCACTGGCGGATTACGATCGATAACGGAGATATTTATTATTTGCAAGCTTTCAATGGAGCGGTTGAGTCTCCGCAGAAAGGGTCTGAATTGGCTCCATTCGGTACACAAGCGGATGGTGCGAAAACATCGGAGAATCCTGATAAAAACGGGGATAAGAGTACGGATAAGAAGTAGGCAAATGGGATAGTCAACAATGGACGGCTAGATGGATGACTTGTAAGCATAGAGGAGTAGGGAAGATGGGTATGAGGTTTACGGTACTGTCGAGCGGTTCGACGGGTAATGCAACAGTGGTTGATAATGGTGAAATCAAGGTGCTGATTGATGTTGGATTTAGCGCCAAGAAGATGGAGCTGTTAATGAAGGAACGTGAGCTCGAGGCGAGCAGTATTGATGCCATTCTGGTCACACATGAGCATTCGGATCATATTAAAGGGCTGGGGGCGCTAGCTCGCAAATATGACTTGCCTATCTACGCGAATGAAAAGACTTGGGTAGAGCTGGACCGTCAAATCGGTGTGATCGCAGAAGGCAACAAGAGGGTCATGGAAACAGGAGGTGTCGAGGAATTCGGCACGCTGCGAGTTGAATCATTCGGAATCTCACATGATGCAGCGGAGCCGGTGGGGTACTGCTTTTATGAAGGGGAACAGAAGTTAAGTGTAGTAACGGATTTGGGATATATGAGTGAGAAGGTCAAAGAAAAAATTGCGGATTCAGATAGCTTGGTACTGGAGACGAATCACGATGTGGACATGCTGCGCGTGGGGCACTATCCATGGAGTATTAAGCGACGTATCCTTGGAGACAAGGGGCATTTATCCAATGAAGCCGCAGGGGAAGCGCTCTGTGACGTGTTGACGCACAAGACGAAGTCGGTCTATATGGCGCATTTGAGCCGTGACCATAATTTAATGGATTTGGCCAGGCTAACGGTGAATAACATAGTACAAGAGCGTGCCCCTGAAGCTAAACAGCTGCGGCTGATGGATACATATTTTGACCGCTCTACGAAATGGGATGTATTGGATTCGGAGTAAGCGCGGCGTCGAGCTCTTTGGATTTGAGCTGGATCTCCTGCGCGGTGATGAGACCCTTATCGATCAGAACTTGAATGAGAGATGAGAGGACGAGGGACTGGTGGTAGTGGCTGTCTTTGAGGTCAGCGAGCTTACCAATCATGTTTATTTCATCAAAATGGGAAGGAATCCGGTTCATTCTGGCATTCTCCTTTATTTGTCTGATTTAATTTTTCAGTTAACTCTAGTATTTCGTTAAGAGATTTGGTTTACTATTATTGTAGGCAAGAAGTGAAGGAAACATTCCTATTATTGAAAAATATAAGGTTAGATTGAAAGAACAATCTAGAGATAACATTAAACATTTTAAGGCGAGATCGAGAAACAATCTAAAGTTAACAATAAACAATCTAGGGCGAGATTGAAAAAATTTAGATAACAATTATCCGAGGCGAGAGCGGCATAGCTTAACCCCCGTCAGCGAGGAGGGACCCGATATGAGTTTGTTTGATGATGATTTTTATTCCACCAAAAGGTCCAAACAGCGCCAGGATACTTGGCGTCCCAAAGGGACAGGGGCATTCACAAGCTTCGCGGGCCGCAGACGGAATGTGGCCCTCATTGCTGGAGTTGGCGGAGCGTTAGCCATGCTTTTGCTGGTCGGAATAGTAGCTAGCTTCGGGAAAAGTGATCCATCTGGGACTGCGTTAGCAATACCAGCTTCTGCGGCAAAAGCCGAGGCGCATCCGATGAACAGCAACGATTCCGTTGTGGCGGCAACGGAGAAAATAAAACCTGCCGTGGTCAGCGTTATTTCCTCGAAGAAAGATGATAAAGGGCAAGAGACCGGACTCGGGATTGGCTCGGGTGTTATTTTCGCACGGAATGGTGATAAAGTTCGAATTGTAACGAATAGTCACGTTGTTGAGAACGGGAACCAGTTCGAAATTGTTAATTTCCAAGGTGAGCATCGCAAAGCAACCCTAATTGGTCGGGATCGGATTACGGATCTAGCCTTACTGGAAGCGGATGGAAAAGACATCAAGGTGCTTGCTGAATTCGGTGACTCCGAAACGCTGCGAGCAGGGGAAATGGCGATTGCAGTAGGCAACCCGCTTGGACTTGGATTCTCGCCAACCGTTACCCAAGGCATCATTTCTTCGCCGAAACGAACGATACCAGTTTCACTGTCACGTGAAGGAACCGATTACGACTGGGAGATGGACGTTATCCAAACGGATGCGGCTATTAACCAAGGGAACAGCGGCGGACCGCTGGTGAATATCGAGGGCAAGGTTGTCGGAATCAATTCCATGAAGATATCGGATACGGGCGTGGAAGGGTTAGGTTTTGCCATTCCAATTAATAGTGTGAAGCCGATTATTGAGAGTTTGATCAAGGATCACAAGGTGAAAAGACCGTTGATAGGTGTTTCGACGCAGGAACTGCAAGCTTTTAAAGGGACGGATGTATTAAAGCTCCCTGCAGATGTGAAGACTGGAGTTATCGTCTTCGATGTGTCGGGACCTGCCAAAGAAGCGGGCCTCAAAGCGCAGGATGTCATTGTCCAATTGGATGACCGCAAGATTGACAGTACGATCTCGTTGCGGAAATATTTGTACAATGAGAAGAAGATTGGCGATAAAGTCAGCGTGGTTTATTACCGCGGCGGTAAGAAGCTGAATGCGGTGGTTACTTTGGTTGAAGCGATGGATAAGTGATTGTGATGAGTGATTGTATTGAAGTGCTAAGTGATCAAAGATAAGTGATGAATTATGAATGATGAATTATGAATGATGAATGATGAATGATGAATGATGAATGATGAATGATGAATGATGAATGATGAATGATGAATGATGAATGATGAATGATGAATGATAAGTGAAAAGTGATAAGTGATAAGTGATAAGTGATAAGTGATAAGTGATATTTGAAGAGATATAAGATATGCGTGGATAGAAACATTGCGGATGAGAGGTACTTGCATGCACGTAGTTTGTAAAGATCATGTGGAAATCGCGATTGATGAGTTTGTTGATGAGTATGAGGAGGCTCCGGACATTGTGGATCTGCAGAAGACCCACTTCGCTAGTTGGGAGCCACCGACGCACTGCGAGCACTGCAAGGAGTTAGCGCGATTTCTAGTTGTATGAGGGAGGCGGAGGCCTTCCTTTTTTGTTTGGATTGAAGCGGGTCGATCAACTCGGACCGGACGAGTTTGATTGGATATATTCCAATGATGTCTCATGACATCGGCGGTTGGGATTAGTTCCATTGGATTTTATACAGTAGAATTTGAGGAAATGGCTCAAAAGAGCTGATTTTGGAGCATTCTGTTGGATTTGCTCCAATGAAAACGGGCAAATAAGGTGTATTAGCTTGATTTGATTGTATTTTATCCAATGGATCAAATGAGGGGAGATTGTCGGTTATGCATATACAGATATTAACCGTAGGGAAATTGAAGGAGCGCTATCTCGTGGACGGGATCGCGGAGTATGTGAAGCGCCTTGGGCCGTATGCCAAGGTGCAAATGATAGAGGTGCCGGATGAAAAGGCACCCGAGAACATGAGCCCTGCTGAGGAACAGCAGGTGCGTGTGAAGGAGGGCGAGCGGCTGTTAGCCAAGCTCGGCGCGGACGTGTACGTCGTGGCGCTGGCCATCGACGGCGAGATGTGGACGAGCGAGCAGCTGGCGGGCTCGCTCGATAAATTGGCCACCTATGGGCGGAGCCAGGTGGCCTTCGTGATCGGCGGCTCGCTGGGGCTATCCAGCGAGCTGCTGCGCCGTGCGGATATACGGCTGTCTTTTGGCCGCATGACGCTGCCGCACCAGCTGATGCGGCTGGTCCTGGTGGAGCAGATTTATCGCGCGATGCGGATAAATCGGGGGGAACCGTATCACAAGTGAGGGCAAGTTTTTCATAGAACTCCCTGGGGCGTAGGGATAAGCAACATCTTTTGGCACAAATTGTTGCGAAGCTATTTTTCGATCTGCCTATACTTGAACTCGAGAGGAGGGATTGAGATGGAGTGGCTTGAGAGGATGAATCGGGCGATTGACTATATTGAAGACAATCTGCCTGAAGAGATCGAGTTGGGCACAGTGGCCCGCATGGCGTGCTGTTCGTCGTATCAGTTCCAACGGATGTTCTCGTTCATTACCGATGTGACGTTGGCGGAAATGGATTATTATACCAATAATAGTGGAGGTTACAATGATAAGTTTGGACCAAAATACGATTCTTCGGTATAAAGAATTTACAGAGTGGACGGATACCTTACGTGAAGTTGAAGATACCATATGGTTACGACCGATTGCAGAAGGAAAAGCGTCATTAGGAGAAATTATTTCGCATCTACAAAATTGGGATGCTTACCTCATCTCTTCGATTATCCCAGCGATTAAAAATGGGGAAGGAATGGTATTTCCAGATTTCGATTCGTTTAACAAAATGGCTTATGAATATGCCAGATTGGGAATTTCTAAAGATCGTCTGCTCGATGAATTTAAGCAAACCCGTCTTCAGTTGGTTGAAATACTGTTATCCGAGCCTGACGTTGTTGCTAAACATGTTACAGTGAACGGAGTAGAAACTTGCCCGCACGCCGGCACACCTTATTCCTTGCTTTACATCATTCACGAATTTAACGATCATGACAATCACCATAAAAATCAAATTTTAACGTTAATATAACTCGCTTTATTTTGAAAAAAAATTCTGTATCTTTATCATGCTGGCCGGCAAATCTCATGTTGGAGGTGTTTGCAACAAATGTTTCCTGATTTGACAAAGCATCCAGAATACCTGAGAGGACAAACACTAGAATGGTGCAATCAATTAGCAGCCAAGACGGGAAAATACGAATACTCTTGGAGTCATACTTATGAGGGTCAAGCTGCGGAAAACATTTTGAGTGAAAAGCTTTCTTCTTTGTTACATGGAAAGGTACTGGAAGTTGGTTGCGGTCATGGAGAATATACCGTTCAATGGGCTAAGCACGCGGAAGAAATTGTCGGATATGACATGACGGAGGGGTTTATTGCCACAGCTAATCGAAATCGGAAATCAAATGTCCGGTACGTAGTAGGGCGCACTCATGTTGGATTGCCTTTTCCTGATGATTATTTTGATATAGCCTATACCAAGAAGGGACCGACTAGCTGGTACAAGGAAGGAAACAGAGTTGTTCGGCCCGGTGGAACGCTACTATTGTTTCATCCCGGTGACGGAAATGGCGAAGGAGCAGAACATGGGGTATACTTTCCGGGATTATTCGCTTCACCTTCGATAGGCACCCCGATACTTGATAAGATTCAAGAGAGGTTAGAAACGAGCGGTCTAACTGACATTGAAATGTCTGTCTTGAAAGAAACTGTATGGCTCCCAACACCTGAAGATGTGTTCGAAATGGTTTGCTTCGGGCAGAGTGATGGATTTAGGCAATTTGTTAGAGAAGAATGCTACACTCAGATCGTTTCACAATTTGAAAAACACGCCAGCGAAAAGGGAATAAAAACGACAGGGTTTTACTATTTGATTCAAGCAAAGGCATCATAATTTTTAGGGCTATCCGTTGGGATGGCCCGTTTTCCTTGAGGGACTCGGGAAGCATCAGAGAAGCCGGGGTCAGTTTGATCACTTCTGTAATTCCGGCTTTTCCTTCACACATTTCGCCGTGACTATTCCACTTTGATCGCTTTTACGGTTTCCCCCTCAATTAATACGGGCTGGTAGTAGGTGTTGGTGGGCAAGTCTTTTTTGCCTTGTAAATTCTTAATGACCCAGTCCGCTGCGTCGCGTCCCATTTGTTCTTGGGGGTGCGTCAGCGTCGTTAGTTTGATATTCGCGTTTTTGGCGATATATGAATTGTCCTGCCCAATGATAGATAGCTCGTCCGGAATGGAAATTCCCAGTTTTCTGCAGACATGTACAACTTCTAAGCCTACCTCGTCGTTGTAACACACAAGCGCAGTCAATTCATCCCGATTGTCGTTCAGATATACTTCCAAGTTAGCGGACAGGTCTGACTTTGTTGATGTATCGAAAGAAAGCACATGCTCTTGCTGGAACCGTAATTTGGCTTCACCAAGAGCCTTAATAAATCCTTTCATTCTATACTTCCCTTGCAAATCATCCATTTTCGCGATGATGCCAATCTGGGTATGTCCTTTAGCAATCAGCTCACGTGTTGCGAGATAGCTGGACTGCACGTCATCAAGACAGAAGAAAGGAACTTCCAGCTCTTCATAATAGGCATTGATCATCGCGAACGGAACCTCCTGCTCCTTAAAAGACAGGTAGTAAGCGATATTGGGGTTGAATACATTGCTTCTAGTAGGTTCTATAATCAGTCCATCCACGCCGTAGGATAGCATCATTTCCAACGCCTTTTTTTCCTGGGAGATATCATTATTTGTACTAGCTAACAGCAAGGAATAGTTATCTTCATTTAATCGGCTTTCAATGCCGCGGATAATGGAGGGGAAGATGTAATCCGAGATATAGGTCGTGATGACGCCGATCGTTTTATTCATGGTATTTGCACTCGTTCTGGATCGATATTGGTTGCTGACGTATGTGCCGGATCCCCTCTCGCTTCGCAGGAACCCCTCGTTCGATAACTCCAGAATGGCCTTTCGAACCGTCTGCCGGCTAACGTTATAGTTTTCCTGCAAAACGTACTCCGAAGGGATTTTCTCACCTGCTTTGTATGTTCCAGAGAGGATATAACTTTTGATATCATCAATAATGAGCTGGTACTTTGGCTTCATGCAATCCACTTCTTTCATCGTTGTTCAAAAAGTTGTACGTACATATTCTAGCATATATTGCATGAATTGCAAATGAAGTTATGCTTATTTATGATTTCGACAGTACAAATTCCATGCTTTTCCTTAGAAAGACACCATGATCAGACGAATAAAAACGACACAGTAACTTATGTTAGTATAACTATTAGACTATATTGACAAATGTACGTACAAAAATTATACTAAGGCTGTCAGTAAGAGAAAGCGCCTTCTTTCGGTCGAAATCTTCCGGTTGTCTCATCCAGTGACGGATTCGATGGGAAGCAGCTAGTATAGGAATCGTAATCGGTGGGGTTAAATCACAAAATTAGATCGCGATATAAGCGATTTAATTTCTGTGCAACCCACGAACAGAGAGGGGATACGCGAGCATGAATCATGTCGAAGTGAAAGAAGCGATAACCAAGGGAGAAACTTCGCTGGGTATCGAATTCGGATCTACGCGGATCAAAGCGGTGCTGATCGATCGTCGTTTCGAGACCGTCGCATCGGGAAGCTTTGAGTGGGAAAATCTGTTGAAAGACGGATATTGGACATACAACCAGAAGGATATTATAACAGGCCTTCAAACCGCTTATCGTGAAATGAAGCAGGAAGTGGAACGTAATTATGGAGTCATCCTCCGGACCGTCGGTTCAATCGGGTTTTCCGCTATGATGCACGGCTATATGGCATTCGATAGCACGGGTGAACTTCTAGTACCGTTTCGGACTTGGCGCAATGCAACAACCGGTGCGGCAGCAAGGGAATTAACGGACTTGTTCCAATTTAATATCCCCGAGCGCTGGAGTATCGCCCATTTGCACCAAGCCATATTAAACCAAGAGGAGCATGTTCCTCGCATTGATTTTGTAACGACGTTGGCCGGATATATCCACTATCTGCTGACCGGCAATAAAGTGATCGGCATTGGAGATGCTTCCGGCATCTTCCCTATAGATGAGTCAACCCATAATTACCATCCAACGATGGTCAAGCAATTCAATGAATTAATCGCGGCCAAAGACTATCCGTGGAAGCTTGAGGATCTTCTTCCTAAAGTGTATCTCTCCGGCGAGCAAGCTGGCGAATTAACGGTGGCGGGAGCCGCCATTCTGGACCCGGCCGGGGATCTGCAGTCCGGCATTCCGCTATGTCCTCCGGAAGGCGATGCCGGCACAGGCATGGTTGCGACGAATAGCGTCAGGAAGCGTACGGGAAACATCTCCGTGGGCACTTCCGTTTTTGCAATGATTGTATTGGAGAAAGCATTATCCAAGGTTTATCCGGAGATCGATATGGTAACGACGCCGAACGGAAGTCCGGTTGGCATGGTGCATGCCAACAACTGCTCCAGCGATCTCAACGCCTGGATGGGATTGTTCCGTGAATTCTCCGAAGCCATGGGATACAACTTGGATTCCGGCAAATTGTTCAGCGTGCTGTTGAATAAGGCATTGGAAGCCGACCCGGATGGCGGCGGTTTGCTTAGCTACGGTTATCTTTCGGGCGAAAACATTACGGGAATCGACAAAGGCCGGCCGTTGTTCGTTCGCTCGCCTGAAAGCAACTTTAATCTGGCTAATTTCATGCGAACCCACCTATTCACTGCTTTCGGAGCGTTGAAGCTCGGTATGGACATTTTGACCGAAAACGAAAAGGTGGCCATCGACAGCATCTTGGCTCATGGCGGCCTCTTCAAAACCCCTGTCGTTGGACAAAAAGCTTTAGCCGCTGCGCTGAACGTACCGATCTCGGTCATGTCCACGGCCGGCGAGGGCGGGGCATGGGGCATGGCGCTTTTGGCTTCTTATATGACCAACAAGGGTCAAGAAGAGAGCCTGGAGGACTTCCTCGAGCAGAAAGTCTTCAAAGATGCCGAAGGACAGGAGATTGCTCCGGATAGAGCGGATGTCAAAGGGTTCCAAGCATTCATCAAACGATACCAAGCAGGGCTCGCCATCGAACAAGCCGCTGTAGACCATCTGTTAGAGAACGGGAGGGACTAACGTTGTTAGAACAACTGAAAGAAGAGGTATACCAAGCGAATCTGGATTTGCCGAAGCACGGACTCGTGAAATTCACTTGGGGCAATGCGAGCGCCGTCGATCGGGAAAGCGGACTGTTCGTGATCAAGCCGAGCGGAGTTAGCTATGAGAAGATGAAACCGAGCGACATGGTCGTTGTGGATCTCGACGGTAAGGTGGTCGAGGGAGAGATGAGACCTTCCTCCGATACCGCGACTCACGCCGTGTTGTACAAACATTATCCGCAAATCGGCGGCATCGTGCATACTCACTCGACCTGGGCAACTATCTGGGCGCAAGCGGGACTCGATGTACCTGTAATGGGAACGACGCATGCGGACACCTTCTATGGCACCGTGCCTTGCGCACGGTTCTTGAACCAAGAGGAGGTTGACCGGGGATACGAAGCGGAGACGGGTCACGTTATTATCGAAACGTTCGAGAAGCGCGGATTGGATGTCATGGCGATCCCGGCCGTCCTGCTCCAGGGACATGCGCCTTTCACTTGGGGGAAAGACGTGAAGTCGGCGGTCGTGAACAGCGTCGTGCTGGAGGAAGTGTGCAAAATGAATCTATATGCACGGCAATTGAACAATTTTGCCAAAGAACTGCCGCAAGGCATTCTGGATAAGCACTATCTTCGGAAACACGGGAAAGATGCCTACTACGGGCAGAAGTAATAGCCTTAGCCATTATAAAATATAGAAAAGAGGATGATTAAGATGTCAACAACAGCAGCTAAACAGTTTTGGTTCGTCGTAGGTTCGCAGCATCTGTATGGGGAAGAAGCGCTCGCTGAAGTAAAGGCTCACGCGCAGACGATGACTGATGCCTTGAATAATAGCGGTGTGCTCCCTTACCCACTTGTCTTGCAGGACCTGGCAGTAAGCGCGGATAAAATTACAAGCATCATGAAAGAGGTCAACTATCGCGACGAAGTAGCGGGTGTCATCACATGGATGCATACGTTCTCGCCTGCGAAAATGTGGATTCGCGGTACGAAATTACTACAGAAGCCTCTTCTTCACTTGGCGACTCAGTTCAATGAAAGTATTCCTTGGGCAACGATCGATATGGACTTCATGAACCTGAACCAGGCCGCTCACGGTGATCGCGAATACGGCTTCATCAATGCCCGTCTGAAGAAACAAAACAAAATCGTCGTAGGCTACTGGGAACGTCCGGAAGTGCAGCAGCAAATTGCGGATTGGATGGACGTAGCGGTTGCTTATAACGAAAGCTTCAACATCAAAGTCGCCCGTTTCGGCGACAACATGCGCAACGTAGGCGTAACGGAAGGCGACAAGGTCGAGGCCCAAATTCAATTCGGATGGACCGTGGACTACTTTGGCATCGGCGACCTCGTGCAATACGTGAATGCTGTTAATGAGCAGGAAATCGATGATCTGATGGGCCAGTATGCGGAGCTCTACGAATTCGATTACGGTACGAATAGCAAAGAAGCCTGGGAAGCAAGCGTCAGAGTCCAAGCGAGCTATGAAATCGCTCTTAAACGTTTCTTCGACGAGAAAGGCTATAATGCCTTCACGACGAACTTCGAAGATTTGCATGGCATGAAACAGCTTCCTGGTCTTGCCGTCCAACGTCTGATGGCGCAAGGCTACGGCTTTGCCGGCGAAGGCGACTGGAAGACGGCCGCGCTCGATCGCTTGATGAAAGTGATGAGCCGCAATCAAAACACGGGCTTCATGGAGGATTACACTTACGAGATGGCAGCCGGTCAGGAAGCCATCCTGCAATCCCATATGCTAGAGGTAGATCCGTCTTTGGCAAGCAACAAGCCGAAAATCATTGTTTCCGCTCTCGGCATCGGCGGCCGTGAAGATCCAGCGCGCCTCGTATTCGACGGCAAAGCCGGCGAAGGCGTCGTCGTATCCATGGCTGACTTCGGCACTCATTATAAATTGCTGATCAATGAGGTTTCCGCATTCGAGCCGACGGTTCCGGCTCCTAACCTTCCTGTCGCTCGCGTCCTATGGACGGTGAAACCGAACTTCCAGGATGGGGTGAAAGCTTGGATCGAGAATGGCGGCGGCCACCATACCGTCGTTTCCTTGAACCTGACGACAGACCAAATCGTAACCTACGCCAAGTTGGTGAACTTGGAATATGTCGTAATTAAGTAAACCATACTTGAGGGGAAAAGCAGGAGGACTTGGGACAATCTGGGGCCGCTTCCTTGAACCAAATGTAACAGACCGTTTCTTTCGTAAATGGGTAATTCTATTTAAAAAGAAACGGTTTGCTATCAATGTCATTTATACGGTTAGATGACCCTTTTTAATTTATTATTTAGATGCTAAAGGATGACTCTGGTGGAGCATCCTTTTTGTCGTTGACCACGTTATGGGGAACCGTTCCAGGGAGAACCTTATCATAAGTGAGGCGAAATATTATTCCTTTCCCGCTGAGATCCTCCCCAAGGGGAGAATATCCTTGAGCGATAACTATTTAGAATCCGATATAATGAAGATAAGCTGTTAACAGCTAGAATCGAGGTGCCGAAGCATGATCCTGAGTACCAAACTTCATATTCCACAAACGCGACGCGATGGACTGATGCTCCGCCTACAAGGGGAAGTTTTTTAGTAATCAGGTTTTTTATTAAGGCAGTTAGGAGAGATACTAATGGGAAATACGGATAAGTTTGAAATGATAGCTAAAATGTATGACACTCCTGAAAGAATCCAAATTGCAAAGGTATCATCAGATGCCATTCGTGAATATTTAGTTGACGCTAAAAGTAAGCATGCTATTGATTTTGGTTGTGGAACTGGTCTTGTCGGAATGCACTTGTTAAATGATTTTAATTCTATGCTTTTTCTGGATACCTCACCAAACATGATCGATCAAATAAAGCAAAAAATTTCTGATTTTAATATTCAGAATGTAGATACATTGTGCTTTGATTTTGAAAAGGAAGGTCTAGCGGATTTTCATGCTGACTATATTTTTATGGCTCAGGTTCTGCTTCATATTCATGATGTTGAATTCCTTTTATCAAGGTTATTTGATGTTCTGAATGAAAGAGGACATTTACTAATCGTAGATTTTAATAAAAATGAAAAAATAGTGTCAGATATCGTTCATAACGGATTTTATCAAGATGAGCTGACTGACATTATGTCTAAAATAGGATATAGGGATATTCAATCCAAAACTTTTTATACTGGAAGTAAAATATTCATGGGACAAGATGCATCTATGTTTATTCTTGATTCTCAAAAGTAAACTTCTAAGTCGGAAATTATCCGATATGAACACGATTTAACAAACCAACAAATTTGCAAGTCAAAATGTTCTCTTGAATCATTTTTGGTATAATATTTGGTAGATAAGAAATAATGAGAGAAAACGAGGGATGGAAATGTCGTATATTGTTGATTTTAAAAATGTGTCTACGGTTGGTTTAGAGTCTTCACCTGTAGCAGAAGCGCTTGCTGGTTTACGCGCTAATGAAGCCCGTTACTTCATGAACAAATACAAGCATGAATTTACGGTTGTACCCGCTAGTGAAAGTCAGGAGAGCCTTGATTATGCGAACCGAATTTTGAAAGAACGTGATATTGAATTTGCGGCCAAACCTTTAGAAACGGCACGTTTTCAAGTGGAAAATATCCAATTTACTTACGTCTTTTATGAAGATGGTCTTGCGATCAATGTCATGTATACGGTTGATGACCCTAAGAAGCGGGCTGTTGGTTTTAAGCTTTCTGAGGGGATGGAGGTACCAAAGGAGTTAGAAGGGAAGTTTAAGTTTGCTAGGCAGAAGTCTAAATTAGCTGGAACAATTCGGGGCTCGTTTTTCGTAATTAAAGGACAATATTAAGCAAGCAAAGGCGCAATTAAATTTTTTTTCAAGTATTACGAATAGGCGATCTAATATTAAGGGCGTCCCAAACGGGTGCTCTTAATTTTCGTCGGAGTTGTTTGTTTTCATCAGAAAAAAATATTACAATATACTTCGTCAGTTAAGTAACTCAGGTTAGATGATAATCTTTCTGGAAACTAAGTATGTTTATTAAGAAGCATAATGATATGGAGAGCGCTTACACATAAACCGGTAGCCACTTATCATTGTGAGCATTTCAGTTTATCCAGAAAACAGCTAAGAGCAGCGGAGAGAAAGAGGGACTGAAGTGAAAAACAAAGAATTGAAGAGGGGTCTCGAAGCGCGTCATATTCAGATGATTGCTTTGGGCGGTACAATCGGTGTTGGGTTATTTATGGGTTCTGCAAGCACGATAAAATGGACAGGTCCATCAGTTATGCTTGCGTATGCAATTGTAGGGGTTTTTATATTTTTCATTATGCGTGCAATGGGGGAAATGCAGTACGTAGAACCGAGTACGGGGTCATTTGCGACTTTTGGCTATAAGTACATTCATCCTTTGGCAGGATATACGACAGCTTGGAGCAACTGGTTCCAGTGGGTCGTTGTCGGGATGGCGGAAATTATTGCTGTTGGAACCTATATGAAGTACTGGTTTCCGGATCTACCCGCGTGGATACCAGGTATTATCGCAATGGTGATTCTCGGTGCAGCCAACCTTTTCTCTGTTAAATCATTCGGTGAATTTGAGTTTTGGTTTTCCATGATTAAAGTCGTAACCATCATTTTGATGATTGTTGCAGGGATTGGCGTGATTTTCTTTGGGATTGGCAACGGAGGCAACGCTATCGGGTTGTCTAATCTATGGCGACATGGGGGCTTCTTTACCGGTGGTTGGTCAGGCTTTTTCTTTGCACTCTCACTGGTGATTGGGGCTTATCAAGGCGTCGAACTTATCGGGATTACTGCGGGCGAGGCCAAAAACCCACAAAAAACGTTAATGAGTGCGACTCAAAGTATTATTTGGCGTATTTTGATCTTCTATATCGGCGCGATTTTTGTGATTGTAACGGTTTACCCTTGGAATGAATTGCAGGCAATCGGCAGCCCATTCGTAGCAACATTTGCGAAAATTGGTATTACTGCAGCGGCGGGGATCATCAACTTTGTCGTCATCACGTCTGCCATGTCAGGATGTAATAGTGGGATTTATAGCGCAGGGCGCATGCTTTATACATTAGGAGTAAATGGACAGGCACCGAAAATATTTACGAAGCTATCCCATAACGGCGTGCCCCTGCTTGGAACAATTGGTGTGCTCGTGGGATTGGGCATTGGCGTGATCTTAAGCTATATTGCACCGGAAAATCTGTTTGTCCATGTGTACAGCGCCAGCGTACTTCCCGGTATGGTACCATGGTTTGTTATTCTGATCAGTCAAATGAAATTCAGAAAAGTAAAGGGAGCTGAACTGGATAATCATCCGTTCAAAATGCCTCTCGCCCCAGTGACAAACTATGTAACCATTGCCTTTTTGCTTATGGTATTGGTTGGTATGTGGATTAATGATGACACTCGCATCTCACTTATTTCCGGAATCGTATTCTTAGGTATTGTTGTGATTAGTTTTTACGTTTTCAGAGTTGGCAAGGCTGTTCCATTGCGTGCTCAAACAGGTGATGACATACGAACAGATTGATTGACAAAGAATAGAAGCGATATCCATCAAAAAAGCGGATTCCCTAAAAGGGTAACTCCGAATGACTAAATCCCCAAAGAGAACAAAAAACATCCCGTTTCTCTACCTTAGAGGAATGGGATGTTTATTTTTTTAAGAAGGCGCCAATTTGGCAAACCATTCTTTTGACTTCACAATCACGATTACGGCACCGAGACCGCACACCCACACGATACATTCAACTACCGACAATGGTAATATTTTAGCTTGGAACAGACCTGCAGAAAAATCGATTAGAGCATGAATCAAAACCGCATAAAGCAAGTACACGGCCTTTCGTGTTCGAATCCCGTACAAAACAATTAATGAAAGTGCAATTTGGATAAATATCGCCGGGATGCGCTCGAACGCGCCTAACCAATATTCACTTTGGGGTGTATGAATCATTCGGTCTTTGAGACCTTGGAACAGAGCAATTTGCTCAGATGGTGCTTGGGCGCCAAAGGCCTGCTCGAAGGTTCCTGCGTTAATCATTGTTGCTAAAACGAGCCCCAGTATGCCCATACCGACGCTTATTATCAATACTTCGATACCGCCATGGCCTATGCCTACAGCAATACCGTCTTTGCGCTCTTGGCGCTTTTTCAATAGAAACGAGAAGCCTAGCCAACGTCCTACGTTTTCAAATATACCTGCAGCCAATCCACCGTAAACGGCGGTCATCCAAGGATTTTTCAGCCACGCAGCCGTTGTTTGGTTGCCTGAAAACATATAGCCATGCAGCACTTGCTCCAATATCTGTGAGAAAACGATAAAGATAAGAATTCCGACACCGACTGCACGGTAAGAAATCTTAAGCGTTCTGCGGTAATAAATGAGCAGGGAGAAAGAAATTACAATTCCTAGAATAACCTGAACGATCATAGCCGTGATTGAACTTTGACTCACCATTTGGCTTCACTCCTTATTTTTTTGATCAAAGCAGTTTTCGTTCATCATCTTGTGGCAGTTCCTATTTTATGATATTACAATGATATCACATTTGGCAAATTATTCAATTTTATTCTTGTTGAAGTGGTTGAAATAAATCGTCCTCATTAAACCGTTCTGGGGGTATAATAGGTAATGCTTGTCTATTCATACATTAACAAGTCAGGGGATACAACATGGATCTTTACACATCATTTTTATTGCTGAGCCTCACTTCATTCTTCACACTTATTAATCCACTTGCCATCATGCCAATTTTTATGTCGATGACAGCCGATCTTGAAGCACAGAAGAAAGTCTATACGGCTCGTAAAGCAGTAGTTGTTTCATTTTTTACATTGCTCATTTTTTCAACTACGGGTGAATGGGTATTTCACTTTTTTAACATCTCAATTAACAGTTTAAAGATTGTCGGTGGGGTTATCTTTATTTTAATGGGACAGGATATGCTTCAGGCACGGCTTGTTCGTACAAAGGTTGACAAAGCGGATGTCGATACATATGTCAATGATATTTCCATTACGCCATTGGCTATTCCAATGATTTGTGGTCCTGGCGCAATTACAAATGGCATTGTTCTTATGGAATCTACGACAAATTTTATGGAAAAGATTATATTAATCGTTGTCATTGCGGTTGTACTGTTGCTTACATACATTGTTCTTGTTCATTCAACTGCTATTTATCGTTGGATTGGGCCAACAGGCAATAATGTGCTGATGCGTTTAATGGGACTCATTGTTATGGTGATTGCCATTGAGTTTATGGTCAGTGGAATTACGCCGATTATCCGGCAGATTTTGAAAATTTCGCCCTAGTGATGTTATGTAGACTCATGCGGTGGCCTCGTTACGTTAAAGGGCAGTATAGTTGAAAAGGAACTTAAATTTTAATCTCGAATATCTAATGTAATCGGATAGCTAAAAATTTGATGACAGACAGGAGTTAGATACGATGATAAAAGGTTTCGGAGGAATATTTTGGAGAACTAAGAATCTTGAAGTTACAAAAAAATGGTACAGTGAAGTGTTGAAGATTGAAATAGAAAATTGGAATGGGACTATGATAAAACCCCAATTAGGAAATGAGACTATCTTTTCTTTCTTTACCGAGAATGACAGTTACTTTCCAACAGAACAACAAGTGATGTTAAATTTCCAAGTAGATAATCTAAACGAGACTATTGAGCATCTTGAACATATTGGTGTACCTCTTGCAAAGAAAAAAGAGATTAGTGAATATGGAAAGTTTATTTGGATTGAAGATCCTGAAGGTCGGCTGGTCGAGCTTTGGGAGAAATAACGAGTTGTAATTCATTTGGCTATTGAGCTAACGGAAACGGGAGTTCAATAATCATCAAGATGAAGGCTGCCGACATCAAATAGATCGGCAGCCTTTTCAGTTAGAATGACGTTTTTATTTAGAGAAGGCCCTGTCAGTGTTAAAACAGCGACATTTATCCTAGCGGAAACGACGGAAGAAATTCCGTAGGTCGATCGTCAGAAGGTCAGGCGCATCCATGGCAGCAAAATGGCTACCGCGTTCGAACTCAGACCATTGCACGATGTTGGTATTGTCTCGCTCGGCGAAGCGCTTCATGGATTGGAAGTCATAGGCGAACACGGCAACACCGGTTGGAGTCGTATTCAGCTTTGGTGCTGCCTTGTCTTTAGTATGCGCATCTTCGTAATACCAGCGAGCGGAGGATTCGGCCGTATTGGTCAGCCAATACAACATAACGTTAGTCAGAAATGCATCTCGATTAACTGCGTCTACACCGTCCCCGAACCCGTTGAACAATTCAGCATTCCAAGCGAGCTGGCCTGCCGGAGAGTCTGCGAGCCCATAAGAAAGAGTCAGAGGCCGCGTCTGCTGAATGGCGTTGTAACCCGCCCGTTCATGGAAGTTCGCAAGCACTTGGAGGCGCTTCTGATCATCAGTAGAAAGGTCAACCATTTCTGCTGGATCGCCGGAAGGGAAGGAGAACAACTGCAGCACATGGACACCGAGGAGACCTTCAGGCTTCTGAATGCCCATTTCGCGAGAAACCAGCGAGCCGACATCGCCGCCATGGGCACCGTAATATTCATAACCCAGGCGTTTCATCAATTCAGCCCATGCTTTGGCGATGCGGGGCGTATTCCAACCATTATCCCGGGGCGGCCCGGAGAATCCAAAGCCAGGGACAGAAGGAATGACGACATGGAAGGCATCCGCCGGATCGCCGCCATGAGCCCGAGGATCAGTAAGCGGACCGATCAGCTCCAGGAACTCAACGATCGAACCCGGCCAGCCGTGTGTGAGAATTAGTGGCAGCGCATCAGGTTCGGCCGAACGGACATGGAAGAAATGCACATTAGCCCCATCGATAGTTGTTGTGAACTGAGGAATTCCATTCAGACGAGTTTCGTTCTTACGCCAGTCATATTCATTTTTCCAATAAGCTACCAGTTCTTTCACATAAGTGAGTGACACGCCGTATGTCCAGCCCGCGTCCGGCAAAGTGTCCGGCCAGCGCGTATGTGACAAACGATATTGCAGGTCATCAAGGTCTGCCTGCGGAATATTGATTCTAAACGGCTTGATTTCGTTAGTAGACGCAATGGATGTATGGTTGATGGACGGGGTGGAATTTGACATGTTCAAGAGCCTCCTAAGATCATGATTGCTTCTAAGAGTGGGTTCATTCTTCCCAGCAGTGACAAGCGCTAATTATGGAACTTGCGATTAGGCGGTCCTCTATTCGTTGGACTTTTTGGAAAAATCACTCGCATTTCTCACCCCCTTTGATAGTTAAACGGGCTCAAGGTCCTTGCAAATATCCAGACCAATGATTGAATTCACGGTGTTCTACCTTCAAAGTTTATTTCCGGCAACCCCTATACTGCTTGCAGTTCCACAGCATCGCTTAGATCTATGTCTCAACCAGCTTAAACACGGTTTCTACAAGTAGGTGGCGAACAGTTTAGCGAAGGGGTACACTCCCACGGAAGCTAACGTTGTGCCCGTCTTAGGTTACGTTCAAGCCCTTGCAACGCAAATATTCGGTCATGTCGCCGAGCGGGAATTTCATTTTCAACATGTCGATGTGCTTCCGCGACCAGATGGCGTGGCGGTTATTCTCGTTGCGGGCCTGGTAGTAGTGGTTCATGTCGCGGTCATAAGCTTCGATCCGTTCACGCTGTTCGGTAAAGGAAGCGTAGCGGTTCTCGAAATAAACAGCTTCGAGGGGGAGGCGAGGCTTTACTTCCGGCTCTTGGTCGGGTACGCCGATGGCGATGGCGAAGAGCGGAACGACGTATTCGGGAAGACCAAGCATTTCGTCAAGCCGCCTAATGTCCCTGTTGACTGCGCCCATGATGACGGCACCGAGTCCGAGCGATTCCGCAGCAAGAACGGCGTTCTGGGCTGCGAGTGCAGCGTCAATAACAGCGATTTGATAGAAAGCGGAGCTTTCAAGCATGATTTTCATATCCAGTTTCTCCTGTTCGGTGCCCATGATCGTCAGCCGCTGAAGGTCCGCGCAGAAAATAAACAGATGTCCGTTATCCTCGATATATGGCGTATTCGTGATCTCGCGCAGTTCATGTTTCAATGCGGGATCAGTGAGACCGACAATCGAATAGGCTTGCATGAAGCTGGAGGAAGAAGCCATTTGGGCGGCTCGTACAATAGTTTCTATTTGAGTGGTTGACAGCTTCACGTTTCTGAATTTACGGATTGAGCGGTGATTCATGATGGTAGTCAGCACTTGGTTCGTCGTGGATGCAGGTTGTGTTTTTATTTGCGGTTCACTCCTTTGTTATATTGTTTCCTGGAAACAATATAACATGAGAAGAAGTTGCTGTCAACATTGTTTCTTGAAAACAATATTTACGGACTCGGGTTAGGTTTGCTATACTAAGGACAAATGAAACGGATGAAAGGCGGCACGGAAACATGGCACAGCCCCACGATGAACAGTTATTGCGGGAAGTGTTCGAAGCTTTTACACAATTTGCGATGAAAATACAGCAAGAGGATGACGAGGAGAGAGCTTGGCTGCTTGGGCAATGCACGGATCTGCAGGTTCAGTCTGTTTTGCGCCAGATGACGCCAATGATGTTCCATGTTCTGGATGCAATCGGCAAACTCGGCCGGGCGAACGGCATCACGCTGTCCAGCAGGTTTGGCATTCCCAAAGGCACCGTATCCAAGCTGACGAAACGTCTTGCGGCGCACGGTCTGATCGTGACCGAGACGATTCCGGGCAACAAGAAGGAGCTGCATTTTGCGATTACGCCACAGGGGGAGACGATCTATAAGCTTCACGAGCGGCTGGACGAACAAATCCAGGCGGGCGCGACCCGTTTCATGGCGGACTATACGCAGGAGCAGCTGACATTCCTGAGAGATTTCATGCAAAAGCTAACTTCTACCTCGTTTCTTTAGCTTAACGGACAGCCGGCAGGAGCGGCAGGAGCGGCAGGGACGAAGGCATAAATTGAACTCACTCCGCTGTCGGGAGACAAGAACATAATCTCATTCTGTAGGTGCGTTCAGTATGAAAATTGAATTTCCATTAAACTAACGGATAAGTACGACAAGTTCTGCCATAAGCACTAAACAGTGCGAAAAGCAGAAGATTACAGCAGTAATCTTAACTTTACAACCAAGGATGGGAATGACGGAACCATGTATCCCTAAACCATCCCGCCAATACTCCTGCGCGCGTCATGTTTAACAGAACATGAGGTGTGAAGTACAGGTAGATTCGACAGAACGAAGGCTAGAGCCATTTTGAGAAAAAAAAAAAAAAAAGAGGTAGGCCAAC
The DNA here is from genome assembly GCF_025369935.1 of Paenibacillus andongensis. Taxonomy (NCBI): domain Bacteria; kingdom Bacillati; phylum Bacillota; class Bacilli; order Caryophanales; family Paenibacillaceae; genus Paenibacillus; species Paenibacillus andongensis. The sequence goes on along the minus strand of NZ_CP104467.1, from coordinate 7,580,277 downwards.
GGATATGTCGCGCGGCTGAAAAACTGGATATGGTGAGAATGCTCGCATAGAAGCGAACTGACGAACTTCCGAATGTACAGGTCTAAAGTTAGAGCATGCGGAAACGTATGTACCATCAGACGATGGGGTGAGCGGCGTAAAGTAAAACTTTTTCCTATGAAATACGCTATGCCGAACCAAGGCGGCATCAATCTCACAGGCTTAGAGGAAGCACCTAAGTTCAGAAAAGATAGCTAGGCTGTAAGGGACTTGGAAAGCAAGGGACGTTGCAAGAAGGGCTGTTACCCGAAACGGTTGCAATAAGGCATAGGCCGAAATGAATTTATCCTTGTGAGGGTAGGGGCACGACCGAAGAAACCTTTGTAATGGAGGTGGAGGAACAGCCCCAAGTCTAATTGAAAAAGAACGATCATTTTCCATGCGTGAATTGCATCGATCAGGTAGGAATGTGGGGACATCACTTCGTCAGGAGGGATGCCACAGTGCAAGCTTTACGAAATTGGGAGTATTACGGCATGACGGAATCTTTTACGGATTTGCACGAAAGATCAGCAAACAAAGAAACCTTCTCACATCTGTATGAGATCGTCACATCCAAAGAAAATATCTTGCTGGCTTATCGTACGATGAAGTCCAATAAAGGATCAAAGACACCAGGAACAGATGGATTAACCATCAAAGACATCGAACAGAGACCCGAATACGAATTAGTAAGTGAAATCCAAAACAAACTGCAAAACTATCGCCCCAAGAATGTCAGACGGAAGCTCATCGAAAAAGATAACGGTAAGATGAGACCGCTTGGCATCCCGTGTATCCTCGATCGCATCATTCAACAGTGCTTCAAGCAAGTTCTTGAGCCCATAGCTGAAGCCCAATTTTACAACCATAGCTATGGTTTCAGACCCCTTCGATCGACACACCATGCTATGGCAAGAGTTCAATTTCTCATTAATCAGGCGTCGATGCATTATGTAGTCGACATTGACATTTTGGGGTTCTTCGACAACGTCAACCATACGTTGCTTTTGAAGCAGCTTTGGAACATGGGCATTCAAGATAGAAAGGTCCTAGCCTGCATTTCTAAAATGCTAAAAGCGGAAATCGAAGGGGAAGGGATACCTTCAAAGGGAGTACCTCAAGGGGGCTTGTTGTCAACACTGCTCTCGAATATTGTACTGAACGACCTCGATCACTGGGTGGCTGGTCAATGGGAACTCTTTCCGCTGACACAACCTTTCAAATCTAGGGATGGAGAAAGGCGCGCGAAAATACGGTCTAGCCTGAAAGAAGGCTATCTGGTGCGTTACGCAGATGACTTCAAAATCATTTGTAGAGATTGGAGATCGGCTCAGAGGTGGTATCATGCGGTAATTCTGTATCTCAAAGATCGCCTGAAACTCGATGTCTCTCCTGAGAAATCGCAAATCATTAATTTGCGAAAACGAGAATCAGAATTTCTTGGTTTCACAATCCGAGCGAACAAAAAGGGTCAAAAACGAGTAGCGCACACAGGTATCAAAGCGAGCAAAAGGCAGAAAATCAAAAGCGAAGCTAAGAGACATATTCTCAAAATGAGGACTTCGCCTACGGCTCTAAGTGCTGCACGTTTCAATAGTTTTGTATTAGGCATTCACAATTACTTCAATCGGGCAACACATGTTAGTGTTGCGTTCTCACGTCTTGCCTACGATCTGCGAGCTTTCATGTACAATCGTCTCAAACAAATCGGGAAATACGAGCATCCTGCAAACCCACCGCCAACGTACAGTAAATTTTACAGTTTGGGTTACAGGACTTTTAAAATAGCAGATGTTTATTTATATCCTCTTGCCAATGTGAAAACCAAGAACACGATGGGCTTCAGTACAGGTCTTTCACTCTTTACCACAGCAGGCAGAGAACTAATATATAAAAAACTTCGACCAGATTTACGTCAGGAAATTTACTTTCTAACGAAATTTAACATCCCGAATCAAAGTGTTGAATATATGGATAATCGAATTAGTCGGTACAGCATGAAGATGGGGAAATGCGAAATTACAGGCATGTATCTCTTCGCATCCGATGTTCACTGCCATCACTATATTCCGTTGCACTTCGGTGGAAATGACAAGTTTAATAATTTGCGAATCCTCCATAAAGAGATCGGGCAACTTATCCTGCAAACACACAAAGAGACGATTGACGTACTCACGAATCAACTTGGTTTAACGGAATTGATGATGATTCAGATCAACAAATACCGTGAAAAATATGCATTAAAACCAGTTTGACATATCCCAATTCAATGAGTAACGAGGAACTTATGATTTAGTAAATTCAGTTAGATGGAGCGCGGAGTACTGGGAAACTCGTATGCTCCGTGTGGAGCAGGGGAAAAGCCGGAGATGACTTCAAATGCTTACCTATTGCAAACCGAAAGAGGAGCTGCTACTTTAAGCAGCTCCTCTTTTGTTCCATTGAAGTAACAGGCAGGATTACGCAATATATAGGCGCAACGATTTATGGTACGGTTCACCGCGCTGTCTGTAACGGCAAGTTTTAGAGCCAGCCTTTTCGGACGGGCCCTTCTTTGAGATCGCATTGATCAATGTGGGCTCAGGTCGCGAGTGTTAGGTCGATGCGCCCTTTAGGCTCTTACTTGGACTCGATGCGACCTAACGGAATGGCCCTCTCTTCAAGAGCTATATGAGCTGCCGACCAGCTGGAATCGTCGAGGTCGAGTGCATCGCGAAGGTAAGACCACGTGAGCCGCCGGAGCAGGGCGACTCGTTCGGGGTTCTCATCCGTCGTTTCCGTGACGTTGTACCCGGCGATTCCGCCAAGCGAATGTTCTGCCCCGAAGAGGATGAGCAGGCTCTTGCTGCCCGGGCTCAGGAAGTATGGGTCGGTGAACCAGTCCGGCCCCCGGGTGGACAGTAGTGATTGGTCATGGTCCCCCGCTACCACAAGGGTCGGCGTGCTCATGTCCGAGAAACTCGGATTCATAAATGGGAAATGCTCTGCCGCGAACGGAGTCAAGTCAGCTCCACCCAGGCCAGTCGTAGCAAGCAACACGCCCGCCTTGATCCGCGAGTCGGACATGTCCTCTCCCGGTTCGCTGTTGGCATCGAGGACCCGCGCGCCGAGCAGCAAGCCCACCGTTTGGCCTCCCCAGGAATGTCCCGCTGCGGCGATACGGCTTCGATCGAGGCGTCCACTGAGGCCTGGAACGGAAGCTTCAATGAGATCGAGCTGGTCGAGGATGCGCTTCATGTCCTCGACTCGGAAACGCCAGATCAGTGGTGTACGGGGATCGTCAGGAGGAAGGTTCAGCGTCCTCGAGTCGAGATGGGTGGGTTGAATGACCACAAAGCCGTGAGCAGCCCAGTAGTCGACCAACGGGCTGTAGCCGTCCAACGACCAGCCAAAGCCGTGCGAGAAAACAATAATCGGCAATTCACTCCCAATCGCGGGCGCAGATACCCGCACTTGCAGATCCTCACCACGGCCCGGGGCAGGCAGCACTACCGGCTTTACCGAGACGACTGGAGTGGGCGTAGACATTTTCATAATAAATGTTCCTTTCTTGGAGAAAAATTGGTCAGACCGTTTCTGAGAGGAAACGTTCAAGCAGGTTTCTGAAATAAAACCTTATGGTTGACATGTCAACTGCAATGAATAGTAGCACGTTGTGGTTGATACGTCAACCATGCTATTATGTTTCTATGGATAAGAGCGAATTAAACGAAGAAGAAATGCTAATATGGCATATGTGGAAAGGCTCCTTTCAGAGCATTTTCGGTCGTGTAATAAAAGAGATGTCCGAGCACACAGGACTATCAGAGGGCGATTATGGGGTATTGGATCGGTTAGTCCTTTTTGGGGACGGTAGCCTTCGCCAACAGGGATTAGCCGTCTCGATGGACTGGGATAAGAGCCGATTGTCACATCATCTGACGCGGATGGAAAAACGCGGACTTCTAATAAGGAGACCATTAGACAACGATCGTGGCGTTCAAGTCATCATCACTTCCGCTGGAAAATCAGCATTGGATGATGCTCGTCCCATAGTCGCAAAGGCGATACGCAAACATTTCTTAGATCAATTAACTGATCAAGACATTGAGTCGATTACTAAAATGGCGGAAAGAACAAAAGCAGAGTCTAAAGAGTCTTGTAAAACCCCGCCGCCATGATCGCGTTTTTTTGAAGTACCTATATTGAACGTTATTTGAACTGGCCCCTTCCGGCAAAACGACGGAGGGGTGCTTTTGCTTTCCGCAAGTAAAAGTCCCCCTCTAGGTACCCCATCGATATGTGCTCCAAAAAACACGCAGCAGCCCGTTTGCATCGGCATTTCCGCCGAGTATGGCCCATCCCAATCCCAATTCTATGTGGTCTGGTGAGATGTTAAGCGTGAGGGATAGTGGCAAGTTTTGCGAAGCAAAATACCCCCCGAAAAGGAAGGGGGGCTGAAGGTAGAACTATTATAATGCTCCTGCATCCCTTGCTGTATAGAATGAAGGGAAGGTAGGACGAAAGTTTAATTCGTCTCTAACGCGTGTTGTATCTACGATCATGTCCCATGGATTGAACGCTTGCTGTAAGTCTTTCGACGGTTCTTGGTAGGGCACATCATTGAGTTGAAACAGCTCTGCCACGGTTATGGGGGAGTCATCGGCAATGTTGTAGATGCGGCCGTCTATTTTTGGTGTTGAGGCAGCAAGCAGCAGTGCTTGGCCCACATCCGCATGATGCACCATATGGAGCCGCTTGGCGGGATTCCACTTGCTCATGATTGGGAGAAATTCCGAGACATGGGGATCACGCTCACCATAGACAAAAGCAAACCGTAGGATGCACAGCCCTAATCCCTTCTCACGATGCAGCCGAAGCAACTCTTCCTCAGCGGTCGCTTTGGTTTGCGGATAAGGAAATGCAGGTCGTAATTCGTCGTTTTCAAGGCTTGGTCTGTCATGATCACTAGCTCCATACACTAGATTCGTGCTTGCAAATAAAAACCTTGGAACGTTTGCTGTCAGAGCAGCCTCCGCTAAGTTAATGCTGGCATCAATGTTTGACATTCTCGCTGTTGCTTCATCTACTCCGCGAAATTGTGCAGCTAGATGTACCACGGTATCAATACCTTGCAACATGTTAGCGAGACTTTCCGGTTGCAATAGGTCACCTTCTATAACCTCGATCCCTTGCTGTTGAAATGAATCCGCCTTTGCAGCATCACGAACCAAAATTTTAACGTTATGACCTTGTTGCAGTAAGCGCGGTATAAACCGGCTTCCTACTTTACCTGTTGCCCCGGTTGCGAAAATATTCATAAATATAACCTCCTCTTATATGGTCGGTACTATACTTAAGAGTATGACATTTTGTGGAATCAACTGCCTTCCTGTAATTATCGTAGGATTGGCAGTGTCAGGATAATAGAGCAGAGGCCTTGACGATTGTTCTGCATGCTTTACAAGCAAATCCGGACCTTAATACGCTTTTAAACTCAATTAAATAATATCTAAACAGGGCATGTGGGTAAGATTACCACGTGTCCTTTTTTGTATGGGCTCCTAGGGGAGGTTTTCTCATAGCAACGTCGAATGCTTGTGTTACTAGCTCTGCAAAACTGAAATGGGTATATCATTTTAACGGAGGTGGATTTGATATGAGAGCACTATTCATCGGAGGTACAGGGACGATCAGCTCTGCAATCACTAAGCAGTTGTTAGAAAAAGGATGCGAGCTTTATCTTCTAAATAGAGGCACAAGGAATGAGGACTTGCCAGCGGGCGTAAATATTATAAAAGCAGATATTAATGATGAAGAGCAGGTATCTAAGCTTATTGAGAACTTGGAGTTTGATGTCGTCGCTGATTTCATAGCATTTGAACCGGCTCAGGTGGAAAGAGATTATCGCTTATTTAAGGATAAAACAAAACAATTTATGTTTATTAGCTCTGCTTCTGCCTACCAAACGCCTTTATCCGACTATAGAATTACGGAGGGAACTCCTTTATCAAACCCTTATTGGGCGTATTCTAGAAATAAGATTGCCTGTGAAGAATATTTGATGAAACAGTATCGTGAGAATGGCTTTCCAATAACGATCGTAAGACCAAGTCACACTTATAGTGAACGTGCGATCCCACTTGGCGTACATGGAAGTAAGGGTACCTGGCAGGTTGCCAAGCGAATGCTGGAGAACAAACCAGTGATTATTCATGGAGATGGTACTTCCCTGTGGACAATGACACACAATAGTGATTTTGCTAAAGGTTTTATTGGTTTAATGGGTAATATTCATGCGATTGGTGAGTCCGTTCATATCACTTCAGATGAGACGGTTACCTGGAATCAAATTTACGAGGTCATTGCTGACGCTCTTGGAGTAAAGCTCAAAGCTGTCCATGTTTCATCTGAATTTCTGGCAGCTTGCAGTAAGGAGGATTACAGGGGCGGGTTGCTAGGAGATAAGGCCAATTCGGTCGTATTTGATAATTCAAAGCTGAAACGACTTGTTCCCGAATTTGTTGCGAGCACGCGATTTGATCAAGGGATTAGGCAAACGATCGCCTATATTTTGGCCCATCCGGAACATCAAACAGAGGATAAGGAATTTGATCGTTGGTGTGATAAGGTTATCCTTGCATTAGAGGCTGCTTTAAGGAAAATAACGGAATAGGTCATTTCAAAGGTAGGGATCAGCATGTACTGGTTAATCTTGATCATTATTTTGATCATCGTACTAATTTTTTTGTTCCTGTTTGCAGGCAAGACGAGAGATAAACTGGAGACAAGGAAAGTAATTCAACTATCACTCAAACAAAAAAAGAATTCGGTAAATAAACAAACGTGTAGTTTTTGTCGCAAAAAAGCCAAACGGCTTCATTTTTATGCATCAGAAGGTGGTCAGGTACTAGGCGTATGTGATCAATGTAAACCACAAGCGGAGCGACGAGCTTTGATGAGAATATAATCAATATAGGTAACGTTCAGGTCGGGAGAGCTTTTTCCTGGCCTGATCTTTTTGTGTTGAATAAAGATAGTTCTTTCCATAATACTTGAATTATTTAAGCAGGGAATAGAAGGAAACTAGTCGAATATAATTGGAAAATGTCGTTTTCTGAGACAAATAAGGAGATTTAAAATATTGATGATGGAGACACTCTCTAACACCTACGACTTCCCCCTTGTCCTTCTTTCTATTCTTATCGCAATCATTGCTTCATTTGCTGCATTGGATCTAGGAATCCATATACATAAAGCAAAAGGCAATGCACGTTACATATGGTTATCTGGCGGAGCATTTGCGATGGGGATGGGCATTTGGTCCATGCATTTCATAGCTATGCTTGCTTTCCATTTGTCCGTCCCTGTCACCTACAATGTAACGCTGGTCATTGTTTCAATTATTCCTGCGATTCTTTCATCGGGGTTAGCCTTACATATAGTAAGTCAGCCTTCCATGCGTAAATTTCAAGTTATCACAGGTGCCTTTTTCATGGGGATTGGCATAGTTTCTATGCATTATTCCGGGATGGAAGCCATGGTGATGGAAGCAACAATTACATATAATTCTTTTCTTTGGGCTCTTTCTGCCATCATTGCTTTTGTCGTATCCTTAGTAGCTTTGCTTCTGTTGTTTTTGGCAAAACAACATTCGAATAAACCAGGTTTTAGGTGGAGAAAAGCAGGAAGTGCCCTCGTAATGGGGATAGCTATAGCGGGTATGCATTACACCGGGATGTCGGCGGCAACGTTCAGACACGATCATCAACAAATCAGCTTGCATGGAGCCTCGTTCGATAATACCCTTCTAGCGTATTCGATTGGAATTGGCATGCTCATTATTTTGGGGTTGGTGTTTATCAGCACCTTTATTGAAAACCGTTTTGAATCACAATCTTTGGGGTCAGAAAGAAAATTCCGTTCCGTGATCGAGTCTGCTAACGACGCTATTATTTTAGCCGACAGCACGGGCACCATTATTTCATGGAACAACGGAGCCCAGCTCATCTTTGGATATCAAGAAAAGGACACCATAGGCAAAAAACTGCAAATTATTATACCTGAACGATACAGAGAAGCTCATAAAAAGGGAATGGAACGTTACCTTTCCACACGTACTCCACACGTTATTGGGAAAACCGTCGAATTACAGGGACTGAGAGAAGATGGAAGCGAATTTCCCATCGATCTTTCTCTTGCCACTTGGGTAGAAGAAGGAAACACTTACTTCAGCAGCATCATTCGAGATATTACGGAACGAAAAAAAGCCGAAGAAAAAATCAATCAAATGGTTTATCTGGATCCTTTGACGGGACTGCCAAATCGACATTTGCTCAATGACCGCCTCACGCAAGCCTTAGATCAGGCAAAGGAAAATAAGCAGACCATAGGAATTATGTTTATCGATTTGGATCGTTTCAAATATATCAATGATACGTTAGGTCATGCCATGGGTGATCGTTTATTGATTGAGGTTGCCAAGCGAATTCGAGACAGCATGGGTAAAATGGATACCGTTTCACGGCAAGGTGGAGATGAGTTTGTTGTGCTTCTCCCTAACACGACTTCGGATGAGGTTACGAAAAAAGCCCAAAAAATAGTCCAATTATTCACGCAATCGGTTGTGTTAAGTGAGCATGAGATGTTCGTAACCCCATCGATTGGGATTAGCTTGTTCCCAGCCGATGGCAGGGATATAGAGACCTTGATCAAGAATGCGGATACAGCCATGTACCGTGTTAAAGAGCAAGGAAAGAATAATTTCCAGTTTTATACACCTGATATGAATGAAATTGTATCCCAAAAAATGAAGTTAGAGATGGGACTTCGCAAAGGGTTGGAACGCGGTGAGTTTAAGGTTTACTATCAGCCACAGATTGATGTTATTTCCGGTAAAGTGATTGGAGTAGAAGCCCTGATCCGTTGGCAGCATCCGGAGTGGGGACATATCTCTCCCGATGAGTTTATCCCTTTAGCGGAGGAAACGGGACTTATTATCCCAATAGGCGAATGGGTGCTTTATGAGGCGTGCCACCAAAATAAAATTTGGCAAAATGCAGGCTACCCACCTTTACGTATCGCTGTAAATATATCGTCCCGTCAATTTCAACAAAATAATTTAGTTGAGATGATCAGTAACACGTTAAAAGAAACGGAACTTGACCCTCAATATCTGGAGCTTGAACTAACCGAGAGCATCATCCAAGATTCGAAGTATGCGATTACGACTATGCAAAAACTTAAAGAAATGGGTATTCATCTATCCATTGATGATTTTGGAACCGGATATTCTTCTTTAAGCTATTTGAAGCTTTTCCCCATCGACAGCTTAAAAATCGATCGCTCTTTTACAAGCAATATTTTTGAGGATTCAAAGGATGCAGCACTTGTTCATACCATCATCGATATGGCACACAATCTGGATTTAAAAGTGATTGCGGAAGGCGTTGAAACGCAGGAGCAGTTACATTTTCTTAGGCAGAGACAATGCAACGAAGCGCAAGGATACTTTTTTAGCCGGCCCGTATCCGGTGAAGAACTATCCATTTTCTTAAAGAACCGTTCGTAAACAAAATGACTGGACAAGTATATACTTATCCAGTCATTTTGTTTATGTCGGTCCCATAAATGTTTACGTTGATGTTTGTGGAGAGCCAGGCGGAATGAAATATGGCGGTATTTTTATCCACCCGCGTTGCATCATTAATTGTTTTAATTTTGCCCCAAGCATAACTTTTTCCGCTTGGAATTGAAGAAATATTAAGCCAAAATCTGTCCGAATCGATTCTGCATTGGCACCTGCGGCACGGAGAATCAAACTCACGATTTTAAACGATAATTCGTTGGCAAGTACGTCATCCGTCAATTTAACGCCAAGCGGAATACTATTAGGATCTGATTGAGGCATATTCTCATGAGCAGGTGGTAAAGTTATTCCTTCCTTCAGCATGAAATCATAGAGACGTTCCCGTTGATTATGATTGAGTTCCAAATCTTCCTTAAGTATTGCTTTCAGATCTTCATCATACGTTGTGTTTATACCCGCTTGGACCGTTGCTTTGGCAACTTCAAGGCCCGCTAAGTAAATCCAACAAGCCATCACCTCACCTACATGAAGAGGGTGGGGTTTTTCTTCATCTGTCAAAGATTTAATTGTAGTAATTGCTGCTTCCAATATGCCAACCATTATAAGTCCTCCTGAAATTGTTATTTATTTGCATATTGTTTACTTGGCAGTCTTTTTTATTCATACTAAAAGTGCGCCGCCAATCGGAAGGAGAGACAGATATGCAAACCATTATGATCGTTGAAGACGATCCCAAAATTGCTGAGCTCTTACAGTCTTACATAAAAAAATACGGATATAACGTAACATTAGCAGCTGATTTTGATCATGTCATGGATGACTTTCATACAAATAGGCCGGATCTTGTACTTCTCGATATCAATTTACCCAGCTATGATGGGTATTATTGGTGCCGGCAGATTCGTACGCAATCGATATGTCCTGTGATATTTATATCAGCGCGAACCGGTGAAATGGACCAGGTCATGGCGCTGGAAAATGGCGGGGATGATTTTATTACGAAGCCGTTTCATGCTGAAATTGTTTTAGCGAAAATTCGCAGTCATCTTCGGCGTGCTTACGGGGAATACGCGGTGAAGGTTGGCGAGCGAGTATTGGAAAGAGACGGACTTAAGCTTTATCCAGAAAGGCTGGAATTCATATTCGGTACAAAGGCCGCTTCCCTGACGAAAAAAGAAGCCGACATTATCGAAAGCCTGATGGAGCGCTATCCGCGCGTATCTGGTCGTGAAGATTTACTTGAAAAGTTATGGGACGATCAGGCGTATGTAGATGAAAATACACTCAATGTAAACATTACACGCGTTAGGAAAAAATTCCATGAACTAGGCATTGAAGATGCGGTGGAAACGGTAAGGGGCGCCGGCTATCGTCTGAACGTTACATGGACGAAGGCGGGAGATTAATGAAGCTATTTATCAAAGAGCATAGGCTATTGCTGGCCTTGCAAATCATACAATTTATAACGATTCTTGGTGTTTACTGGCTTGATGGATATCGCAATATGGCGCCTGCTCTATATGCCATTTTCCTGGGATTTTTCTTTCTTGGATGCTATCTGTTATATCTTTACTTCAGCCGCCGCCGTTTCTATCAGCGCCTCAGCAACCCACTGGAGTCACTGGATGATTCCTTCCAGAAACCGGAGCAAACCCCTGTGTCGGAAGCTTTTAATAAGCTGCTAAGAAATCAGTATAAGCATTACCAACAACAAATCAAAACAGCAGAGCATCGACAAGAGGAGCATCTGAAGTTTATGGACCAATGGGTACACCAGATGAAAACACCTCTGTCCGTCATTGAACTTACCGCTCAGAATTTGGATGAACCGGATTCTTCTTATATTCGCGAAGAGACGGAACGAATGAAAACGGGGTTAAATACGATTCTGTATATGGCGCGTCTTCGAACCATTGAGCAGGATTTTCATGTCAAACCTGTCGTTCTGTCCAAAATCGTGAATGAAGTGAACCAGGAAAATAAACGATTCTATATCCGTAATCAAGTTTATCCTCAGCTGCAGGAGATGAAGGAAGGAATCGTCGTGGAGACGGATGAAAAATGGCTTTTCTTTATGCTTTCTCAATTAGTCAATAATGCGGTGAAATATTCAGCTGGGAAAAGCAAGAAAGTGATCATTTCTCTATATGAAAGAGATAAAGAAGCGATTTTGGAGGTAACTGACTTCGGAGTGGGTATCCCGGATACGGATAAAACCCGTATTTTCAACCCTTTCTATACAGGGGAAAATGGGCGTAAATTCAGAGAGTCGACGGGAATGGGTCTTTATTTAACGAAAGAGGCAGCCGAGCATCTAGGACATCGCATAGAACTTAATTCGGAAGTTTACGAAGGTACAACGTTTCGGATTATTTTCGCGTCATCGCAAAACCTTACATCCGTGTAAGGAAAGTGAAAGATGAATCAATAGTTGGATTCGGTCGATCGCGGTACACTAATCACAGATCGAATGAGGACGATTTGAAAGGGGCTTTCGTGATGCTGAAAGTGAAACAAGTAAGTAAAATCTATGAGGGGAAGATCGCCTACCGCGCTTTAACGGATATCAATTTAACCATTGAATCAGGTGAATTCGTTGGCATCATGGGTCCGTCTGGAAGCGGTAAAACAACCTTGCTGAATATGATCGCAACCATTGACGAACCGACAACTGGTGAAATCATAATCGCTGGCCATAATCCGCATCATCTAAGCAAAAACGACTTAGCGAAATTCCGCCGGCGTGAGCTCGGATTTGTGTTTCAAGACTTTAATTTATTACACACGTTAACGGTTGAAGAAAACATTGTCCTGCCTTTGACGTTGGATGGAAAAAAAGTCAGTGAGATGAAGCAGAAGGCAAATGAAATTGCCAAGAAACTTGGGATTACTGAGATTATGAAAAAACGCACGTACGAGATATCTGGCGGACAGGCGCAGAGAGCGGCAGTTGCCCGGGCAATGATTCATACGCCTAAGCTATTGCTTGCAGATGAACCGACTGGAAATCTGGATTCAAAAGCATCGAAGGATGTTATGGAAATGCTTGAATCCATTAATCAAACCGAACAAACAACGATGATGCTCGTAACGCATGACCCTCAAGCAGCCAGCTATTGCAACCGAGTCGTCTTCATCCGGGATGGAAGGTTTTATTCCGAAATTCATCGCGGCGATAATCGTCAGATTTTCTTCCAGAAGATTATCGATACACTCTCTTTATTGGGAGGTAACGCAAATGACCTTTCGTCAGTTCGCGTTTAATAACGTCACACGCAATAAGAGACTGTATGCGGCCTATTTTCTAAGCAGCATGTTCATGGTGATGGTATTTTTCACATTTGCAATCTTTGCTTTTCATCCGGCTCTGAACGGAGAAGCTGTGAATTCCAAAGCAACTTTTGGTCTTAATGTGGCTTCAGGCATCATTTACGTTTTTTCGTTTTTCTTCGTTTTGTATTCGATGAGCTCTTTTTTGCAGTCTCGTAAGAAAGAATTTGGATTATTGATGATGCTTGGAACGTCCACAAGACAAATCCGTTCGATGGTATTTTGTGAAAACATGCTCATCGGATTTTTCGCCACAATTGGAGGCATTGGCCTAGGATTAGTCTTTGCAAAAGGAATCTTGCTAACAGCTGAAAACGTTCTGATCATAGGAACAGAGTTGGATTTCTATCTTCCATTGAAGGCAATGATCATGTCGTTTGTTTCTTTTACCATTTTGTTTCTGGTCATTTCATTTGTTGTTTCTTTTGTCCTGCGCAGCGGAAAATTAATCGACCTGATTAAAGGAGATAAGAAGTCCAAAGGAGAGCCAAAGGCCTCTGTACTTTTAACCATAACAGCTGTTGCATTGCTCGGGATTGGTTACTTCTTTGCTTTGATTGCGAAAGGAACGTTTGTCTTCGTTGTTATGGTGCCAGTAATTATTGTGGTGATCATAGGTACCTATCTGTTGTTTACCCAATTAAGTGTTTATGTAATTCGCAGTCTAAAGAACAGGGATTCTATCTTCTGGCGGAAAACAAATATGCTGCTGTTCGCTGATCTTTCGTTTCGAATGAAGGATAATGCGCGGACATTTTTCATGGTGGCCATCATTTCAACCGTAGCCTTTAGCGCCATTGGGTCACTTTATGGATTTCAATCGCTAGCCACAGGTTCAATGAAAAAACAAAACCCTTACACGGTAACCTATACGGCAGACAAGGACAAAAGTAAGGATAAAGAAGTGAAGGATATCGCTTTCATCGATGAACAATTAGGCAGCAAGCAAATCGAGACCGTGAAGGCTCAAGCCACCCTCAGTTACTATCGCATTAACGACCAGAAGACTCTTACATTGATCGCCAAGCAATCTGATTATAATCGCTTTGCAAGTGTAATTGGAGCGGGTAAAATCAACCTGCGAGACGGGCAGTCGGCAGTTGTTCATTTTGAAAGACTCGGGAATAACCGAGATGATAAACAGCTGAAGCAGCCTATAAAGCTGCAATCAGGCATGACCCTGCAGCCTAATGTCATTGTCAGCTCAAGAGTTTTTACGGAATTATATGATTATTATGTCGTCAAAGATGATGCCTATGAGCTGCTTCCCAATGCAATTGAACAAAGAAGATTTCATGTATGGCAGGCGAAAGGAAGTCAGCAGCAGGCCATTATTCAAGCAGGAGAAATAATAACTAGACAAGTTGGACGCCATGATCTGTCTGCTGTTGATTACGAAGTGTATGACTTAAATAAAACCTATGGACCGGTCTTGTTTATTGGATTGTTTATAGGAATTGTCTTTTTCGTTTCGGCTGGAAGCTTTCTATATTTCCGCCTCTATACGGATTTAGACGACGACAAACAAAAATTTAAGGCAATTGCTAAAATGGGTTTGACTGAAATCGAATTGAAAAAAGTGCTTAACAGGCAAACAGCGCTTCTTTTCTTCGCACCTATTGTTGTAGCGCTTGTCCACGGGGGCGTGGCACTTACGGCCTTATCCCATATGTTTCAATACAATCTGTTTACAGAATCCGCCATTGTACTGTGTGTCTTTGCCGCTATACAAGTTGTCTATTTCTTCATTGTTCGCTTTTTCTATACAAAACAAGTTAAAGCAGCCATTTAATAAGATTGTATTATCGCCTAATAGACCTCGTGTTTATTAGGTGTTTTTTTTGTTACAATTATGTATGTTAATATAAAGCATTAGAAATTAAGTTCATGGGTAGCGGATAAAATATGACCCCTCAAGTAGGTGCGAGTCGAAAGATGAAGAATTTAGTGAAAAACGAAAGATTGCAAATGATCGTAATCGCTATAGCTACGGCCACCGGCGCACAATTCAAGATTAATCCCTTTAGCAACGATTATTTTCGCATTGGTCTTGGGGTTAGTATCTTTTTGTTTTTATTATTGCTCATGCCGCATCTGCCCTATGTGAAAACGGGTATCCTAACGGGGTTCCTTAGCATGATCGTTCAGTCTGGAGATTGGATTACTCACGTTCATTCCTATACGATCCTGGAGAGCTTGCAGAATAATGTGGCTGCCGGTTGTTATTATGTCGTATTTGCGTTTGGCATGAGTAGGCTTCGACAAAGATTGAAAGAACTTCACCCCCTCATGTTAGGTGGATATATCGCATTAATTGACTTCGTTTCTAATGAAACGGAGTTATTATTGCGTGGGGTATTTCTCGGTACGAATACCTTTTATTTTAAGGAATGGTTCCTTATAATGGTCATAGCAGTAGTACGCAGTTATTTTGTAATCGGCCTGCACAACAGCATTGTGATTAGTCAGATGCGGTTTCTACACGCGGAGCAGGAAAAACGGATGGAGCAGATGCTAAACATCAACTCTGGTTTGTATGGAGAAGCCTTCTATTTGAGAAAAGCAATGGATACTATCGAGGGGATTACCGCGGATAGCTATGACCTTTATCGGAAACTAAATGAAGATAATCTCAAAGCCTATAGTCAGCGCACGTTAGGAATTGCCCAACAAATCCATGAAGTGAAGAAGGATTCCCAACGTATTTTGGCAGGCTTGTTGAAATTATTCGATAGTGAAGTTGTTGTTCATATGAGTCTTTCGGAGATCATGCACTTTGTCGTAAAGGGAAATCAAGAATATAGCGAAATGCTAAAGAAGAAGATTATCATTGAAAAAGAACTGGCATTTAATCAGAACACGACGCACTATGTGCCGTTGTTGACGATCATTAATAATTTAGTTGCCAATGCGGTAGAAGCTATAGCGAAGAATGGAACGATACATATTCGGGTCTTTGAAAAAGAAGACGACGTTTATTTTATTGTTACAGATTCCGGAAAAGGAATTCCTGATCATAAGAAGGAACTTATTTTCGAACCTGGGTACACGACAAAATACAATGAAGATGGGATAGCAGCAACTGGAATCGGTCTTTCTCATGTACGCGATATTGTTCATTCCTTTGGGGGAAGTATTAATGTAGCATCATTAGAGAATGCAAGCGGTACGGAGTTTGTTGTGCGTCTTCCACTAACAAGTCTAATTAAAGAGGGTAGAGTCGATGGCACTTTCCATTATGATCGTTGATGATGATGTCGTTTGTAGAAGTATGCTGCAAGATATTATTGATGATTGCGGCATTGGCGAGGTTACAGGGACGGCGGAAGGTGGCATGGAGGGGGCTCGAATGATCCTGAAATCGAAACCGGATGTCGTGTTGATTGATTTATTGATGCCTGATCAGGACGGTATTGAGACAATCACGCAATTAAAAAACAGTGGGTATGACGGAAAATTTATTATGATTTCACAAATCGAAAATAAGGACATGGTAGGAGAAGCTTATCAAAAAGGAATTGAGTTCTTTATTCATAAGCCGATTAATCGTGTGGAAGTAGAGCACGTCTTGAACAAAGTCAATGAGCAGTGGAAATATGAGCGTTATGTTTCGGAAATCAAGCAATCGTTAGCCAAATTAGATATCGCTGGACCAACTTCTCCACGTAAAGAACGAAAAGTTCGTGATGTGGTGAAGGCCATTCTAATGGATTTGGGAATCATCGGTGAGATTGGCAGTAAAGACATTATAGCTTTAATGGAGAATGCCATTGAACATAGAGAGGCAACGAGCTTCCCTCCTTTAAAAGAATTGTATGAGTCTGTCGCCCACACCTATAAACAAGGCCAGAAAGATATTGAGAAGGAAAGCAAGGCAATTGAACAACGTATTCGACGGACGATCATGGCTGCTTTAAATAATATGGCTTCCATTGGTTTAACCGATTATAGTAATCCTAAGTTCGAATATTATGCGCCGCTGTACTTTGATTTCCAGGATATTCGGATGAGGATGAAAGTCATGGACGAAGATCTGCAACCCGATAAAGGAAAAGTAAACATCAAAAAGTTTTTACAAGTATTTTATATGGAAACCCTAGAAAAATTAAATAATTGAGCAAGGAATTCAACCTCTGGGGTCTGGAGATAGTAAGGACTAGAGGTTTGAATTCCTTTTTTTTATTTCGCTGTGATATATCATCACATGAAACAGATACCGATACGAAATGTAATCGGATACAATTTTTTCTAGTTAAATTACTCGTCGAGCATGTAAACTTTATTTTCATGTCGTGTAATTGTTTTTGTAGGATTCTGTATGTTGCTGTAGAGCAGGAGGTAACATGTAATTACAAAGTGATCCAATCCATTGATTTCAAATTTAATAGAAGAAAAGGGGTTCTTACATGAAAAAAGGTTTATCAGTAGTACTTGGAACAGTTATCGCTTTAACACTTAGTGCTTGTGGAAATGGTGCAGCTACAGATAATAAGACTACACAAACTACGCAACCTGCACAAACAGCAGCAGCCGTTAAGAAATACACGTTTGGTACAGATGCGACGTATCCCCCTTTCGAGTTCCAAAAAGATGGCAAGTACATTGGTATAGATATTGATTTAATCAACGCAATTGCCAAAGAAGAAGGATTTGAAGTTGAACTAAAACCTATGAATTTTAAAGGAATTATACCTGCTATTACATCCAAACAATTGGATGGCGCAATTGCCGGCATCAGTATTACGGACGAACGTAAACAGGTTGTTGGCCTTTCGGATCCGTATTATCAAGCGGGACTATCGCTTATCGTTCGGGAAGATAATACAACGATCAAAACCCCAGAAGATTTGAAGGGGAAAGTCATTGCTATTAAAAAAGGAACATCCGGAGCTAAGCAAGCAGATGAATATGGTAAAAAATATGGCGCAACTGTTAAGTATTTCGACGATAGTCCAGCTATGTATCAGGAAGTCGCTAACAAAAACGCCGATGTAACGATAGAAGACTTTCCAGTGATCTCGTACAAGATCGCAATTGATCCTAACTCCAAGCTGAAAATTGTTGGGGATCGTTTGAACGGTGATAACTACGGTATTGCGATCAGTAAAGAAAATGAAGAATTGATGAAAAAAATTAATGATGGAATCAAAAAGGTAAAAGCGAATGGCAAATATGATGAAATCATTAGCACTTACATGGGAAAATCCACTAAATAGATAACACAAGCGCTAACCTTTTGTCACCCAATATTCGATGGGCTTCAGAAGGTTAGCGTCATTATGAATTCCATAATTAAGGAAGGGTTGGGATCCGGTGACTTCCTCGTTGCAGGTTATTGTAGATGCATTACCCATGTTGATGAAAGGTGCTCTAATTACCTTTAAAATTGTTATCATCTCTTTGCCGATCGCTTTTTTTATAGGTTTAATTACGGGTTTAATGAATGTTTCTTCTAGTAAAACTCTTCGGGCTATTGCTTCTTCTTATGTTGATATCATTCGGGGAACACCGCTGTTAGTACAGGTCTTTTTTGAGTATTTTGGTATACCCGCTTTCTTAGATATTCGGATACCGGCCGAAACTGCAGGTATTATTGCTATCAGTTTGAATGCTGGTGCTTATATAGCAGAGATTTTCCGTGGGGGCATTAACTCTATTAACAGGGGACAGATGGAAGCGGCACGCTCGTTGGGACTTAGTAAATGGTTAACAATGCGATTGGTCATTTTACCACAAGCCATTCGCCGGATGATACCTTCTTTTGTCAATCAATTCATTGTAAGTATTAAGGATACTTCCCTTTTGTCCGTCATCGGAATTAGCGAGTTGACACAGAGCGGGGAGATTATTATCTCTGCCAACTATCGTGCATTTGAGATATGGGGAGTCGTAGGTGTCATCTACTTTATTATCATCTATGCTTTATCCCGCTTAGCTCGCGTATTTGAGAGGAGGTATGCTTCCAAATGATCGTCGTACAAAACTTGAAAAAGAAATTCGGTACCAACGAAGTGCTGAAAGATATTTCGACTACGATCCAAGAGAAAGAAGTGGTTTGCGTGATTGGACCCTCTGGATCAGGAAAGAGTACATTCCTACGTTGTCTGAATCTTCTTGAGGATGTGACGTCTGGTAAAGTTGTGATCGGCGATGTCGAAGTGACTTCACCTAACACGAATATCGATCATTTACGCCAAAATGTAGGCATGGTATTTCAGCTCTTTAATTTATTTCCTCATCTGACTGTATTGGAAAATATCATGCTGGCCCCGAAGCACATTAAAAAGACCGATAAGAAGCAAAATGAACAAAAAGCTATGGAGCTGCTGAACAAAGTAGGATTGGCCGGGAAGCGGGATGCGTACCCAGACCAGTTGTCTGGTGGACAACAGCAGCGCGTAGCGATTGCCCGTGCACTGGCTATGAATCCGCGTGTGATGTTATTCGATGAACCGACTTCGGCCTTAGACCCCGAGATGGTAGGCGAAGTGCTGCAAGTTATGAAGGATTTGGCCCATGAAGGGATCACCATGATTGTCGTCACACATGAAATGGGCTTCGCTCGTGAGGTGGCCGATCGTGTCATCTTCATGGATGGAGGGTATATCGTAGAAGAAGGACCACCTTCCGAGATATTCGATTCTCCTAAACACGAACGTACCCAAGCATTTCTTAGCAAAGTCCTATAAATGGATATATAATATGGTTATACAAACTCGCCTCTAGCAGGTCGCTCATCGTTGAACGGCCTTCATAGAGGTTTTCTACGTATTGCTCATTTATGTAACCGGAAACCACGCGAAAGGAACGTTTCTATGAAAAAGATACTTTTGTTAGCTACGGGGGGAACGATCGCGTCTGTGGTTGGGGAGGATGGATTGACCCCGGGGATGACGGCCGATGAACTGATCAGCTATTTGCCGGCACAAAATCACCTGTATCAGGTAGACAGTCATGTACTGATGGAAATTGACAGCACGAATATGCAGCCTGAATTTTGGGTTCGTATCGCGGAAGCCGTGTATAAGAATTATGACGAGTACGATGGATTCGTCATCACGCATGGAACGGATACGATGAGTTATACATCAGCCGCGCTTTCCTATATGCTGCAAAATATGAGTAAGCCGGTTGTTATTACGGGTTCACAGGTTCCTATCCACAACAATCACACAGATGCCATCCATAACATGCGTAACGCTGCCCAATTTGCGTGTGAAAACATCGGCGGTGTATTTATTGTGTTTGACGGCAAGGTGATCAACGGGACAAGAGCCGTGAAAGTGAGAACCCGCAGTTACGATGCCTTTGAAAGCATCAATCATCCGTATGTAGCTTACTTTGAAGGCGATGAAATCAAGTACACAACGTCTGTTGTACCTGTTCAAAATCAAGAGATAAAGCTGGACATATCGCTATGTCCCGATGTTTTTTTGTTAAAGCTGCATCCAGGTACGAAGCCTGAGCTTTTTGACTATCTGAAACAGCACTATAGAGGTGTGATCATCGAAGGCTTTGGATTAGGAGGGGTTCCTACCCAAGGTCGCAACCTTCTTCCGAAAATTATTGAGCTTGTAGAAGCTGGAGTCGCAGTTGTCATTACGACACAATGTTTGGAAGAAGGCGGCGATCTGACGCTTTATGAAGTTGGGCGAAGAGTAGGCAGAGAACAGATTATATCGTCGAAGGACATGAATAAAGAAGCGATTGTTCCGAAATTGATGTGGGCATTAGGCAAGAGCCATGACCTCAAAGAGATCAAGGAACTGATGGAAACGTCGATCGCCGATGATACCACACTATATAATTAATTTGCATCATACAAGTTCTAATTCACATCATACAAGTACTAATTTACATCATACAAGTAAAACACATAATCACTAGGTACGCCTGCATGTCCGAGTTGACGGAGCATCGAAGTGATGTTGCCGCGGTGGTAAGTGCCGTGATTAACAACATGCTGGATAAGCTCTTCGATGCTGGCATGTAGGACGCCATAGGTTGGATGCGGAAAGTCTTTCACCGCTTGCCAATCGGCATCGCTATTCAGAAAGGCTTTGTAAGCCTCAGCTAGCTCCGAGAAGGCGGCATCCAGTTGTTTCAAGCTTTTCCCTTTGGTCTTTTCTTCAACAGTGACGAGCAGCTCTTTGATTTGTTCATAGCTGTTTCCCTTTATGCCGGACAACCAGACAGTATCCACTCGGTAGATATGCACAAGTCCGGCATAGATGGTTGGAAATACATTGCTCATCTCCTGGTGCAAAATCTCCTCCGGCAGTTCCTCTAAACGTGCGAAAACCCGCTTATTTGCCCATACATGGTACTCGTAATTTTTGAGAGTTGGCGTAGACATCGGATCAATCCTCCTTCTTTTTTGCTTGATAGAGTTCAATTAATGTGCCATCCGCATCCCGAAAATGGGCAAGTCGTCCATTCCATGTTGGATGAGTAAATGGTTCTTTGACGAATTTGATGCCTTTATCGGATAAACGATGGTAGGTTTCATCTATATTTTCAACTTCAATATTGAGTACAAAATTCGTTGTATAGCTGCCGCTTTGCCCCAAATCCTCTCCCAGTGCTTCGCCCATGGCTTTGCGGGATAGCAACTCGATACGAGCAGCGCCTGTGTTAAACAATGCGTATTCCATCGTCTCCTCATACCAGTCAGCTTTCAACTCTAATAGGTCCCTATAAAACGCTGCGCTTTTGTGAAAATCATCTACCAAAATACGAACTTGTAATAAATTCATGATCTTTCCTCCTTAGGTTTTACCTAAGACCCATTGTAGCCCAACTTCACTGACAGAAACGGTCAGTCAAGCTGCGCAGCCGCATAATAATTGTGTAAATTTTTCGTTATCTCAATCATCTGGTTTTGCAGCAGCTGCGGCTCTTTAATGTGAAGGGTCCCCCCATAAGTCAGAAGAAGGTATGGAAGATTAAATAAGATGTATCGCTCTTCCAGTTTAAAATGTGCTTCAAGCTGCGAACGTTCTACCAAGGCATGGGCCAGAAACCAATGACCACATAGATCATCTAGTGCTTGCTCTCTTCCTGTAATTTTGACAGAGATGGGCTCATCTGGCTTATCCGAATCAGGCAGCACACCTGAAAGGATAAATTTGCGCGCCGAGAAATCAGCAGGCCGTTCAAATGTCTTCTCGGTCGTAGCCAACTTGCGAATACGATCGATACGAAAGCTTCGAATTTCATTGCGAAGATGACAATGACCTACCACATACCATTTACTTTTCCAACAAACGAGTCCGTATGGGTCTAAATGACGAGCTTCGGTTACTGAACCGTAGCCTTTTTGATAATGCATAAATAGCGTTACGCTCTGAGCCACCGCAATTTCCACTTCTTGAAGTAGGGATATTTGCGAAGCATCAGCCTGGGGAAGAATGACGTCAAGACCTTGCTCATGCAGATCGATTTGATGGCGTTGTTCCTGATTGGTATACATTTTTAGCTTGGCGACGGCCTGACTTAATTTCTCTCCAAACGGATACCCCGCCTCTTGGGCAAACGCTGCTGCGTGAATCAATGCTTTTTGCTCATCTAGATCAAATACAAGCGGAGCTTCATTGAACTGACCGAGTATGCTATAACCGCCATTATGCCCGGAATCGGCAATAATCGGGACTCCGCTGGCACATAAAGCATCGATGTATCGATAGACGGTTCGGATGTTAATCTCCAGCTTCTCAGCAAGCTGCTTAGCTGTTATTCGCTTCTGAGATTTGAGCAACCATAGGATAGAAAGCATATGATCTGCTTTTGACATAACCCGTACTCCTTTCACAGCGATGCTTTCCACATGATTTCATCATATCATTGACAGACCGATGAAAAAACACCCAATCTCCAATGAGATAGGGTGCTAGATTTATAATAATATATCGTTAAAATAACGTTATGCCGTACTCCTCAATTTTACGATATAGCGTCGTTCTTCCAATTTTCAATTGTCCGGCCGCCTTGCTAAGGTTCCATTCCGAGGCCTTCAGCGCCTTCTTGATCGCCGTGATTTCCGCATCCTTCAACGTGAGTGGATGATCTTTGCCTGATCCTGCTTGCGCTGCCTCATCGGACTCTTCGAATGATAGATGCTCAGCATCAATCGCCTGTTCTCCAGCTAGAAAGACCGCTTGCATAAGAATGCCGCTAAGCTCTCTAATATTGCCCGGCCAGCTGTAGGTTAACAGCTTTTGCTGCGCTGCTTCCGTTATGAATGGACATGGCGAAGCATGCTTTTGGAGGTAATGCTCGGCTAATGCCAAAATATCGCTTCTTTCCCGTAAGGACGGCAGCGTAATATGTATTCCCTTCAACCGGTAATACAAATCGGTCCGAAATCGGCCTGCCTTGATCTCAGTGGCCAAGTCCTTATTCGTTGCGGCAATGACTCTAATGTCGATTGCTTTGCTTTTCGCGCTGCCTACCGGAGTAATCGTGCCTTCCTGGAGTACTCGTAATAAAGCAGCCTGCGCACGAAGAGGCATGTCGCCTATTTCATCGAGAAAAATAGTTCCTTTGTGTGCAGCCTCGAATTTCCCGGCATTGCCGTCTTTGTTCGCTCCCGTGAAAGCGCCGCGAGCGTATCCGAACAATTCACTCTCGACTAGGCTGTCCGGGATGGCGCTGCAATTCAGTGCAATGAACGGCTCTGCCGACCGGGTGCTGGCAGTATGAATGGATTGCGCGAACAATTCTTTCCCCACGCCGCTTTCACCCAATATTAAGACAGGAAAATCAGTCGCGGCGGCCTTCTTGGCCAGCTCTTTCTTCTGTAGGATGGTCGGACACGTGCCGACAATGTCCCTAAACGCATACAGATGCTGTCCGTTTGCCGCCTTCTTCTGAATGGAGACGGACTGCCACAGCTTCTGATGCTCATTATGTATGGTTTCGACCGAAAAGCCTTCCAACTTCGTAAACACTTTGCCAATTGCGTCACTTCCAAGCATTCGGATGGCGGCATGATTAGCTCGAAGGATGCGGTTATCCCGGCTTAAAGAGAGCAGCGGCAAAGGATGATTTAGTGAGGAATGCTCGAGTTCTCTGAGGGTAATGAGATGTTCTTTCTTCGACTCTTCCAGCAGAATTTTGTTCTGCAAGGAATGGGCTGCCATACACGCAAGTGTAAACGTATAGGCCTGGTAATTCTCTTGTTTGCCGCTAATATTGATGATACCGATCAGCTCGCCGATCGAATTGAAGACGGGTGCCGAGGCGCAGGTCAGGAAGTGATTGGAGTTAAAATAATGCTCTTCAGCATGCACACGTACGGGTTTTTTCTCTGCGAGGGCGACTCCAATGGCATTGGTTCCTTTTCTTCTTTCAGCCCAATTTGCTCCTACTTGCAGCTGAACCGCTAACGCCCGGCGAGAGAAATCGATATCTCCGACCGTGTGAATAATGGTTCCCTCCGAATCGATTAGCAGCGCCATCTGGCCGGATTGCTTGATGCCTGTGTGCATTTGCTCAAATATTTGCTCCGTGTAATGTATGGTTTGCTCGTTTTGCCTTAATAGAGATTGCATGTGGCTTCCGGTTAAGATGTCATCGTCAATGGGGTCAGTGGGCATTAAACCAAGTTCGTGACAGCGCTTCCAAGATGACGCCGCCGCTTCTGATAAAAAGTTATTTTCCACGGATAGCAAAAATAAACACCTCCATTGCAATCGGTTTCCTAACCCGATCATATCATAGTTGCTTTTATTAATGGAGAGCTGGAAGAAAGAATGTCCCAAAATGGAACACTTCTGTTGTTTCAAAGCGGTACAAAAAAGAGTAGGCGCTCACCATAAAGCCTAATTGGACGGCGCTCCATATGTTGGCACGATCCTTGCTATTATATTTAACGTATTCCATTTTAAGGAGGCTGAGCTAAATGATTTATGCACAACCTGGACAAAACGGATCAAAGGTTACATTCAAAAAACGGTACGAGAATTTTATCGGAGGACAGTGGACAGCGCCTATTAAGGGCCAATACTTTGATAATCCATCACCTGTAAATAACCGAGTTTTCTGCGAGGTTCCTCGCTCATCTTCAGAGGATATCGAGCTGGCTTTAGATGCTGCGCATGCTGCAAAGGACGCATGGGGGCGCACGTCGGTTGCGGAGCGTGCCGTTATTTTAAATAAAATTGCCGATCGCATGGAAGCGAATTTGGAAATGCTCGCGGTTGCCGAGACTTGGGATAATGGGAAGCCGGTTCGGGAAACGCTGGCGGCAGATCTGCCACTGGCAATCGATCATTTTCGCTATTTTGCAGGATGCATTCGCGCCCAGGAAGGTTCGCTCAGCCAATTAGATGACAATATGGTCGCTTACCATTTTAATGAGCCGCTTGGCGTTGTCGGTCAGATTATTCCGTGGAATTTTCCACTGCTTATGGCAACATGGAAGCTTGCTCCGGCACTTGCGGCCGGAAATGCGGTTGTTCTGAAGCCCGCTGAGCAAACGCCGGCATCCATCCTGGTGCTGACAGAGCTCATTCAAGATTTGCTGCCACCGGGCGTACTCAATATCGTCAACGGCTTCGGACTTGAAGCGGGCAAACCGCTTGCCTCGAGCAGCCGGATCGCGAAAATCGCCTTTACCGGTGAGACGACGACAGGCCGCTTAATTATGCAGTATGCTTCGCAAAACTTGATTCCGGTCACCTTGGAGCTGGGTGGCAAGTCGCCGAACATTTTCTTTGAGGATGTGGTCGCACGTGATGACGCTTTCTTCAATAAAGCGCTTGAAGGCTTTGCGATGTTCGCCCTGAATCAAGGAGAAGTGTGCACCAGCCCTTCACGCGCATTAATCCAGGAATCGATTTATGATCAATTTATGGAAAGAGCTTTGAAGCGAGTCGCTGCCATCAGGCAGGGCAACCCTCTGGATACAGAAACAATGATTGGCGCACAAGCCTCTACCGAGCAGGTTGAAAAAATTATGAGCTATATCCATATCGGTGCAGAGGAAGGTGCTGAATGCCTGATCGGCGGAGGTCGGGCAAAGGTGGATGGAGATATTTCCGACGGCTACTACATTCAGCCGACAGTTCTGAAGGGTCACAATAAAATGAGAATCTTCCAAGAGGAGATTTTCGGACCGGTTCTATCCGTTACGACGTTCAAGGATCAGGAAGAGGCGCTGGCGATTGCGAATGACACGCTCTATGGTCTTGGCTCCGGCGTTTGGACACGCGATATGAACACGGCTTACCGGATGGGGCGCAGCATTCAAGCCGGCCGCGTATGGACGAATTGCTACCATGCGTATCCTGCCCATGCGGCCTTCGGCGGCTATAAGAGCTCAGGCATTGGCCGCGAGAATCACAAAATGATGCTCGCCCATTACCAGCAAACCAAAAATCTACTCGTCAGCTACAGCCCCGACGCACTGGGCTTCTTCTAAGAGAGCCGTACGATGACGATAGAAGTGAGCAAGGTTGTTGCTACCGATGCCGCTCTAGAGCTAATCGAAATCGTAAAGGCCAAGTATGGCCCTGTCATGTTCCATCAATCCGGCGGCTGCTGCGATGGCAGCTCTCCGATGTGCTACGCGCAAGGAGATTTCCTTATCGGCGACAGCGACGTATGGCTAGGGGATATAGGCGGCGCACCCTTCTATATGAGCAAGTCACAATACGACTATTGGAAGAATACGATGCTCATCATTGACGTGGTGCCCGGCAGGGGCGGGATGTTCTCGCTTGAGGGGCCGGAAGGGCGGCGTTTTCTGACTCGCTCGAGGATGTTCTCGGATGAGGAGCGGCGGGTGCTGGGTCTTTAAGCTTTTTTATAGGATAGGATTAAAACCTCTGTTTCCTTTATTGCGAAGGGAGCAGGGGTTTTTGATCTTCAGGTAGAGTCTTACAAGAAAGGCTCCTCCCCTATTCGGCCAATGACCATGAGACAAGTCTCAGAAAGATAAACATAATCTTGGGCGTACTAAACTTTAAAGCTCAAATCTTAACTTTTGAATCTTAAAGTTTAACGTTTAAATTGTAAAGTTTAAAGCTTAAACTTTACAATTTAAAGTTCATTCCAGTTAGCCGCTAAAAATACCAATTACTCCAAATACCCTCTCAATTGGCCCTTGTAGCGCGAATCTTTATATAAACTCAAATAAGGCCTACGGAGAGGGGAATAGACTTGACAAAGAATGAAGTCTTAACCACTACCATCACGCTGTCTATTGATAATGGCAGCAGTCACGTTAAAGTGATTTATGACCATTTGGACTGTAACTTTATTTTTCCTAATGTACTAGCGCAACCGTTTGGCGAACGATTTCTTTTGATGGAACAAGGTGATCCTCTGGATTTCCTCGACGTTCAGATTACATCGCCTTCGATAGAGAGCGATCAGTACCGACATGTTTACGTGGGTAACTTGGCGATCGGTGACGAAGGGATTATTCATGAAATCGTAGGGGATAAAGCGGTGCAAAAGAAGGCCCAGAGACCTGAAACGATGGTGACTCTCCTTACGGCTGCGGCATATGCCATTGCCAAGAAACATGAGGATGCCATTAAGCGGGGGAAAAAGCGGATTAAAGCCGCTGTCAACTTGGGTACGGGCCTGCCGATTCGTGAAATAACGAAATTCCGCGAGGAATTTGCTCATAAGATAACAGGAGGTGTACATTCCGTTACTTTCGGGACAACCCCCATTTTTAAAGGGATAACGGTAGAAATGGAATTTGCGCTTCCTACCGATATCAGCATAGACGATGTATCCGGTGTTTACGACCTTGAGGCCACCTCCAAATCGCATCTATCCCACAAAGGCTTCGGCATTGCGGATGTAGGTGGTGTTGATATGGATATCGCGTTTTTCAAACCCGGCCTCGATCTGGATCAACGGCACTCAACCGGCGCCAAGATCTACCTCAACGATGCCTTAGAGAGCATTCGCAACGAGGTTAACTCGCAAGGCGAGGAATTGATCGCAAGCACGGCGGAATTGACCCTTATGCTGGTCAACAAAGAGTATGAGATTTATGCCGAGGGTAAGGTTGTTTTTGACATGACAAGCCTGATTAACCGGCACATGCGCATTTTAGCGGAAAAAGTGCTGAAATACGCCCGCAACTCTTGGAAGCATGTCCGATATGCCAACGAGTTTTGGTTTATTGGCGGTGGAGCGGTCGTTTTGCAGCCTTGGATTGAGAAGCTAAACGCTGAGCTGGGCTTGCCCATTAAGTTTGATACCGTGGAACACAGCCAATTCCGAAATGTGCGAGGCACCTTTCTCATGCTTGACCACGCGCTGAAACATGAGGACGAAACCGCAGCAGCTAGTAGCGATTCTGAAGGCGTATCCGAGGGTGGGAGCGGTTCGGATTGAAAAAGCGGAGATCCACCGTTTACGTTCGCTCCGGTAAGGATGTTACCCTGTATATTCCTTCAGATACTCCGCCGGAGGTCATCGACTATTTAAACCAATTGAAAATGGAAGGCATATTCAGTCAAGGAATCATGGATATTTTGACCAGATATGTTCGTGAAGAGCAATCGAATAAGCGACCGGTTGCAGAATTATTTCCCGGGAAAGAAATGATCTCGGACGTGGATAGGGCCGCTTCTCTAGCAGAGAACGACAGTCACATGGAGTCGGCAGAGCCTATTGAACCTGCTCATGATGCGTATGATGATTTCAACCAGCCAAAGAAGGAGATCCCGGGTGCCATGGATCAGAAAAAATTCAGCTTGGCGCAAATATTCCGGCAGTCTCGGCACAATTCGGGTAAGCTGGCACAACCCTTGGATGATCATGGGAACAATAATGAGTAGGTGAACTCCATGCTAATGAAAAGGAGGACATCAGATGGACAACGGACAAGCAAAGGATGCAGCGCGTCATTTTAATCTTTCAGATGAAGTTTTTCACCATCCCGGGATGGATATTTATACACAAATGACCTTTATCGTCTTGAAATGTTTTTCTTCGGAATCGAACATTCCAGGATTATCTGATATTGCTAAGCTCGGTCGCATGAATATCAAGCAGGCGACCAAATCTTTGCAGCAACTCGTGGAGCTGAGAATTGTCTCGCACAAAATATTCCGCCGCATGGTGGGAGATTTTCAAGACGATCGACTTTCCTGGGCGGCTAAGGGCTTGCTTACGTTTTGCAAAGAGAACCCGAACATCAACCTAAGCGACCTATTGGAGCTGTCTAGTGAATCGGGCGAGGATGAACACAGCATACGGAAGGCTCTTAGGGAATTGGACGAATATGGGTACTTGGAAGAGTACCCTGTATGGAGCAGAATCGCTAACTAAGGTATAGCTGACATAAGAATCAACTAAAAGGCACCCTGTCTAAGGGTGCCTTTTGATTATTTAAAGCAAAGCCCTAAGCCCACGTTGATACTTGTTCAAATGCGCAACTGTCGGAATAATCTCTTTGGCTAGACGAATTCCGCCAATCCTTATGTTGCGGACCACATGATAAGGTGCAGATAGAAGGGCATGAAGAAGGCTGAGATCAGAAGAACTCAATGGACGGTATTTCTGATAATAATCGATCCAACGAAGCATCTCCGTACTATCCCAGAGGGCGTTTCGATGAAGAATGTGGGACAAATCTTTCATTCTGGTGTGGAGCGACGTGTTGTCAAAGTCGATTAAATGCAGCTTCCGCCGTTTGTCTTTCATCAGATTGGGATAATTGAAATCGCCATGAACAAAGGCGGAAGCCTTTTGTTCCGTATCGATGGCCTCTATCGCTTTGGGTTGTTGCAAATGGTCTAGTACGTCCTCACTAAGTGCTGCTAAATGTTCGGTAATTTTGTAAGAACTGAGTAGGGTTTTATATTCAGTAATTTCGTGATCCAGCCCTGAATATCGAATTCTTGCTTCCGGAGCTTCGGCTATTGGAAATCCTTCAGCTATGGAATGGAATTTAGCTAAGGTTCGAATGCCTTTCTTTAAGTCTTTCCTCCTCGTAAAGTCCGGCCTCGCTCCGTCAACCCAATTTGTTAACGTGTAGAAATGGCCATCATAAGTCATGTAGGGGGATTGCTCCACCGTAGGAGAAACCTTTTGACTACGAGTGAAGCCGCGCTCATCCATATAGGATAGGATACGGGTAATAAATCGGACCTCGTCTTCAGGGAAAGCGTAGCTTTTTAAACAATACATTGCGTCCTTGGTCCGTATCTGATAAATATCTTTGATTTGATGAGTTTCTTTGATTTTTATACCATACATTTGTTCAATCTGTGACTTCATGGACATTTTCATGCTCATTCTCCTTAGGGATTGATTTTGTCCATGCTTCTAATAAATCCATTGCTTTTAACCGGGAATCCCAGGTTTGCTCCAAAATATCGAGCATTTCTCGGCTTCTTGAGCGATTAGGGAACCGAGTAGCGTGCCAAGCTTCCCGAGGCAATCCATATAAGGCCGAAATTAATTTGCGTTCGGTCGCGTCTAAAGGACGGCGTTCCTCGTACCCTTTTAACAACGCTAGTATGAAATCGGGATTGAATTGCGTTGTGTTCATGAGCGCTTTCACTAGATCCACATAGATGGAGCCCACTTTAACACGGTCCCAATCGATAATGAACAGTTGGCCGTTTTCAGAAATAATGACATTAGGGGAAGTAATATCGTTGTGTATCAATGTGGGACGTTCCGATTCCTTCTTCAAAAGATCTGCGATCTCGGGGCTGTTTAAGTTATCCCATACCCGATCGGTAAGGCGCTTACAGTGCTTTCCGTACTTTTTGTACCATCTGCGGTTCCGCTCATGCTTTTGAATAGCTCTATCCATTCGTCTACGAAAGAGGCGATCTTGGATTTTCCATAACTCGATTTGTTTATTTGTGAAGGGCCCTTTCGTGTCGAGGAGATCACCGGATGTTGTATGTAGAGTGGCAAGGGCCCGGCCAAGCTCTTCAAAATCTTCCTTCGTTTCCAGATTTCTTCCTTTTATCCATTCCGTCATATAGAAGGGGCGTCCGTGGTGTAAAGTCCATAACTTCCCAGAACGGGCAGTGAGCCATTTGGGCATGTAGCTGAATCCGCTATTTATCAAAAGTTTTATATTCTCTGCGGTTGTTTTCATTTGATGAAGGGTACTCGAGCGGAGGAGTGTATTTCGAAAAAAGGGTTTCACGGCATAGGTGCCCGTATTCGTTTGTACTTGAATAATTGCGTTTTCTTTGTAAAAGGATGCAACCGTGCCTGACCGGAGCAGCCGCAAGCCAAAGCGGCGAGTAACCTTGCGAATTCGGTGTTTCGTATAGGGATTTGCCATGTGGCAACCTCGCTTTATTTAAGATGGGTGGAAGATTAGTTATTAGCTAGACTATTCATTCATGGGTAGGAATGTATGGTCTAATGCCACGGGTGCAGCTAAAAACTTTCCGTTGAAACAGCGAGGAAACAAAAAAAGAGGAAGGCTAGGCTGCCGGGATTACCAATGTTGTAGTTTCTACAACAATTCAAATGGCAAAAACGCAAAAAGACCCGAGAGAGGTCACTTTTTTCAAAGAGTCCATCTTTCGGGTCACAGTTCTATGAGTATTATTTGGTCATTTTCGAAAGTTTAAATTCTAATATCCATCGGTTCGCTTTCCTGAGTTCTCGGCCATTTCAGCGCCATCTCTTTCGGAATCGGAACCGAGGTGTGCCGAATCGACATTAGCTTGAGCAAGGCCTTCAGAAACACGTCGACCGTAATCCGCATCGGCCTTTGTGAAATATTCGATCATTTTACTCTGGATAATTGGCTTACATATCTTCAGCGCATCTACCAAATTAGCAATCAATTCATCGCGTTCCCAATCTTCGAATTTGCGGTAGGTATCTCCGGCTTGCCCAAAGTCATTGGTTCGGCTGATTTTTTCACGGACTAATTTGTCATTATACATCGGTTGATGTTCTTTGCCTAAAGGAACCGCTTCTTTTAACCCTCCAAGCGAAGAGGGCTCGTAGTTTACATGCGGATTCTGCCCGGGTGCCCGATCCACCATGATGGCCATTTGCCCATCTCGTTGGTTCGTGGCTACACGTGTTTTGGGGGCATTAATCGGCAGCTGAAGGTAGTTCGTTCCCACGCGATATCGCTGGGTATCGGAGTAGGAGAAGGTTCGGCCCTGCAGCAGCTTGTCATCGGAGAAATCAAGTCCATCGACCAGAACCCCCGTACCGAAAGCGGCCTGCTCGACTTCGGCAAAGTAATTGTCCGGGTTTTTATTCAGAACCATTTTGCCCACGGGTAAAAAAGGAAATTGTTCATGATCCCAAAGCTTCGTCGGATCAAGCGGGTCGAAGTCGAGCTCAGGATGCTCGTCATCACTCAAGATTTGAACACAGAGCTCCCACTCCGGATACTCGCCGCGTTCGATGGCTTCATACAAATCCTGCGTGGCATGACTTACGTTTTTACCCTGAATGCCTTCTGCTTCTTTCTGAGTCAGGTTCTTCATTCCTTGCTTCAGCGGTTCCCAGTGATATTTGACTAATACGGCTTGCCCGTCTTGGTTGACCCACTTGTAGGTATTCACACCTGACCCTTGCATTTGTCGATAATTGGCTGGAATTCCCCACGGAGAGAAAACGAATGTGATCATATGAGTGGCCTCAGGAGAGTTCGATACGAAATCGAACATCTTCTCTGGATTTTGCAGGTTGGTAACGGGGTCTGGCTTGAAGGCATGAACCATGTCCGGGAACTTCAACGGATCGCGAATAAAGAAGATCTTCAAGTTGTTGCCGACTAAGTCCCAGTTCCCGTCCTCGGTATAAAACTTTGTGGCGAATCCACGCGGATCACGAAATGTTTCCGGAGAGTAATTGCCGTGAACGACAGTAGAAAATCGGACAAATACAGGGGTTCGTTTACCCGCCTCTTGAAAAAGCTTGGCCCGTGTATAGGTGGAAATAGGCTCTTTACCCACTTTGCCATAGGCCTCGAAATAGCCATGAGCACCGGCACCGCGTGCATGTACAACACGTTCTGGAATGCGCTCCCGGTCAAAATGAGATATTTTCTCGATATAATGGTAGTTTTCGAGCGTTGAAGGTCCTCGATTTCCAATGGTTCTTATGTTTTGATTATCTGAAATCGGATGACCTTGACGATTCGTTAAGGTCATCTCTTGGTTGTCTTTGTCCATTGTCCCCATTCATCCTTCCTTAAATTGTCAGTAGTACCTTTTGCCATGTATAGGAAAATTATTCATCATCGCATACTAAACGAGATTTCCGTTTTATCGGCAGGCTCTGTATAATAAATCTATATTTTTTACTAAACCTCGGGGGTGCTCCATGTCGAATAGAAAGTGGACTGTGGGGCTGATAGGCATATTTCTAGTATTCTGTTATTTTCTATTTCAGTTTTTATCTTCTACACTTAAGATTGATCAACTGGTCGGGCAAATGGAGCAGGGCAAGGTAGAGGATAAACGTATCAAGCACGTTGTGCTTATAGCTCAAGAGATCGACAATCCATTCTGGAGAACGGTGGAACAGGGAGCAAAAGAAGCCGCGGCGCAGCTGGGTGCGAAGATTGATTACATGGGGCCGATTCGCATTAATCCTGCTGAGCAAATGAATCTTCTGGAGAAATCAATTGCTGCCAAGCCGGATGCCATTTTCGTCCAAGGGATAAAAGATCCGCGCTACGATGTTCTGATCGGCAAGGCTATCGATCAAGGTATTCCAGTGATTACAGTTGATGCAGATGAGCCTGAGAGCCGGCGACTTGCCTACGTGGGAACAGATAATTGGGAAGCAGGCAAACGCATGGGAGAGCTGGTGGTGAAAGCTGGTGGCGGGAAAGGCCGTATCGGTGTCATTATCGGGAGCGAACTGGCGGATAATCAACAGCTGCGTCTAGAGGGTTTCCGTTCCATTATTCGAAATACGCCAGGATTTGAAATTGTAGCCGTCCGCTCATCGAATATTTCACGGATTCAAGCAGCTAAGCAGACTGAAGCTATGTTAAACCAATACGCAAGTATTCAGACGATGGTGGGATTTAGCTCCTTAGATGCTGTTGGTATCGTGGAAGGATTGAAGGCAACGAATCGAACAGATGTAAGCGTGTACGGATTTGATGACTTAGATGAAACCAGGCAGGGCATCGCCCAAGGAGCAATCCTTGCTACCATCGTTCAACATCCCAAAGAGATTGGATTCAAATCCGTTCATTTGTTAGCGGAAATTTTCAAAGGGGGCTCCATTCCCGTCCAGCACTTCACCGCTACGGATATTCTGGATAGTAACCATTTGAAGCCAAGTGTGGGCAGCCCATGAATATACGTAGAATGCTATTTGTTGTCATTCCGGCGCTTTTTATATTGAATAACGCGGTCGCTTATTTCATCTTTGAAAGTGGAAGAACGGTGCAGCAAAGCTATAATGTGATGCTGGATCGGGTATTATTGTACAAACAAATTGCCGGACAAACGCAAGAGAATCTTCGTGCTCTGAATGTCTACTTAATGGATCGAACGGAGAACAGCCGCAAGGCCTATATAAGTCAGAGGGATGAGCTCAATCATCTGCGGGAAAGCTTGTCTGCACAGGGGACGACTATTCCAACTACGGATCTTACAGTCCGCAGCTATCGTAATATGATCGATACTTTTATAGGGCAAGAAGCGGGAGTCATAGAGGCTTTAAATAGCCAAAGCTCTTTGGCTTATGCGGCTTTCTACGAAGAGGCAGAGCAGACAGCGGCGTTCATCCAAGCAGAAGGACATCATCTTATTGACCTGGAACTCAGTTATTATCAGCCTTTTTACAGACAAATTCTTATTCAAACAGAAGTTATGAATCATTGGGGAGTCGCTATCTTTATCTTGAATACACTGATAAGTGTCTTGTTTGCTTATTGGATCTCCCTAGGTATTACCCGACCGATCAAGCAGTTGGCCTTAACAGCTCAACAAATTTCAGACGGGAATTTGCAAGCGCCCCCTCCGCAGGTTAGCGAGCATAATGAGTTTGGTATGTTGTCTAAAGCTTTTGGGCGCATGCAAGATAATTTGAAAGATCTGATTATGAAAGAGAAAGAAAGCTTGGAAAAGGACAAGCTGGTTAAGGAATTGGAGCTGGAAGTTTTGCAAAATCAGATCAACCCGCACTTTCTCTTTAATTCCTTGAATGTCATATCCAAGCTTGCTCTGCTTGAGGGTGCTGAGAAAACAAGCGATCTTACGGTATCTATGTCCAATCTTCTTCGGTATAATCTTCGAAAATTGGATCGTCCAGTGACGCTGAGGGATGAGGTCGAGCATGCCAAAGAGTATTTTACTATCCAGCAGGCCCGCTTTCGCGACCGGATTCAGTTCGTAACGGATATTGATGAGAGCGGACTGGATGTGTACGTTCCCATGCTAACCCTGCAACCGATACTAGAGAACGTTTTTGTCCACGGTATTGAGGGAATGGAAGAAGGGGCGGAGATTAAGCTGGTTATTGCATGCGGGCCTAGTGAGGTAAGGGTTGCCATATCAGATAATGGGATCGGTATGAGCGAGGAGGTCCGTGAGTCTCTGCTTCACTTCGAATCCGCACCGCTGCCTGACCAAGAAAAAGGACAATCTACGGGGTTAGGGACGCGCAATGTGTTTAAACGACTTGAATTATTTTATGGAAAAAAGAATCTTGTAGATATTCACAGCGAGCCGGGCCGAGGGACGACTGTCCTCATCCGGATTCCTGCTGCAGGAAAGGAGGATGGAGATGTATCGCCTACTGATCGCAGATGATGAAGCTTTAGAGAGAGAAGGCATCGAGTGGATTGTTACCCGCATGATGCCGAATACGTTTGAAATTATTCATGCAGAGAATGGTCGCGTAGCTATTCAAAAGGCAGATGAATTACGGCCGCATATTGTCCTGATGGATATTCGGATGCCGGGCATTCAAGGACTTGAAGCTTTAAAGGAAATCAAGGCTCATAGTCCGCAGATCAAGATGGTTCTGGTTACAGCCTATGAACACTTTGAATATGCCAAAGAAGCCCTTTCCTTGGGGGTAAAGGAGTACCTGATCAAACCGGCTAAACGCGATCAAATCGTTGCACTTCTAGAGCGGTTGGTAGCTGAAATCGATCAGGACCAAAGAAAGCGCGACGAGGAGTTCGCCATGCGCGATAAGTACTTCCAGCTGCTCCCGCTGGCGGAAACGGAAATGGCTCTGGTCTTTATGTCCGATCAGGTGAATGAAACCGAGGTGGGGTATCTGGCTGATATCCTCGAGCTTTCCATAGATAAAGGATGTGCGCTTGTACTCGCCTTGCCGGAATTCGGGCATACATCCGAACAGGAATTAAGCCTCGAGAAGAAAAAGCTTTACGAAACGGTAAAAAATTTCGCCAAAGGATTTATCAAGAATAGGGTCGGTTGTGTGGTCAGTTCCATGGTCCATTGGCACATGGTCATTTTTCTACTCGAGAAGGCTGAAATCAAGGATGAGGTGTTGCGGGAAGAGGCTCATTTCCTAGGCAATAAGCTGGTCGAGACACTCCGCCAACAGCGCAGCATAGACGCTAATGTAGGCATCGGGTCCGTCCAAGTGGATATGGAGGGAATAAGGAGATCGTATTTTGAAGCCGTCTTCGCATCCACGTATCCTAAAGAGTGGGGTAACCTTTGCTCTTTTGAGGATTTGAAAATGCAATCCCTAGAAGGTGAGCGTGAAACGGCTGATAAGTTGATGGCAGACAACACATCTGAACGTACTTACGTGGAATTGGCCATCAAACGAATCCGTGAGGAGCGTGAGCAGCGAACATGGAGTGTCCTAGACAACGCCATCACGTTCATTCAAGAGAAATTCCGCGAGGAGCTA
This sequence comes from Paenibacillus andongensis, assembly GCF_025369935.1. Classification (NCBI taxonomy): domain Bacteria; kingdom Bacillati; phylum Bacillota; class Bacilli; order Caryophanales; family Paenibacillaceae; genus Paenibacillus; species Paenibacillus andongensis. The sequence continues at coordinate 7,543,529 of NZ_CP104467.1, read as the reverse complement.
TCCCTTGAAGATGTGGCGGAACATGTCCACTTGAACCCGTATTATTTCAGTAAAGTATTCAAGCAGCAAACAGGAGAAACCTTCATCGATTATGTGACAAGGCTGCGGATCGAAAGGGCCAAAGAATGCATAAGGGACGGGCAATTCAGCCTAAAGGAAGTCTGTTATATGGTGGGTTATAAAGACCCTAACTATTTCAGCCGAGTATTTAAAAAGGTAACTGGGGTAACGCCTACCGAATACCGCAGTCAAGTATAAAAGAGGGTTCATGCTGAGCAGCATGGACTTTTTTGTTTTTACGGGACAAAAATATGCTAGTCTGTCGCCCTATCTCCGACGGAGAATGACAGGCATCAATATTATGCTTGTAATCAACAAATAAGTGAAGGGAATTGGCCCCTGAATTGAACAAAACCCATGGTATAATGAGTCTCGCATTAGACAGATTTACGATTTTTTACGATAAAAGACTCGCACGCGGGTGCGGATAAGTCAGAAGGGATAATCGCTTATGAGCTCACATATAAACCATCAAGACCAACAAGTAAGCATGAAGTTTGTTACGCTAGTTTCAATGGTTGCCGCTTTAGGCGGTTTATTATTTGGATTCGATACAGCTGTTGTGTCGGGTGCAATCGGTTTTATGAAAGAACGTTTCGACCTCAGTGAGGTGGAAGTGGGCTGGGCGGTCTCCAGCTTAATCATCGGGTGTATCGTTGGAGCCGCAGGATCCGGTATGTTGGGGGACAAGTTCGGTCGGAAAAAAGTGCTGATTATGGCTGCGATCCTATTTATTATCGGGTCCATCGGTTCCGCCATTCCAGACACGTTCACCGGTTATATTATTGCCCGTATTATTGGTGGACTTGGGATTGGGATTACCTCAACGCTATGTCCTCTTTATAACGCGGAAATAGCGCCTGCCAAGTATCGCGGCCGTCTAGTGGCCCTGAATCAGTTCGCGACGGTGACTGGTATCTTCCTCGTATATTTCATTAACATGGGCATTGCGGGATATGGTAACGACGCGTGGGACGTTTCAACAGCTTGGCGGTGGATGTTTGGTTTCGGGGTTCTTCCCGGCTTGCTGTTCTTAGTATTGCTTTTCTTTGTGCCTGAAAGTCCGCGATGGTTGATCAAGCAGGGGAGAGCAGCAGAGTCTCTTCCGATTCTGCTTAAGATTCACGGCGACGAATTGGCCAGACAGGAAGTACTGGATATCAAGGAGTCGTTCATGCAGGAAAGCGGATCGATCCGCCAGCTGTTCAGCCCCGCTTTGCGGCTTGCTTTAATTGTAGGTGTAGGGCTGGCTGTTCTCCAGCAAGTTACGGGGATTAACGCGATTATGTACTATGCCCCTGAGATTTTCAAGGAAACAGGAGCTGGCACGAATGCTTCGCTGATTCAGACCATTCTGGTCGGTTTGATTAATTTCCTCTTCACCATTCTTGCTATCTGGCTGATCGATAAGGTAGGACGTAAGGCTCTTTTGCTCGTCGGATCTGCCTCGATGACAGTTTGCCTAGTCGTAATTGGCGCCGCCTTTCACACCGGACAACCTTCCGGGCCATTGGTGCTCATCTTTATTTTATTGTATGTAGCTTCCTTTGCAGTATCGCTTGGGCCTGTCGTGTGGGTGATTATGTCCGAAATTTTCCCGAACCGTATTCGTGGAAAAGCTACGGCGATAGCTTCTATGGCGCTATGGACAGCGGATTATATCGTATCGCAGACCTTTCCGCCGATGCTTGGCTCCGCAGGACCCGCGGTGACATTCTGGATATTCGGTTTCATGTCCTTGGTTACATTCTTTTTCACTTGGCGTCTAGTGCCCGAGACAAAGGGAAGATCGCTGGAGGAAATCGAGGCCTTGTGGTCTTCGAAGAAAGTCACTAATTTGAATAAGGACAAAGAAGTAGAGGGCATCTCATACAGAACTTTGCCGGGCACACCCGAATCCTAAGTGCTCTTTATGGCACGATATGGCGGTTGTTGCGATCCTCTTCACCCATAAAAAGGAACAACGATTCGCTATTTTGAGCAAATGAGAGCTAACCAGGCATCTCGCGGAACGAGGATACCTTATTTCTTTAAAAAACACGCTGCAGGCGCAAAAATGGATCAAATAACGTCTCCTCGTTCCGCATGAACCGAAATTTGAGCAAATCTCAGGAAATAACGCCTCCTCGTTCCCTTTGGATAGGTGGGGATAGGAACATGTCCCATCTATCATGCGAAAAGAACCCCAACTCCACAAAAAGGAGCTTTGAGGTTCTTTTTTGCAATTAAACAGCAACAGCGGCTGCAAAACTAGTCATCTGTCACGAATTAACTTCTAACGCATACCATGTAGTTAAATGATCACGTGCGAAATGGAGTTGTTCCGAAGTGACTACACCTGAGATAGCATATACAAAACCCGATGTTCAGTACTTTTTTGATATCAATAAAAACCGATTAAAAACTAGGAATGCTGAAAACTTTATTAATCGATTGGGACGAGAAAACCTAAACACACTTGGTAACGTTTCTTTGCTTGATATTTATTTAAGCAAGGGACGTGTTGTTGAACCACATTATCATCAAAATGCCTCAGAGCTTGTTTATTGTATTACGGGAACGGCTAGGGTCTCCCTAATTAATCCTTTTAATAATGTGATTACCAATGTGACGATAACCCCTGGACAAGTGGCCAATATTCCACAGGGTTGGTGGCATTGGGAAGTGGCTTTAGAAGATGGTACCCACTTGCTCGCAATCTTTGATGCGCCATATCCAGAGTATATTTTCGGGTCTGATATTCTTACGAAAACACCAATAGAAGTCCTTGCCCATACGTATTGTTTAGATCCTGAACTATTGAGGAAAACTCTTAAACCTCTAGATAATCAGACCATTATCATTGGACCTACGGATGAATGTGTGTCAGAAATGCATAAGCGGCAGGCCTATCCTTCGTATTCCAACATGCCAAGTCATCCTCATGCTGCTCCTCAATACCAGTATCCCCCTCAAAACAATTATAATTATGGGAATCAACAGCGTTGATCATTCGTTATCAATTTGTGGATGGCATGCAAAAAAGGAAGGTCATAATTCCGTTTTCTTTAGAGAAAATCGGAGTAGAGCCTTTCTTTTTTTGTTTCTATCAAGTCATGAAATCCACCCTGTAAAAATTGCGCCTCCTGATGTTGATCGATTCTGAACGATAAGGTCCCCGCTATGTGCCCGTAGAATTCGGCGTGAAATCGTAAGCCCAAGCCCGGTCGCCCCGCTGTCTGGATTTCTTGATTCGTCTCCTCGATAGAAAGGTTCAAAGATATGAGGTAGATCTTGATCGGCAATACCCGGTCCCGTATCTTCAACGATGAAAGAGATCTGGTTCTTCTCCATGTAACACTTCACTTTAATTGTTCCATTAGACGGGGTATGCCGGAGAGCGTTGTCGAGCACATTTCTCACCGCACGGCTAAGTAGATGGGCATCACCTTGAAGCATGCACGGCTCATCCGGAGGATCATAAACGATCGCCAATTGTTTTTCCCGGGCGATAGCATGATAATCATCCAGTGTTTCAGATAGCAATGTGTTGAACTCTACTTGCTCTAAGCGTTGGATTTGCCCCATATATTCCATCTTCGTGTACGCAAAGAGATCCGAGACTAGGCGATCGAGTTGTTCAGCCTTGTGGGAACAGATCGTGATATACCTGGAAATTTTCTCCGGATTATCGGTAAGTCCCCGTTCCAGCCTAGTCAAAAAACCACGCAGAACAAACAGCGGCGACCTAAGATCATGAGCGATCGCACTGATAAAGAACCGACGTTCTTCCTCCAGCTTGGACTGGCGTGTTAACGACTCCCGAAGTCCGTTACCCATCGCTTGGAAGGATGCACGTACATCAGCGATTTCCGCGACGGTCGATCCGGGCAGTTCAAAGTCTAGATCACCACCGGCAATCCGTTTTGCTGCTGCACTCATGGCTTCGAGAGGCTTTACGACCACTTGGCCCATTTGATACCCGATAAATAGGATAGCAAGTATCGCAGAGAGCACGGCACAAATAGTGGCTGTAACGCTACCTCTACCTTGATCTGGCATGTATAAGAGCACATTCCCCAGCAACTGCCCTCCTTCCACAACAGATGCTTGTCGAGCTGGATTTGCTCCGGATTCGATGGCAGCGGAACGGAAAATCTCGCGATCTGCAGAATCCAGAAGCAAGACTCCCATGTGATAAGGAATGGTTTTTTCGCGCAGCGCCGATTGCCAACTCGCGTCCCTCCAAAAGGAAATGTTCGCTGTCAACTCGCTTACTACCGTAGTTAATGCAATTTGTTGCTGCGTCTGTAGGTTTCGTTCGAATACATACCGATCAAGCATGCCTGGAATTTCATAGAATAAACGGGGAATAACGAGGATGATCAACATGCCGAAAAGCATCAATCGGCGTATTTTTAACGTCTTCATCTGGGCACTCCTTCAAAGCGGTAACCGACTCCCCAAACATTTGTAATGAGTGTAGGCTTTTTGGCATCGTCTTCAATCTTCTCACGAATACGGCCAATATGAACCGTGACCGTATGCTTGTCTCCAATCCCATCCCAAAATCGATGGAGCAGCTGATCATAAGTAAAGACTTGACGAGGGTTTTCCGCCAATAAACGCAATATATCGAATTCCTTAGGAGTAAAAGGAACCGGCTTACCTTCAACTCTTGCTTCATGTGCTTTTAAGTCGATGACTAGCCGGTCGAAACTTAATTCGAGCTTCTGCTCTCTTTCGTTATTACTGTAACGACGGAGGACGGCCTTTATGCGTGCTACGACCTCTTCGGGGGTAGCGGATTTAACAATATAATCATCTCCACCTAAACTCAAACCTCGTATTTTATCCACGTCTTCGCCTCGTGCGCTGAAGAAAAGGATAGGTGTGTCGCTCATACGGCGGATTTGTCGGCAGAGTTCAAAGCCGTTCTGACCGGGCATCATGACGTCAAGGAGGATACAGTCCACGCTCGTTTTATTCAATATTTCCATAATCTCCCCAGCGTCAAACGATCCGATTACCCCGAATTGTTCATCTTCGAGAAAGTCTCGCATCAATTCGACGATGGTTCGATCATCATCAACGATCAATACCGTTCGCTTACGGTTCATGGGTAAACCTCCAATATTCTACTTCAAGAAGGGTCTTGCTTGTATTGTATCACATGAAAAATCACCAATCGCCGTTTTGACAGAATTGGTATCCTTTGTTGATCGTTTTGTGACTTTATCCCGCATTGTTTTGTGAGGATTAACGGTTAGTATAAGAGCAGTTGAGAAATGTAAAACGAACTGGAAAGGAGAGGGGAGTATGGAAATCGGTATAGAAAACAAGGGGGCTTCTACCGGGGTGGATGCTGCGAATACCCAACGGCTGCCGATAATCGTTCGAGGGGTGCGTCTTTTCTATGAAATACTGGCTTGGGCGTTCTTACTTTGCATCATCGTACAGGTTTTCATCGCCGGCTTGGCCAGCTTCATGGATCCGGCCGATTGGGAAATACACAAGATGTTTGTGCGGATATTCGCGTTGACTCCCTTAGTGATGTTCCTGCTTACGTTTGTTGGGAGAATTCGAGGACAGGTTCGCTGGTTATGTCTCGGTTTATTCGGTATGGTCATATTTCAGTTTCTTACTGTTCAGATCTTTACATCCGCCTTTGTGTTGGCGGCGTTTCATCCTGTTATTGCGCTGCTGTTGTTCTGGGGTTCGGTCACAACCGTGAAACGAATACCTAGAGGGTAAAGTCTATGCAGATAAAATATGGAACAAGAAAAGGAGCGGCCAAACCGATGGAACCTACGATGAATCCTCTATGGACAAAGCTTGTTCAGTTCCAACATCCTGATAAGATGCTGAGCTTCGCGAGCAATCTTGATGAGAAATTGATAGCGGCACTTTACGGAATGGATATGGAAAGCTATGTTGCTGTAAAACGGCAATTGGAAGATCAGGCGCATGAAGCGGCGATTCAATTGCTTCAAGATCAAGGTTTCGCTGACCGTGTTGATCAGTTGCCCTTTAAACCGGGAGAGACGGTCATCGGTGTTGGAGAAAGTACGACCGACGATCTGCTTTCTTGGCTGGAGATCTTGCGTCACCTTCTGTTGGAGCGGCGGCCGCATGACGGGATTCGCATCATCAACGAAGGTGTTTCGGGCAGCACATCCACACAGATTCTTGGGCGTTTTAGCGGAGTTATGGCCAAACAGCCCGATTGGATCATTTGCATGATCGGGGGCAACGACGTGCTGCGTATAGGGCCGGAGCCGACCAAAACGCAGGTTAGCCTAGAAGAGACGGCTAAAAACTTGTCGGCAATCCGATATGTCGCCGCAGCGCAGACCAAGGCGCATTGGGTTTGGATAACACCACCGACTTTCGACGAGAAGCGAGCGGGTATGAATCCGCATTTTCAGCGGGGGCAGCTTGTTTGGCGCAATGATGACATCATCGCAATCGGCGATAAGATCCGTGGACAGCCGGAAATTGTTGTCGATACGCAATTAGCAACCCGATTCCCAGCAGCACCTGAACTGATCGGTCCGGACGGTATCCATCCATCCATAGCCGGACAGAAAGCGATCGTTTCTTGGTTGGTTGAGGAGCTCACTGGGGGGAAAGCGGAATGAAATTGATCGTGTTCGGCGCCATGCGGGGTGCCTCTTTGTATCATGATAGGTATAAGATTAAGCCTTAGCAGGCTTACGCTCTGCGAGATAGCAAGCAAATCCTAGGACCAGCGCCAGTCCTACGAGTATAGCGCCGACCCAAGGGAGGGATGTGATGGATAGATGTGTAATGACCCATCCCCCAATGAAAGCGCCAGATGCATTTCCTAGATTACCGGCAGAATGGCTGGAGGTAGAGGCAAGTGCTGGCGCCGCCTGTGCTAGGCTCATGATTCGTACTTGCAGCCCAGGAAACACAGCGAAGGAAGCAGCTCCCCACAGGAAAATAGTCAATACGGCAGCGATTGGACTATAAATGGTAAAGGTGAAGAGAGTGAGAAGGACACATATCGAAAGGTAAAGTCCCAGTATGGAAGGCATCAGCTTCCAGTCCGCAAGCTTCCCGCCGACGATATTGCCGATGGTTACTCCACAACCGAAGAGGACTAGAATCCAAGTTACGCTATGCTCAGCAAAACCAGTGACCTGCACCAGCAGTGGCGTAATATACGTAAATACGGCGAATAAGCCGGCGTTGCCTAGTGCTCCGATCAGCAGGTATAGAAGAAGCTTGGGCTTGGCGAGAGCGCTAATCTGCTTAACGATACTTGCAGGTTTGTCATGCCGAATTTGCGGGATAAAGATAAGAATACCGATTAGTGCAATGATTCCCATGATTGCAATCGCGCCAAATGAGGATCGCCACCCCATATGTTGACCGATGAATGTCCCCAGAGGAACGCCGATAATATTGGCAATGGTGAGACCGGCCATCATAATGGAAACGGCCCCGGCCCGCTTGTCCGGGCGCACAAGATTGGAAGCGATAACAGCTCCAACGCCAAAGAAAGTTCCGTGTGTCAATGCGGTTATCATACGGGCTCCCATCAGAATGGCATAGTTTGGAGCGAAAACAGAGATTCCGTTACCGAGAATAAATAAGATCATAAGCAGACATAACAGTTTCTTCTGCGGGATTCGGTGCGTGAGAACCGTCAGTATCGGCGCGCCGATAGCTACCCCTAGAGCATACATCGTAATTAGCTGTCCTGCGGATGAGATGCTGACATGCAAATCAGTAGCAACATTAGGCAGAAGCCCCATGATGACAAATTCAGTCATTCCAATGGCAAAGGCGCCAACGGTAAGAGAAAGTATAGAGATGGGGAACGGTTCTTTGGCAGCTTGTTCCTTGGTAATGCGGTGTGATAACTCCATGATGTCAAAGCCAACCTTTCTGTTGTGTAGACTAAAGCTCCAATCGTAATCAACTCGTGCCGATCAAGAAGACCTTTTTCATATTATTTAGTTTTCTAAGTGTATAATCAAGACATTTCTTTTAAAAGAAATGTAAAGAGGTACGGTTTTTTGTGAATTTTTGCCGAAGGGAAAAAGTGGAGGGATGAGCTGTCCCCACATTTAGGGACACAGAAAACAAAAAAATGAGAAGGCAAGGTACTCTTACCTTCTCATTTTTTGTTTTGACGATTGCTTAGGAAAGCCACCCGGCCACTAGTTTGCGGAACGTAGAGAACGTAGAGGCACTATTTCGGGAAAACAGCCCCTCTCTTTTCATATCAGTAAGCTCGAGCATACTGTTTTGGAACATTATTCGGTTCATTGCGAAGCGTAATGGCTGCATGTGTAGCCCAGTACGGATCACGCAGCATGCCCCGTGCAATCGCGACAAGGTCGGCATCTTCACTGCCGATAACGGATTCAGCAAGCGCTGGATCTTCGAGCATACCTACAGCAATGACGGGGACATTCAGCGCCTCACGGATTTTACGTGCGAATGGAACCTGATAGCCCGGGTAATTGCCTGGTTTTCTCTCGCCAGCGGGTCCTTCTCCGCCTGAGCTCACATGAAAAGCATCCACACCTGCTGCTTGGTAGGCTTTGGACAGCTCGATGGCATGATCAATATCATACCCGCCATCGGCATACTCCACTGCGGAGATGCGGAAGATGAGCGGCATATCAGCAGGCATTTCTTTTTTGACGGCTTGAATGACTTCTACGCCAAAACGGGCAAGGTCTTGACCATAAATATCGTCGCGCTTATTCGTTAGAGGCGATTGGAACTGATGAATCAAATAGCCGTGAGCTCCGTGAAGCTCGATCGTATCCACACCGGCTTGTACAGCACGGCGGGCTGCGTCACCGAATTTTTGAACCACGTCTTGGACCTCTTCGGTTGTAAGGGCGCGCGGCATTTTGTAAGCAGCTCCTGGAAATTTAATCGCAGATGGGGCAATGGGAACTGCCGCGTCTTCTGCTTTGCGTCCAGCATGAGCGATCTGAATCCCGATTTTGCCATTATGCGCGTGTACACCGTCGATAATTCTAGCGAATGCCGGAATATGATCATCTGACCATATGCCTAAGTCAAAATCGGTAATGCGGCCATCAGGGTCAACATCCGTCATTTCCATGATAATGAGGCCCGTACCGCCAATAGCGCGGCTAAGATAGTGAACGTAGTGCCATTCATTCGGCTTCCCGTCTTTGGCTGTAACCGAATATTGACACATTGGCGCCATGACTATGCGATTATTTACGTGCAAACCTTTCAGATCATACGAATCAAACAATTTCTGAGTCATTCTTGTAACCTCCAAAGATATATTTTAAACGCCTTTATGAAGACAACCCTTACGAGAGTTCCTATTTGCAACTAACAGTTACGCCATTTATTATTAAGGGTATTGCAATTAAAAACAAGTACCTACTTTTAAGTACTATAGTATCAAAAAGTATACTAAAGGACCGGCACGCTAATTTGGAATAACTAGAGTTTTTCGTAAAGTTATATAAATAACGAATCAAGCTTCTGTCAGGCATGGGTAATGCTTCCCATCGCACAGAGGCTTTTTTCCGTACATAAGTGGAGAATTCTCCTCCTTAGACAGAGGTTGTAGATACATCTCTAGCCTCCCCCGTGTTTGGTTTTTTCTTTCCCGTTTAGGAGATAATGACAGGGAAGGAGGGAGCATAAATATGAATGTCTACGTGGAGATTCTGATTCGGGCCGTTCTAGCTATTTTATTGCTTCTGTTTATTGCCAAAGTACTTGGTAAACAGACGATATCCAATATGACGTTTCATGATTTTGTGACCGGTATTACATTAGGGGCTATTGCCGCTAACTTGGCATTCAATGAAGAATTAAAACTAACGCATTTGATTTTATCGCTCATTGTCATTGCCGTTACGTCCTATTTATTATCCGTCATTGCATTGAAGAACCGCAAAATGAGGAACTGGATATCCGGTTCTCCAACGGTACTTATGGAAGGCGGGAAAATTCTTGAAGATAACATGAGAAAAGTAAGATACACACTGGATTCATTAGACCAAGCTTTAAGAGAAAAGGGGATTTTTAATATAGAGGAAGTGGACTATGCCGTACTTGAGGATAATGGCGAGTTATCGGTATTAAAAAAAGACGAGTACCAATATGTAACGAAAAAGGATATGATGATTCATCCTAACGGGCAAGTTTTTCCAGTAGAATTAATTATGGATGGCAAAATGATGGAGAAAAACCTGGAGAATAACGGACTGACCAAGGAGTGGTTGGAACGGGAGGTAAGACGCAAGGGAAAACAGATATCGGATGTGTTCTACGCGGCAAGAGGTACGAAACAACAGCTCGTCTTTGATTTTTATGAAGATGGAATCCAACAAGCGATTGATAAAGAATAGGTAGGAACAAGGCATATTTTCTGCTGTTGGGAACTTTGAGAAATTTTACAAGGTGACGTGAGAAGGATTTTCCAGTAACATTATTGCATCATAAAATGTTAGGGGTTTATTATTCAGAATGAGTAACGATCAGACATCAGGAAAAGCAGCAAGCAAGAAAACAGGAACGGTTGAGCGGTTTACGTCTACTGGCTTTATTTTGGCTGCTATCGGCAGTTCGGTAGGCTTAGGAAATATGTGGAAGTTTCCCTACATTACAGGTAAACATGGCGGTGCCGCCTTTTTCCTGTTATTCATCATTTGTTTAATTATTGTTGGCTTGCCTATTTTGCTTGCAGAAATGACGATTGGCCGCGGCGGTAGAGGGAATGCTTCGATATCCTTCATTAATTTGACCGGCAAGAAATACTGGGGAGCATTCGGGTTATTATCGATTCTTACCGCTTTCATGATCATGTCCTACTACGCGGTAGTCGCGGGATGGACGCTTCATTATACAGTAGAATCGTTTACTGGCCTCTTGTTCCAAGAGGGCTCCGACTATAAGAATAAGTTCCTCTCATTCGCTTCAGGCTACTGGCCTATTTTCTGGCAGGCCGTTGTTATGGTGGTTTCAGGCTGGGTTCTTGCGAAAGGGGTTTCAGGTGGTATTGAGAAATTCAATAAAATTTTGATTCCCGGTTTTCTTATCATCTTGTTAATTCTTATGGTCCGTTCGCTTACGCTCCCAGGAGCAGCAGAAGGGGTATCCTTCTTCTTGAAACCTGACTTCTCCAAGCTCGACGCGGAGTCTGCACTCGTTGCTTTGGGACATGCGTTCTTTTCTTTATCGTTAGGGATGGGCTGTATGTTAACCTATGGCTCTTATGTGGATAAAAGACAATCACTCGGTACGGCGACGCTCGCCATTGGTTTCGGTGATTTGGTCTATGCTTTCATTGCCGGTCTAGTTATTTTCCCTACGGTATTCTCCTACGGACTTCAGCCTGGTGAAGGTGTGGGCTTGGCGTTCATGGCGCTGCCTGCAGCGTTCTCACAAATGCCGTTTGGTTTCTTCTTTGGCGGTCTATTCTTCTTGCTGCTAGCCATTGCGGCGTTGACTTCAGCCATTTCCATCTTAGAAGTTCCAGTCGCTTATGCCATGCAGAAATGGCAGTGGAGCCGCAAAAAATCAGCGATTATCTTATCTATCTTTTGCTTCTTGGTAGGCGTTCCTTCAGGGCTTTCTGTTGGAGGCGTGCTAGGGGACTTCCATCCTGGAGGTAAAAGCATTTTTGATTGGATGGACTTCATTACTTCCTATGTTCTGATGCCATTCGGTGGGTTGGTCGTTACCTTGTTTACTGGATACGCTTGGAAAAAAGCTGGAGAAGAAGCGGGTTTGAAAGGTTTTTGGTATAAAGCCTGGATGTTCTTACTTCGCGTCGTTGCTCCCGTACTCATCGTTTGTGTATTCTTGCATTCGGTAGGTATCATTAAATTTTCATAGACCTGTATCAAGTGTCGAACAGAAGTAAAGAGGATACCTCGAGGTATCCTCTTTCTTTTTTCTTACTTTTTTTCAATCATTCGACGGCAATGGACATATCATTTTAATGTCTTCCATCTCCAACATTTGAGAACGCTCGACTAGACTGCTCAGAGGGACACTTTGCTCATTTTCCGGTTGATCCAAAGGATAAATTCTGGCGGTTTCATTCTTTTCGTCGACATTTTGAATGTAGATTGGCGTCCCATTATAAGTGACATCTACCATGACAGGTGAAACCGCAATCTCTTGAGCGCGTTGATTGTTCATTTTTTAGCCTCCTTGACGTACTAGTTACATTATTTGTGGATGTGAAAGGATGTATTCATAAAAAGGCACCCCCAGCTATTTGGAGGTGCCTTAACTTTTATCTCATACTAAGATGATAGCTCTAGCTAACCAACTAAATTTATTCAGCTGAGCTGTTGAACCGTTACCAACTGTAATAAATGAACCCGTAAAAGTAATTCCACGGTTGATTGTAGACCTTTGAATATAACCTTCATAAAGCTGGTTGTTTATTCCTGGGATGCTGCCGCCCGGCACAAATCTTAGGAAAGTAATTTTACCCGAAGGTACGTCATACCATCCTCGAATGGTATTCCCGAATACCGTTCCTGTCACAAAGCCATTACGAGCGATTGTAGTGTTTAGCAGTCCTCTAAATCCATTTGCTTCAATAGACCATGTCGCTAGAATAATGGGGATTTGAGTAGGACGCAAACGACGTTTTTTAAGCAGAACTGCTTGTTTTTTGAAATAAACAGGGAGTTTTTGAGTTTTGGATGCCATGTTTTCTCACTTCCTTTTATCCTATCCTATGTAAAAGCGGTGGGAACTGTATGGATTAATAGATTAGTAGAATAGCGTATTTTTTATAAAGGATGGTAAAATTAGAGGCAGATAAAGGAACGGGTTCGCCCTCCTGCTCCCCTTGTGTTCATGAAGGATTTTTGGCACAATAATAAACAGATGGTACGCTTCGGCTGCTTAGTAGAATAGGACTGTATGTGAAAGTCTTGAAAAGAGGATAACGATGAATAAAGAATCCATCTATGGATTAACATTGGATCAATTGATTGCATGGCTTGAGGGAAATGGACACAAAAAATCGCGGGCACTACAAGTCTGGGATTGGCTATATCGGAAGCGCGTGACGGATTTCTCAGAGATGACGGATGTGAAGCAAGATTGTATTCAGAGTCTGGAAGAGCACTTCGTCATTCAAACTTTGACGGAACATACAAGGCAAGAATCAGCGGACGGCACGATGAAGTTCCTGTTCAAGCTGCAGGATGGTAATTTGATCGAGACTGTGTTAATGAGACACAAATTCGGTTTGTCTGTATGTGTAACAACGCAGGTTGGCTGTAACATTGGGTGCAGCTTCTGTGCGAGCGGGCTTTTGGCCAAAAGTCGCGATCTATCCAGCGCCGAAGTCGTGGAACAAATTATGAAGGTTCAGTTTCATTTGGACAAAGCGGCCAAAGAGGAACGTGTCAGCCACATTGTTGTGATGGGGATTGGTGAACCATTTGATAATTTTGAAAATATGGTTGATTTCATCCGCGTCGTGAAAGATCAAAAAGGTCTAGACATTGCTGCCAGACATATTACGGTATCAACAAGTGGTCTTGCTAATAAAATTATCGAATTCGCGGACTCGGATTTGAAGGTCAATCTGGCGATTTCTCTGCATGCCCCGACGAATGAGCTTCGTACCCGGATCATGAAAATAAACAAAGCGATTCCGATTGAGAAATTGATGCAGGCGATCGAATACTATTTGGAGAAAACGAACCGGAGAATTACATTGGAGTACATCCTGCTGAAGGATGTTAATGACGGTAGAGAGCATGCGCTGCAATTAGCGGAGCTCATCCAGCATATTCGCCACCTTGCCAATGTGAACTTAATTCCTTACAATCCTGTGGACGAGCACAGTCAATATCAACGGAGCGAGCGGGAATCCGTACGTGCTTTCTATGATACTTTGAAAAAACAGGGCATTAGCTGCAGTGTTCGCCTTGAGCATGGAACGGATATTGATGCCGCTTGCGGACAATTAAGAAGCAAACAGATCAAACAATCCGCAGGGGATAACCCCAGTCAGGATAGTTTGGTTGTCGGATAATAATGAAGGCGGGACCCCATCTGTTAGTCCGATGGGGGCTTTTTTCGACATATAATGATGGAACATATGGCACAAAGGAGAAAGAGCACACTGGTGCTTGTATGATATGTATATAGGGTTATCCTTCACGTAGTTGAACGAACTGCTTGAGGGGTAATCTTTTTTTTGTTAAACTTTTCATTTTGTATCGAAACTTTACGACTAAGACAAAAATAACAGGAGTTTCAAATGAATAGTCGAATAAGATAGAATAGTGGCGAAAATTATTTGCAAAAAAGGTGATAGGATGGACTTAGATTTTTTTAAGGACTTTATGCTTCAGCTGGCGATTATTACCACGCTGATTTTTACATATCAGATTTTTTTTGCGGAGAGGGCCGATCAGAAGCGTGAAAAGCTCGTTCTCAGTCTCTTATTCGGCCTATCCATCGTGTTATGTATGTCCTTTCCTGCCCCTGTGGCTCCCGATTACCGCATCGATATCCGAATTATTCCGCTGCTATTGGGGACATTGTATGGCGGTTTGGGCACAGGCATCATTTTGTCGGCCACCATTATCCTGTACCGGTGGGGGATCGGAGTCGATTTGGGGCTCTATACAACTGCTTTGACCCTAATGATCAGTATGCCGGTTATCTTGATCTCTCAAAAGATGTTCCTTAAAGCAAACAAGTACAAGAGGATACAAATTGCGTTTATGCTGCTGCTTCTTTACAGTCTTGTTGGAATCACATCGGTATCCTTGGTCAGAGGGCTTACATTCCTCAGTGTCGTTCGGATCCACTACATCCATATCGTGATTAATGTGGCGGCTTTGCTGTTCTTCATTACGCTAAACGAAGCGATAAGGGAGATGATCCGGAAGGTCAAGGATGCGGAAATCGCCTTTTTGCGCTCCCAAATCAAGCCTCATTTTCTGTACAACGCCCTGAATTCCATTGCCGCTTTATGCATAGATGAGCCTCGAAAAGCGCAAAATTTGACATTGAACCTATCACAATATTTGAGGGGCAGCTTCAACTTCAAAAAGCTCGATTCATTCACGACGATCGGAAACGAGCTGGAGCTGGTCAAAGCTTATATCCATATCGAAAAGGCTCGTTTCGGCGATAGATTGGGCGTGGAGTACGACGTGGAAGCCGATCCGGACGTTTTTATCCCCCCGCTGATTTTACAGCCGTTGGTGGAGAACGCCATCAGACACGGTCTAATGTCGAATTTGCGGGGAGGAACCGTCAAAGTATCGATTAAACAAGGTGCGGACGAGGTGGTCCGCCTTGCCGTTGAGGACGATGGCTGCGGGATGAGCTCCCAAAAACAGAACGAAATCTTGGGGTCCAATGTCAAAGATGAGGGGATCGGGCTTTGGAACATTAGTAAACGGTATCAGCTTCTTTACGGGAAAAGCATTCAGATTGAAAGCGTAGAAGGAATTGGCACGAAGGTTTCTTTCGATATTCCCGCACGGCCGGGCAAGCAGAGTGGAGGCTGACGCATGCTCAGAGCGATTATCGTGGATGACGAATTATTATCGCTGAAATGGTTGAAAAATGTTTTATCCGAGAGCGGCGAGATCGAGATTTGCCAGACGTTTCTGAGTCCGCACGAAGCCTGTGAATATGTGAAGGAGAATCTGGTACATGTCGCTTTTCTGGATATTTCCATGCCGGAAGTGAACGGGATCAGTCTTTCCGGCATGCTGCATAAGCTCGATGCTTCGATCGATGTGGTTTTTGTGACCGCATATGACGATTATGCAGTCCGAGCCTTTGAAATAAGTGCGCTAGATTATTTGATGAAGCCCGTTACCGCGGAGCGTTTGGCGTTGACGCTCGATAAGCTGAGGAAAAAACATCGGATCGGAGCGGCCGAATCCGCTAAGGCAGCTGCCGCAGCAATCGAGCCGCTCACGAATCGCGAAAAAGAAATTTTGAATGCGCTCGCGGCCGGTATGTCCAATGGAGAAATCGCTATTCGTTTCGGGATTACGGAGGCTACAGTCAAAAGCCATGTGTTCCGCTTGTACGGCAAGCTCGGGGTGAAGCGGCGGGGTCAGGCGATTGCCAAGGCACGGGAGCTGAACTTCTTCGAATAATTAATCAATGTGAAAACAAAGCCAACGTCCGGGACCTTGAAAAGGCCGG
This sequence comes from Paenibacillus andongensis, assembly GCF_025369935.1. Lineage (NCBI taxonomy): Bacteria > Bacillati > Bacillota > Bacilli > Caryophanales > Paenibacillaceae > Paenibacillus > Paenibacillus andongensis. Next base: position 7,527,296 of record NZ_CP104467.1, on the reverse strand, counting down.
GGAGTTGGCTTTGTTTTATTTTTTATTAGTTTACAACTTTCGTTTGATTCTTTTTGCGGGAAGAGGAAGTATTATTACTTCCTGATTAATGGGATTTTGAGTCCCTACTTTTCACATGCCGGTTATCCTGTTCTTTCAAGAACGTTTCGCAAAAACCAGGAAGTACAAGAGGCTCCAAATCACGTTTATCCTCATGATCTATTACAGTTATCTTGGAATCGCACCGGTGTTATTGGTTAGAAGGTCTTCAATCGCAGGAGCCACTTAGAACCATTGTATTCATATCGTGATTAATGCGGTGGCTCTGCTGTTATTCAAGCGCGTTTCGGCGCCAGATTAGGCGTGGAGTATGATGTGGATGCCGATCCGGACATCCTGATGCCTCCGCTGATGTTGCAGCCTTTGGTAGAAAATGCGATACGGCACGGGTTGATGTCGAGTTTACGCGGGGGAACTGTAAAAATATCTATAAAACAAGAAGAAGACAATGGCTTTTTTATTAATATTTAATACTGCTTACAACTTTAGTTTGACTCTTTTTTCGGGAAGAGAAGTTATACTTATATCTTGAAAAGGGGGACTTTAATCCTATGTTATAGTCGGATGGTCCTATATAGAGGATTTGGTTTGCCTAACTATGACGAAAATTTTAGCTATAACATTTTAGCACATAGGGAGTGTAATAAGTGAAAATCATTTTTGTAAAAACCTGTTCGCCATTCATTTCATTTTTAATAATTTTTGGTCTAATTTTCGGAATGCCATTTCAAAATGCAAAAGTCAATGCGGCGTCACAGCAAGCTGATTTGCAAGCCGCATTTTCCGTGGATAATCCAAGTCCTAATGTAGGAGACACAATTACTTATACAGCAACTATAACTAATTCTGGCCCTGATACAGCGACAAATGTAAACGTGAGCGCCACGCTACCTGCAGGTTTTACCTTTGTTAGCGCTACGCCTTCACAGGGCAGTTATAACCCAATTTCAGGGGGATGGACGCTAGGAACGGTCTCGCAAGGAAGTCCGCAGACACTTGCGATTACTGTGAAGGTCGTCTCCTCAAACACGAGCTTTTTTACGATATTTGTTGGGACTGCCGATCAATCTGACCCAAATAATTATAATAACTCGGTTTCTTGTATGGTAACTCCACAACAAGCTGATTTGCAAGCCGCATTTTCCGTGAATAATCCAAGTCCTAATGTAGGAGACACAATTACTTATACAGCAACTATAACTAATTCTGGTCCTGCTACAGCGACAAATGTAAACGTGAATGCTTCGCTTCCTGCAGGTCTTACCTTTGTGAGCGCTACGCCTTCACAGGGCAGTTATGACTCAACTACAGGGGGATGGTTGCTTGGAACGGTCTCGCCAGGGAATTCGCGGACGCTTGCGATTACTGCGACGGTCGCTTCCCCTAACCCAAGCACTTTTACAATAACGGTTGTGCATGTTGATCAATATGACCCGAATAATTCAAATAACGCCGGAGCGATCAACGTGTTAGTGAATGCAGCCACACCAAACATCGGAACACAGCCGCAAAATCAAACAGTAACCGTAGGCGACAGCAGTCCTTCCTTAAGCGTATCGGCAACGGTGGGTGACGGAGGAGCGCTGAGCTACCAATGGTACAGCAATACGACGAACAGCGCCAGTGGAGGAACACTGATTTCTAGCGCAACTAGTGCAACATATGCTGCCCCAACGGCAACCGTGGGCACGACGTACTACTATGTGATCGTAACGAACACGAACAACGGCGTAACTGGCATGAACACGGCAACGGTGGCGAGTAACGCGGCGGAGGTCACGGTGAATAGCTTGATTAACGCGGCCACGCCGAGCATTGCTTCACAGCCTGCGGGAGCGACGGTGACCCAAAACGCGAGCAGTCCAACGTTAAGTGTAACAGCTAGTGTAAGTGACGGTGGCTCGCTGAGCTACCAGTGGTACAGCAATACGACGAACAGCGCCAGTGGAGGAACACTGATTTTTAGCGCAACTAGTGCAACATATGCAGCCCCAACGGCAACCGTGGGCACAACGTACTACTATGTAGTAGTGACAAACACGAACAACGGCGTAACCGGCACGAAGACAGCTATGGCAACGAGCAGCACAGCGAAGGTAACAGTGATTGCGCTGGTGGATGCAAACACGCCAATCATCGGAACACAGCCAGCGGATCAAACGATAAATGTAGGCGACAGCAGCCCAACGTTAAGTGTAACAGCCAGTGTGAGTGACGGTGGATCACTGAGCTACCAGTGGTACAGCAGCCCGACGAACAGCGCCAGTGGAGGGACACTGATTCCTAGCGCAACTAGTGCAACATATGCAGCCCCGACGGCAACCGTGGGCACGACGTACTACTATGTGATCGTAACGAACACGAACAACGGCGTAAACGGCACGAAGACAGCTGTGGCAACCAGCAGCACGGCGAAGGTAACAGTTAACACCAGTCCTACGACGGGTACTCATTCGACTTCTGGAACGACTTCGAATTCGACATCTGATCCTAATCCTATCAAGGCCCCAGATCCGAAATCTAACCTTAATTCTGAAGCGGATGTATTCAAATCGGGTGACGATAATGTTCTTAAGAACTTTGAAACTTGGATTCAGGAAGCTAAAGAAGCTCCGACTACCCTAAGTTTTTCGGACATCAAAGGGCACTGGACTGAAAGAGCCATCGATATTTTTGTAATGCTGCATGTCATAGAAGGTTACAATGATGGTACGTTTAGACCGGATAACGCGATTACTCGCGCAGAGTTTGCAGTAATTCTGGAAAGAGTATTTGATATCCGAGGCGGCAACAGTATTAGTGCTGCAATGAATGACATTAGTCATCACTGGGCAAAAGACGCGATTGAGAAACTTGTAGAAGCAGGGATAATCGTAGGATACGAGGATGGTAGTTTCAAACCGGATAACACAATTACACGCGAGGAAATGGTTGTCATGTTGTCCCGCATATTAAATCTTGAGAATGTGGCAAAGGACACTACCAAAGGCAATTTCGTTGATTTAAAGAGTTCATATGCAGCCAATGAGATTATAGCTGAAGCACAAGCTGGTATCATTCATGGTAAAACGGACGGAAAATTTGACGCCAAAAGTAATGCCACACGTGCAGAAGTCTTGCAGCTCATTTTGAATGCGCTGGAGCTTAAACCCCAAATCAAGACGCTGTTAGATTCACTTAAATAAGAGAACAACAGGGACAAAATATGTGACACAGATTTTGAATGCTTACAGAACGGCTGGTTTTTTGTAGTTCCTTCGTTGATGTTATGGATCGGTCTACAATTAAAGAAGTCAAGTTTTAAAACAAAAATAGTGGTTGATAATCGCAGAAATTGGAACTAACATTAAATAAAAATTTTCAGGGAAAAATAATTTAAGATCCAATTAAAGATAAGGATAGGAAGTTAAGAATGTCAGATTTCAAAGCCGTTATTTTAGAAGAGGAGACTGCACCTTCTCATGCCAGCAATGTGAGCTTTCCAAGCAGCGCCATCGTGTGATTTGGGGGGAAGGTAATCCCGAAGCTCCAATTTTTATTATTATGGATAACCCGGGTGCCCGTGAAGACAAGGAGGGACAAGCTTTCGTATGCGGTACAAGGGAAACTTTACAGGTGGGGATGAGGGAAGCAGGGCTGGGTATTGGCATGGTTTATGTAAGTTATTTATTGAAGTGTCGCCCGATTCGAGCTTATAACAAGCCCATTGCCAGGGAGGCGTGCTCTTCCCATTTAAAGCTTCAACTTGAAGAGAAGAAACCCAGTTTGTTGTTTGGACTAGGAAATGTTGTTGTGGATTCTATATTTCCGGATGTTGGTGCCGATATAAAAAGCTTCAGGGGCAGGTGGCACACATTCCAAGGGTTACCTATTGCTTTCTCTTATCATCCACTCGCTGTACGCCGGAGACCTGTCCTTATGAATTATTTCGTCCAGGATGTTCAGCTTATTACTCAAAGGATCAAGGAAATGACTTAAATGGATATGAATGTTCTGCCTTCCCAACCCGTAGTTGCTTCCTTTTTCGAGAAGCCTACACTCGTTTTGGCACGTTCATTACTCGGCATGCTCATTGTGAAAGAAACAGAAGCAGGCGTGGCTTCAGGTTGGATCGTTGAAACGGAAGCCTACATAGGTCCCGGGGACCGCGCCGCACATAGCTTTGGCAATCGCAGGACACCGAGAACGGAAGTCATGTTTGGCGCTCCAGGCTATGTCTATACCTACGTGATGCATACCCATTGTCTAGTGAACATAGTAAGCGGGGAGCCAGGTCACCCAGAGGCTGTCTTAATTCGAGCTGTGGAGCCATGTACAGGAATTGATCTCATGTATGACCGCCGCGGTTCTGATAAAAAGCTAAAGGAGCTCACTAACGGTCCCGGCAAACTAACGAAAGCCCTTGGTATTGTAAAAGAGGATTATGGAAGACCCATTTTTGAGCGTCCTCTCTACGTTGCGGAGGGGAGAGCGGTAGAATCTGTTGCTTCTGGACCGAGAATCGGCATCGACAATACTGGGGAAGCCAGAGAGTATCCATGGCGATTCTGGGTCGAAGGGAATCCTTTTGTTTCGAAATAGCTTTGGAACTTTGATTATTCTGCGCCTATTTTCAGCAAATTTTAAGCCGATCTTAGGCTAAATTTCAGAGAATTGCTCCCATTTTCATGCTATTCTAGTCGTACGAGAGGATGAAATGGGGGGACGACAATGGAAGAGAAGCCAACGGAGTTGAAATCATCGATTACGAAAATAACGCGTCGTAAGTTCTTGGTATCCAGTGTTCTCATGGTCACCAGTGCAGCGTTAGCGGCCTGCGGAATTAATTTGGGCAGCGGAGCAACGGCTCAGCCGGAAGGTAAAGCGGCGAGCGAATCACCGAAAGCGGCGAATCTGGAGCCGACACCTGCGTGCGGTTCGCCGGAGGAGCTGACGCCAGCTGTGACCGAGGGTCCGTATTTTACACCGAACTCGCCGGAGAGAAGTTCTCTACTGGAGCAAGGAATGAAGGGAACGAAGCTTACGATTGTAGGCTACGTTGTGTCCACGGCGTGTAAACCGGTAGCGCATGCGTTATTGGACTTCTGGCAAGCAGATGACGCCGGTCAATATGATAACAAAGGCTTTACCCTTCGGGGACATCAATACACAGATGATAAAGGCAAGTTTACATTGAAAACGATTGTGCCAGGCTTGTACCCAGGCCGAACGCGCCATATCCATGTGAAGGTGCAGGCGCCGAATGGTCAGGTGCTGACGAGTCAGCTTTTTTTCCCGAATGAAGCGGGCAATGCGAAGGATGGCATCTACAACAAGGCACTGCTGATGGATATGAAAAGCAATGCCGATGGCAGCCAGTCGGGCGCCTATCAATTCGTTGTAAAGGTATAAATAAATAGGAGCCCATGAGAAATCAGTAAATCATGAGGCTCCTTTTGGTCTTGGTCTCGGTCTTGGTCTTGGTCTTGGTCTTGGTCTTGTTCTCGCTCTTTCCCCGCCAAAGTTGTAAAACGTACAACAATTTCGCCGGTTTTTCTCAATTAAGCTGAAATTGTTGTATGCCGTACAACAATTTCACTTAATTTCAGAGAAATGAGCTAATTTGCAGGAAAATTGTTGCATTTTCTGCAACATTCGCAAGGGGAACGCGGTTTTTGCCTGTGAGAAGTTGTACAAAATACAACTTCACGATTACTTAGGAGTTTGGATCCAACGTGACTTGGAGCAAGCCTCTTATTGATGATAGTAGCTTGCGTCTTCAAATAATTTTTCTCGGCATTGACCGCACTGCACAACACTCGCGTCCAAAAGGAGTGGGTAATCCTTCTCTCGATAAATTACATAGATTTCCGATTACGCATAATCATCATCAAGCCGCCAGCTATGATGAGAACGATGGCAATGATCGGTTGGTTGTGGAAAACCATGCTGAAAATAGACCCTATGGAGAAAATGGCGAAGAACAAAAGGGACATGACGGTTAGAATATTAATCGGGATGAGCAACCATTTATTTCGTCCCCCGAACCAATACAGTTCGAATAAACCCACAGCAACAGCCAGCATGAATCCAGGCCACATAAGGTGCCAGATATCGAACAGCATGGAGATTTGGCAGATGATGCCGGTCGTTAGGAGAATCCCCCCTGGGACAAGCACGCCAACACCCCGACGCTGCAGGATGAAGAAGTATAACCAATGGAAAAATACGCCCACCGGAATGACAAACAAGGTTGGCCAGAAATACTCGAAAATGGTACCCGCATTGAACGAGCTATCCCCTTTTAGAAACATAAAAATACCTAAAATAATCAATATAGGGCCAAGAAAGGCGCTGCGATTCAGATCCAACATGCTCACTCCTAAACGTTATTATCCATTCTCAATTACTTTAAGAATATCATGACATGGAAAAAGTGTCTTCCTACTCAGGGGGAGGACGGTATCGGTCGGAAGACTGATTTTTCTCCGTTGTGGTCTTCCTTTTCTGCGTTGGCATTGTGGTCTTCAGACTGATGCACCCTTTTATGCCAAAAGGAGAGATGTTGATGCAAGGCAAGTTTCTAAAGGTAACACTGTTGTCGATGTCCATTGCCTTAAGTGTTGTTCCTCTTAGAGCAGAGGCCAAGATGGTGGACGAACACGCCGTCGTCAAAATGAAATGCTATACCGAATCGATGGTGAAGCTGAAAGGCGATTTAAGAAAACTGTGGATTGATCACGCGTAAATGAAGTGGGAAAATGAAGCGAAAAGTTGTAAAAAAAGCCTCGAAGACAATTGTCTCCGAGGCTTCTTTACGTCCTAAATTAGAAAAACTTCACGAGTTGATCCTTGATCTCGTCGTTTGATCCACCAACCACCGTCTGGAACTGCGGCTTGTCGAACAGCGCTTGAATTTGCTGCGGATAAGTTTGCTCAATGTTGCGCAAACGGATGGACTCATCGAATTTAGCTGGATGAGCAGTCGAAAGGGCAACCGTCACTTCGCCGGCTACAGCAAGCTTGTCAGCAGCAGCTACCCCGCAAGCTGTATGCGGATCGAGAAGGTACGCGTACTTCTCATAGTACTCGCTAATGGTGTCGAGGCACTCTTCGTTCTGAACGCCATAGGCAGCAAAGTCAGCTTGCACGGCTTGCAGCTTGTCGGCAGGAATAACAACACGGCCTTCGGCCTTGAATTGATCCATGATTGCCGAGACAGCTTGCGCGTCCTCGCCATAGAGGTAGAACAAGTAGCGCTCGAAGTTGCTAGCCACTTGAATGTCCATGGAAGGACTGTATGTTCCGCGGAACGCACCTGGTTGATAGACACCATCTTGTACGAAACGCTCAAGAATATTGTTTTCATTCGTTGCAAGAATGAGTTTATGGATGGGAAGCCCCATTTTCTGTGCCAAATAGCCAGCGAAGATATCGCCGAAGTTACCGGTCGGCACACTGAAATTTATCTTTTCAGTTTGATTATCTTTCGCTAATTGGAAGTAAGCATAGAAGTAATACACCGTTTGTGCCAAAATGCGGGCAATGTTGATGGAGTTAATCGCACGCAAATGGTAGCGGTGCTTGAAGTCAACGTCAGCGAACAGCTCTTTGATAATACGCTGGCAGTCATCGAAAGTGCCTTCAACGGAAAGATTCAGTACATTCGCGTCGTCAACTGTAGTCATTTGCAGCTCTTGGACCTTACTGACCTTCCCGTGAGGGTGAAGGATACAGATCCGGATGCCTTCTTTACCGCGCACACCTTCAATCGCCGAAGCTCCTGTGTCCCCTGAAGTTGCTCCAAGAATATGGATAATTGAATTCGTTTTACGGGAAACGTACGAGTAGAGATTGCCCAAGAATTGCAGAGCGATGTCTTTAAATGCAAAAGTAGGTCCGTGGAACAATTCCAGCACATACGTGCCGTCGTTCAGACGTTTGACCGGTGTTACAGCGTCATCCCGGAAGGTTGCATAGCTGTCGTCAACGAGCTGCTTCAGCTCATTGCGTGGGATTTCGTTATTCACATATAGCGAGAAGATTTCAAGAGCCAGCTCCGAGTAGGAGAGCTTTTGCCATTTCTGTAACGTGTCTGCCGATAATTGTGGGATATGCTTAGGAACAAGTAAACCGCCGTCGTCTGCCAATCCCATCAAGATGGCGTCGATGAAGCCGAGGGGTTCTACTTTTCCGCGAGTGCTAATGTATTCCATATGAGTCCCCTTACGATTGAATTTTCAGTTATTGTATCAAAAAACAGACCATTTGGACAGTGTAGATACTTTACAAATGAGCAAAGAAACCCTCCAAAGCTGGAAGGTTTCTTCGATATTTTAAAAGCAATAACTTATTCTTGTTTAGCGGCTACAACAATTTTCCATGCCTGGCCGATAGGAGGAAGGCTTTTCGTCAGTGCAGGTCCGTAAAATCCGATAACATTCGCGCCTTTAACAAGAGCGGATTTCTCCACTTTATCGCCGTTTTTATCGACGATAGCTGTTTCGTCTCCAATGTGTAGAACAACCTCACTCGGAGATGTTTCCGTTAAACCGGTACCTTTAACAAGGAGACTCACATTGCCTTTATCATCGCTGCGGACTTCTTCAATCACACCCGATGTACCCAGTGTATTCGCCTCTCTTTTCGTGTCCAAAACCGTAATCTTGGAAGTGGACGTTTGTGGCGGCAAGCTCATCGTAACAGCCATAGAATGTTCGGCAGAAACGGTTAAACCAACATGAAGATCGGAAAGGCTAAGCTTCGTGCCATCCAGCATTTGATATTCCGTATCCTTGTTCACATTGAGGACCATCCCCTCCGTGCCAATACCCTGAATCTGAATCGCGGTATAATCACCAATAGGTCGAATCGATGTAATAACGCCAGTTGTTTGAACTTTTTTAACCTCCTCTTTCATTGCGATGGAAACGGAAGCTCCTTCCGTTGTGACAGAACCGTGCAGCACTTTGTTGACAAAGGAAGAAGGCACGTAAAGCTTGTTATCGACCAATTCAGGCGCCGTACCAAGCGTTGTGAACATTTTATTAATGGCATAGCGATCTTCGCCCGTCTTGACGGTAGTAAATACATTGCCTTTCAACAAATCAACGGAAAGTGTTTCTTGATTCCATGTGAGTTTGAAGCCCAGGCTCTCCGTTACAGCTCGAAGCGGCAGCATAGGTTCAGTCGCAGCAGCTTTCAGATAACCTTTCTCGGAAAGGGCTCCTCCATTGACTTGAACAGAAATAGCCTCTGAAACAGCTTGTGTAGTGACAGGCATAATCGTAGTCGTTTGGACCGTTTCGTTCGGTGCAGCATATGCTGCGCCCGTCGTCATCATGGCGGATAGGGATAGAATAGCTAGACTCTTTCTCATAGTGCGATTCATAGTTGTAATTCCTTCCTGTATGTAAGTTTTGATATATTCTTGCCTTCTCGTTGTATTAAACGGAGTGAATTTGGATATTGTTGCAAGGAACGCTCCGTTTATTATCTGAGATCACATGTCTATTCATACCTATACAAAAAAAGGCGTTCCCTTCATCACTTTGAGTGAATTCGGGGAAAGCCCTTTTCAAAAGGTTGTGGATTATTCGTTAACGCTCAAAAGTTTACTGACACCTGCCGCATAGTCTGTTTTGAATACAGCAGCGTCATCCTCGCTGACACTTCCAGCGGTTACGAAGGCATTCATATTCTCATTCGCTTGAGCTAATAATTGATAGAGCAAGGAGTCGGAATCGGTTTCCGCCGCTTGCGCCAAATTCTCACCTTGTGCTAAACGCTTCATCAAATCAGCAGCTTCAATATTCGAAACGGCAGAGACATCATGAATGATACGGTCCAAGCGTTCTGCCAAGTAGCTTTTCACATCAACCGGGACCTTGTAGCTTCGTGTGAAAACAACCTTATTATTAGTTGAATGATTTCTAAGTAAATGCTGAGAAATGGCTGAATATGAAATCGAGCCTAAAACGAGCGGGAAGAATCTTTTTAATTTTTTTTGGCGTAGACTTGATCGCGGGTAATCTATAGAATCAATAGGTGTACACGAAAAGTGGAAAGGGGTGGAAATCTTGTCTTTTGTAATCAAATTGCGGTGGTTTTTCAAAGAAAGATGGAAATACTACGTGCTTGCTATTAGCTTAATGATCTGTGTGAATTTATTGGCGACCATTCCGCCTAAAATGATAGGGAATACAATCGATCAGATTGGCAGCGGAAATTTAACGGCATCCGGCCTAAGTCAAACGGTCCTTCTCCTTGTAGGCTTGTCTCTCCTTTTATATGTCATTACTTATGTTTGGATCACGACCTTATTCGGCAATTCGGCACTGGTTGAGAAAGTACTTAGAGGGCGTTTACTGGCTCATCTGACGAAAATGACACCGGCTTTCTTCCAACGCAATAGCACGGGTCAGTTAATGGCACTAGCCACCAATGACGTGCTCGCGATTGGCCAAACCGCTGGTTACGGCGTTATGACACTCGTTCACACGTTGGTCGGGGCATCCGTCGTCATTATTACGATGATCTCCCTAATTAGCTTTAAATTAATGATTGCGGCGCTGATTCCTCTGCCTTTTCTAGCCTTGGTGATTAGTAAGCTGGGTCAAAAGGTGAGAGTTCGCTTCTTAGCTGCACAGGCTTCTTTTGGCCAAATGAACGATCATGCGCTTGAGTCCATTTCCGGCATTCGTGTGATTCGTTCCTATGTTCAGGAAGATCATGATCTAGTCGCCTTCGATAAGGTAACGTCAGAAGTGATGAATAAGAATAAACGCGTGTCCATGCTGAATGCGCTTTTTCAGCCGCTTACCTCATTGATTGTGGGTCTAAGTTACTCGATAGGCATTGGATACGGCTCTTATATGGTCTTTCACGATGAAATTACGCTGGGTCAGTTGATTTCATTTAATATTTACCTAGGCATGCTGATCTGGCCGATGATTTCTTTCGGCGAGTTTATTAATGTCCTGCAGCGCGGAAGTGCCTCGGCAGACCGTTTGGACACTGCACTGACGCAGAAAGCGGATATTGTGGATGTCGATGCACCGATTTCGGTGAGTGTACCGGAACGTATCGAGATGAAGGAGCTAACCTTTACGTATCCGACCGCCAACCATCCAAGTCTCGTTAACGTTTCTTTCCAATTAGAAAGAGGGCAGACGTTAGGAATTGTAGGCCGGACGGGTAGCGGCAAAAGCACGCTGCTGAAGCAGCTGCTGCGGCAGTTCCCGATTGAACCAGGCAAGCTGCTGGTTGCAGGCGTGTCGATTGAGAAAATCGCCTTGGATCAGGTGAAGCGCTGGGTTGCTTACGTTCCGCAGGAGCATCTGCTGCTGTCGAAATCCATCCGCGACAACGTCGCGCTGGGTAAGCACGACGCATCGCCGGAAGAGATTGCACGAGCCATTGAGATGGCCTCTTTTACTCAAGATATCGAGCAAATGCCGGAAGGCCTGGCGACAATTGTCGGCGAAAATGGCGTCATGCTGTCCGGTGGGCAGAAGCAGCGTCTAGCGATTGCTCGAGCCCTTCTGATCGATTCGGAAATCCTGCTGCTCGATGACTCGCTATCCGCTGTCGATGCGCGGACGGAAAGCCGCATCCTCCAGCATATCCGCAAGGAACGCGCGGGTAGAACGACGTTGATCAGCACGCACCGACTCTCGGCGGTGAGCCACGCGAACTGGATTATCGTCCTAGATGAGGGACGAATCGTCGAAGAAGGTACCCACGAACAGCTGATGCTGTTCGGCGGCTGGTACCGAGAGCAGTGGGAGCGTCAGCAAATGGAAGCGAGCTTGGAAGAATGACAAACGGAAGAAGGGAGGACGACAAGATGCAGAAACCGTCCACGACGAGAAGGCTGATTTCGTATGCGCTCGTCTATAAGTTCAGAATTATCGGCGCGCTGCTCATTCTATGCTGCGCAGTAGGCGCCGAGCTGGGCGGACCTTATATAACCAAAACCATTATCGATCAGCATTTGTCTACAGGCATACGCGAAATGGCGCCTGTACTTAAGCTGCTTGGTCTATACATGGGCTTGCTCCTCATAGCAAGCATTTGTAATTTTTCGCAAGCCTATTTGCTCCAATCTACGGCTCTGCAAATTATTAAAAACATGCGCATGGATCTAATGCAGCACATTCAGCGCATATCGCTGCGCTATTTCGATAACACGCCGATCGGGCAGGTTGTATCCCGAATTGCGAACGATACCGAGGCGGTCCGCGACTTATTCATGAGCTTCATGGCTACGTTCGTCGTGAGTATGATGCAGCTAACCGGCATTTTCGTAGCTTTATTCATTCTGGATTGGCACCTCGCTCTTTTTTGCTTGGTGCTGCCGCCTATCTTTGCGTTAATCATGGTCGTTCACTTAAAATACTCGAAAATCTTCATCACCATTATGCGTGCGCGGCTGAGTGATATGAACGCGATGATTAATGAATCGATCGTGGTTATGCCCATTATTCAAGCTTTTCGCCGGGAAAAAGTAACGCTTGAGGAATTCGAAGTACTAAACAAGGATCGTTATGTGAATCAGCTGAAGCAGTTCCGCATTTTTTCCTTATCCTCTCGTAATATTGTGGGGACTATCGGCAGCCTGGTGACGGCTATGGTCATTTGGTATTTTGGCCGGGAATCGCTGACGACTGTGATTTCTTTCGGGGTGTTTTATGCTTTCATCGATTATCTGGGGCGGATCTTTCAGCCGATTATCGGGATTTTCGATCAGCTGACGAACGCGCAAAGAGCCTTTGTTTCCGCGGATAAGGTGTTCACCATTCTAGACATGGAAGGTCAAGAGGTAGAGAAGACGGATAAAGTCAGCCGCCCGGAAGGCGTCGTGAAGTTCGAGGACGTAACCTTTGCCTATAAAGCTGGGGAAAACGTGCTGAAGCATATTTCCTTCGAAGCTCGCAAAGGGGAAACCGTAGCCTTGGTCGGTCATACAGGCTCAGGCAAAAGCTCCATCATGAACCTGCTGCTCGGTTTCTATGAACCGGATGAAGGCAGCATCACGATTGATGGACGCGATATCCGGGGGATGTCGAAGCAAGCGCTCCGCAAGCATATGGGCATTGTTTTGCAGGACCCGTTCTTGTTTGCCGGAGATATCAAATTCAATGTGAGCCTGTATAATGAGGAGATTTCACTAGAACGCGTGAAAAATGCGCTAAGTGATGTAGGCGCGGCTTCTTTCATCGAGCAGCTTCCTAACGGTTATGATGAGCAGGTTGTGGAGCGGGGCAGCACCCTCTCGTCTGGCCAAAGACAGCTCATTTCATTCGCGCGGGCGTTGGCCTTCGATCCGTCGATTCTTATCTTGGATGAAGCGACAGCCAGCATCGACAGTGAGACGGAAGGGCTGATCCAGCGAGCGCTGAAGGTGGTCAGTGAAGGGCGCACGACCTTGGTCATCGCGCACAGGCTGTCGACGATCCGTGATGCGGATCAGATTCTCGTGCTGCACCGCGGCGAGATTGCCGAGCGTGGCAATCATGAGACGCTGATGGCGTTGGGTGGCCGATACGCGAAGATGTATCAGCTGCAGAAGGGCGAGTCGGCTGTTGTGGGCTGACCTCAGCTATGAGTCCTAATTTCCCATCAAGCTAGGGGAGGTCATCCTATCGATATCCGTCCTCAAAGAAACACGCAAAAATTACTGGCGTTGGACCGAATTTCAAAGCCTTTCTTTTTATTAAATTTCCTCAAAGCTTAACGGTTTCACGTGGTTCTTAAGTGAGTAAGATAATGATAAGGCAACTGAAATTGCTTATTTGTCTTTATAGCCCCATGTTATGTTTGCAAAAGCAAGCTAAGCTTGTTTATTGTTATTAATGTAACTCAGCAGGTAACGTTGTGCAGATAATAAGCGTGTATTGTGGTCTTAACACACAAGGTGCCCAAATATTAGTATGGATAAGCAAGATTAGTTTGCTTATTTATTCATTCATAAACCACTAACAGTAGAAGGCTCGGTGTCTGCCAGGCAGCTTATAAGAGCGAATACGTGTAGTACCAGAAGCAGGTTGTAATAGCCCCATTTGGGCAAGTTTACGCAGGAGTTTACCGGCATGGTTTCTGCTAATGCTTAGTCGCTGTGAAATGGTTATTGGTAGAAGGGGATCATTGGTTTGTCCAGCGATTCTCAGAATTTCTTTATCTTCCAATGTTAACGCTAGACCAGAATATTCCTCACCAAACCAGCTGCCCATCATTTGCAGGATCAGTTGCTGACACTGACGTGGCTTTTCCTTTATTTCGTCATAGGCAAAGCGGAGAACCTTCCATCCATCCAAAATGAGATGGTTTTGACGAGTTAACTGGTCCGCAAATTGCAGGGCGATTTATTTCTTTATGATGCGTCTTGTAGCCATCAATCTCGATACAGACCAAATGAGTCCCGCGAATATAAAAGCGAAGTCCAAATATCGATCACCGTCCTTAAAGTCCGAAACCTGATATTCGGCATGAAGAAAATCAAATCGTCCGACAGCTGGCCACCAAACCTGCTCGAGGAACAACTTCTCAGCATGACCGTGGCCTTCCTGAAGACGTCTTAGAGATTCGCCCGATCTCGTCTTCATCTGCAAATGCATAAATTTCTCATAGCTTGCGTCAAATAGCATAAACAATGCCTCCTATTATTCATTGTACCTAAAGAAAAAAACCGCTCATCTCCTACTGGAGAGAGCGGTCTATGTACTTCACGACCCGGAATCCTATCTCGATTATTTTACACGAATCAATGACTCAGCGGCAAAAGGGGGGAGGATGAAAAAAATTTAGGGACCACTATAAGCAGAAATCTTAAAGAATATAGTCAGAGGCTAGGTTTAATTTCTTAATGGATCGATTTGATTTTTTTGCCTTGGAGTAGGGGAATTTATAGAAGCGTTATATCATCAATTGGCATCATTTGGAGACAGAATTCAGAAATAGTGAATCGTAGTTCCGCGGAAATATGAATTCGGGCTATTTTCATCCAAATAATTCACTTTAGTTTGACAGCGGGTGAGTTGGATAAAAGCTTGTCAGAAGAGGCGTATTATTTTAAAAATAGCTATTGACATCTATCTCAAATTGATGTATCTTTAAATCAAGATATTACAAATTAAGATTTAGCAGCTCAGCATGACACATTACAGCGCATCACATTACAGAAAAAGATAAAAGAAATGAGGTGAACCAAATGAGTGAACAAAGAAATGATTCATTAGATCTCTATATTGCACTTTCCAGAGCAAGTGAATGGGTCAACGCCCATGGGGACCGCGATATTCGGAATCATGGCTTGAACCGAACGGAATTCGGTGTTCTCGAGCTGCTTTATCATAAAGGCGCGCAGCCGATTCAACAGATTGGCGGCAAGGTGCTGATGAGCAGCGGGAACATTACCTATGTTGTAGATAAGCTGGAGAAGAAGGAGTTCGTAAAGCGAAAGACATCAACCGAAGACCGCAGGCTCATTTTTGCGGAAATTACGGATAAAGGGAAGCAATTTATTGAAGAGGTATTTCCCAAGCATACCAAGGTCATTGAGAAAGCGGTGGCTGGACTTACGGCAGAAGAGAAGAAGATAGCTAGTCAATTGTTGAAGAAGCTTGGTAAGTTTGCTCAGGATGGTTTCAAGTAGTTTGCCCTCCCTAAGAGGATGTTAACTACTTAACCTTTTAACTAATATCTTAAATTAGAGATTCTTAAAATGGAGGAGATTGAATATGAGTATCGCATTGGGATTATTAATCATTCGTTTGGTAGTTGGATTAAGCTTTGTGGCGCATGGGGCACAGAAATTATTTGGTTGGTTCGGAGGCTATGGTCCGAAAGGAACGGGCGGCTGGATGGAATCCATCGGCATTAAACCCGGTGTTGCTATGGCGGTTATGGCGGGACTCATGGAGTTCGTAGGCGGTGCATTGTTTGCCGCTGGATTTGGTACAGTTTTAGCTTCATTGCTTATTATCATGACGATGGTCGTTGCGATTGTTAAAGTACACGGTAAAAACGGTTATTGGGCTACCTCGGGCGGCTATGAATACAACTTACTGCTGATTGCTATTGCGGTAGGCGTGGCATTTATGGGTGCAGGAACTTATTCCGTTGACGCTTTATTCAATTAATAATCATGGATACTTTTAAATCAGGTCTGGACATAATTAAACTAAACTAAAGGAGTTGGATTTCAATGACACAACAACAACAACAAACTGCAGGTATTCACCATATAACAGCTTTCGTTCAAAATGCACAGGAAACCGTAGACTTTTATGCAGGGATTCTAGGACTTCGGATGATCAAAAAAACGATTAACTTCGACGCACCGGAAGTGTACCATCTGTACTTTGGTAATGAAATGGGAAGTCCGGGGACAATCATTACTTTCTTCCCATGGGCGCACTCTCGCAAAGGGCGTATCGGCGGCGGTCAAGTCGGTATCACAACGTATGCTGTGCCTACAGGCAGCCTATCATTCTGGGAAGAGCGTCTAACGCAGTTTGATATTCCTTTTGAAAAAACACAAAGATTCTCAGAAACGTACCTTCAATTCGAAGACCGGGATGGTCTGAAACTTGAAATCGTAGAGCGCGAGCAAGGAGCGCTTAGCCAATGGTCATTCGGCGGCGTTCCAACAGATAAAGCGATCAAAGGCTTCGGCGGCGCTGTTCTCTACAGCACGGCTCCTGACAAAACTTCGCAGCTGCTAGAGCAAGTGATGGGGCTTCAAAAAGTAGGGCAAGAGGGAGCTTACGCTCGATTCAAATCCTTCGGGGATTTGGGGAATATCGTCGATATTAATGTAACCCCGATGGCCTATGGAGCTGGCGGAGCGGGCACCGTCCATCACATTGCATGGCGCGCCAAAGATGATGCTGAGCATGCACTATGGAGAAGCCATGTACAGTCTAATGGGTACCAACCTACGCCGATCGTGGATCGTCAATATTTTAACGCGATCTACTTCCGTGAAGAGGGCGGCATACTCTTTGAGATTGCAACGGATCCTCCGGGCTTTGCACGTGATGAACAGCCAGAGGTGCTAGGTGAGAAACTGATGCTGCCTGAATGGTTCGAAGAGAGCCGTGAGCAAATCGAGCGTAATCTTCCGCCGATTCAAGTACGTGTCGTGGAGGCGAAAAAACAATGAAACATATCTTTCAAAAGGGAACAGATATAACGGCTCCGGTACTCGTGCTCTTTCATGGCACGGGTGGTACCGAACGTGATCTACTGCCGCTGGCTCAGGCGATTTCACCGACATCGTCGGTGCTGAGCGTAAGAGGCAATGTGCTTGAGAATGGGATGCCGCGGTTCTTTCGCCGGTTGGCTGAGGGAATCTTTGATGAGGAGGACCTCATCTTCCGTACCAAGGAATTGTACGATTTCCTCGATGAAGCTGCCGTGGAACACGGCTTTGATCGTCAGAATCTCGTAGCCATCGGCTACTCCAATGGCGCAAACATCGCCGGAAGCCTCTTATTCCACTATCCGGATGCACTGCGAGGCGCGATTCTCCATCACCCAATGGTGCCGCTGCGAGGCATTCAACTGCCGGATCTCTCGGGTATTCCGGTCTTTATCGGAGCGGGTCGGAACGATCCGATCTGCTCCCCACAGGAGACGGAGGAATTACAAAAGCTGCTAAGTGAAGCGGGATCGACGGTTGCCGTTCACTGGGAACAGGCAGGGCATCAGTTGACTCGTTCGGAGGTTGAAGCAGCAACGACTTGGTTTAAGACGAATTTGGCATGAGCCGAGTCTAGTAGCAGAGAGACTTTGAGCAAGCTCAAAGATCCCTATATAAGGTGGGAGATGCTTTGTGAGATCCATTGATCCCTCAAGTCAAAGCGAGCGGGAAAACTATAAGCTATTAATAGGCAGCATAATTCCTAGGCCGATTGCATTTGTTACATCCCTATCCTCGGAGGGTGTGCTCAATGCAGCACCTTATAGTTATTTTACAATTGTGACGGCGAATCCTCCAATGGTCGCTATCTCTGTGCAGAGGAAGCAGGGTGTTCGCAAGGACACTTCGCGAAACGCCGTCGATACTGGAGCTTTCGTCGTTCATATCTCAGACGAATCGTACATTGACCAGATCAATCAAACCGCTGCTGCGCTAGCGTCGAATGAAAGCGAAGTGGCTTTAGCCGGACTTACACCCGTCGCGAGTGACAAGATTGCCGTACCAGGTATCGCCGAAGCGAGTATACGCATGGAATGTGTCCTGGAACAAGTCATAACCCTTGGCGGAACAGATGATGCGCCTGCAGCCGATTTGTTAATCGGTAGAGTCGTACAGTTTCATATCGCTGAGTCCTTGTATGAAAACGGTCATATTGACCCGAATGGACTTAAGCCCGTCAGTCGGCTGGCCGGCAGCTCGTATGCGAAATTGGGCGAACAAT
Organism: Paenibacillus andongensis; assembly: GCF_025369935.1. Lineage (NCBI taxonomy): Bacteria > Bacillati > Bacillota > Bacilli > Caryophanales > Paenibacillaceae > Paenibacillus > Paenibacillus andongensis. Next base: position 7,508,850 of record NZ_CP104467.1, on the reverse strand, counting down.
TTGCGATGGATCGTCCCATTTGAATAAATAAATAGAAAAGCCCTCGTGGTCCATTTTCTTTCTTTCGAAGGAGAAATGGATTACGGGGGCTTTTTCAATTTATCCATTTACTAAAAATGTACTATTTGTAAAGTGATTGCGTCTACTCTATATATCTTTCGTTACTATATATAGATATAGGTGATTTGTCGGGGGAACACCACTTTTGATATTCAATGTTAAATTAAGACATTCCAACCGCACTAGACCTCTTTAACAACCTCAGCCACAATTTCATAGGACCTCAAACGAGCATTATGATCATAAATTTGACCGGCAATGATCCATTCATCGGCTGAAGTTTGCTCCTGCAGCTTAGCAAGCTTCTCGCGAACGGTGGCTTTACTTCCTACGATGGAGAAGCTTAAGGCTTTGTGGACATAAGCTTTCTCCTGTGGACTCCATAAGGATTCCATGCTGTCGACGGGTGGGCTCAGCATGCCAGGACGGCCGCGCACGATGTTCAGAAATTGCTGGTGCTGCGACGTTGCCAGATGCTGGGCTTCCTCATCGGTTTCGGCTGCAATAATGTTAACGCCGACCATCGCGTACGGCTTCTCAAGCGCGTCAGACGGGCGGAACTGACGGCGATACAGTTCAAGAGCCGCCAGCAAATAATCCGGAGCGAAGTGGCTGGCGAAAGCGAAAGGAAGCCCCAGCTGACCGGCTAGCTGGGCGCTGAAATCACTCGATCCGAGCAGCCAGATCGGGATGTCCAGCCCTTCGCCCGGCACGGCGCGCACGCCTGGCACACCCGTGCCCAGCGCCGGGTTGAGATAGCCCCGGAGCTCGCTCAGCTGCTCCGGGAAGTCCTGGCCATCGCTGCCTAGGCCGCGGCGGAGCGCTCTTGCCGCGGGCTGGTCGGAGCCAGGCGCGCGCCCTAAACCAAGATCGATGCGTCCCGGAAACATCGATTCCAATGTCCCAAACTGCTCGGCGATGACGAGCGGTGCGTGGTTAGGCAGCATAATGCCGCCAGAGCCTACGCGAATCTTTTCTGTAGCCATCGCGACATACCCGATGACGAGTGATGTGGCGGAGCTGGCAATACCCGGCATGTTATGATGTTCGGCGAGCCAATATCTATGGTAGCCCCACTTTTCAACGTGTCTGGCTAGATCAACGGAACGGTGAAAGGAATCTCTTGGCGTACCGCCAGCAATAACGGGAGCCAAGTCTAAAACAGATATAGGTATCATTGAATAGACCTCCATACTATATATAACTACTATACCAGTATTAAGTAAGACATGCATAAATGGGTCATGCTAGGAAGATACAATCTGCGACCAGAAATCAATGTTTATTATTTGTTCACTTAGACTTACCTATTTGTCGATTAAAAAATAATATAGCCGTAATTCCTTCTATGGATCTAATTCTGGGGGGGATTATTGAGTTTTTTGCAACTTTTGAAGGGGAAACGACAAGTTGATCGCCTAATGTTGTAATAAGGATTAAGGAGACTGTCGATTCAGTGAAAGGAGGTTTGCATTTTAATACGCATGACAAACCTCTCTTCCATGGGAAAATAAGGGTTAGGTTGACATTCGCAGGATGATTTTTGTGCTGTGCAGAATAGTAAAAAATAAGGTCTAATTTACAAATGACTTATATGGCATTTTTACAAAGGAACTTATGATGAGAGGGCAATGTAACATTTCTTCTCTTTATAACGGGAACTTAATTGAATTCCCCACGTACTACATCAGGTGTCGCAAATCAGTCCGGTACGAAACGGAGAGAAGGAGCTTTAATTAGAATGAGTCAACAAGACAAAGGTGGGTGGCGGTCTGACATCGCGCCTTACGAAAGACCACATATGAAGCATAGCGTGTGGCAAATCATTAATACATTAGGACCCTTTTTTGTACTTTGGTATTTCGCCTTCCTAAGTCTTTCGGTTTCAATCTGGCTTACGTTTGTGCTAGACATTATTGCAGCAGGATTCCTCATTCGAATCTTTATTATTTTCCACGATTGCTGCCACAAGTCTTTTTTCAAAAATAAATTGGCGAATGAAATTGTAGGTACATTAACAGGTATTTTGACGTTTGTCCCTTATCATCAGTGGCGTCATACCCACTCCGTCCATCATGCATCCAGCGGTAATTTGGATCGTAGAGGTGTCGGCGATATCTGGACACTAACGGTTGACGAATATATGGCATCTTCTCCGCTTAGAAGACTCTATTATCGGGTTTACCGAAATCCGTTGGTAATGTTTATTGTTGGACCTATTTTCATCTTTTTGATTGATTACCGTTTTAACCGCAAACGCGCAGGAATGAAGGAACGCATCAATACTTACATCACGAACGTGGGTATCGTTGGAAGCATTGCATTGCTTTGCTGGGGTATGGGGTGGCAGTCCTTTCTTCTGATTCAAGGTCCGATGTTTTTCTTTTCAGGTATGGCTGGTATTTGGCTTTTCTACGTTCAGCACAACTATGAAGACTCGTACTATGAGCATGACGGGGAATGGGATTATATGAAAGCCGCTATGCATGGAAGCTCTTTCTACAAATTGCCTAGAATTCTGCACTGGATTACAGGCAATATCGGCTTTCACCATATTCACCATCTGAGCCCGCGAGTTCCTAATTACTATTTGGAAAAGGTGCATAACAAGAGTGCTGAGCTGCGTAAAGTGCAGACGATTACACTGAAGACAAGCTTAGAATCGCTTAAGTTCCGTATTTGGAACGAGGAAACGAAGAAGTTCATACAGTTCAAAGATCTCAAGCCTTTAAAGACGAGAAGAATAATCGAGACACTCAAAGCTAAGGCGGAGTAAATCTTAAAGAAGAGTCGACGGCCTCAGGCAGAAAGCTGCTTAGGTTGTCGGCTTTTTTTTCTCGATTTTCATACTTGCATGAAAGGAAGTACCCACGTTATAATCATTCCATTACGACAAAAAGTGAACAGGTGTTTATTATATGCAGGTTTTAAAAGATGACGTAAAAAAGAGTATCCGCCAAGCAGCATTGTCCGAGTTCAAGAAACATGGCTATATGAAAGCTTCTATTCGGCATATTGCAGACGCTGCGGGTATTACACCGGGCAATATTTATCGGTATTTTAAAAACAAAGAAGACCTATTCTATGAACTGATTCAACCGGTCTATGAGCAGCTTGCTTCGTACACCCTGGAGATCAAGAATGAGGTCGATTACAAATTGTGCAAGGAAACTGCCGATCATCTCGTGATATTACGTAAAATTGATGCGACGATTTTGCAGCTTTTTAAGCAATCGAGTGTGGAGCTGACCATCCTCCTTAATCTGAGTGAAGGATCACGCTACGAAACTGTGAAAGAAGAGCTCATTACGCTGGTGTACCAAATCTTGGAGAACGTGTTCGCCACCACGAAGGAAACTCCGGCACCGCTCGAAGTGAATGAGCAGCAATCTGCACGGATGCTAGCTGTTACGCTTATTGAGGGAATAAGCCTTATTTTGCGCGATTATGAGGATGGCGATACGATTAAAGTGCTGGTTGATGAGCTGGTGTACCTGTATTCAGCGGGTATTTCAGAAAAAATAAAGCTTCAAGGGCTGTGTTAAATTTTTTTGACTCAAAAATGAACGCTTGTTTACTAACGGTTTGTAAATCGGAGGAGGTTTTAGAGAGATGAAACAAATTATTAAATGGCGCTGGACGATTGTCGCCTTGTGGCTGGTAGCTACCGTAGTTCTCACGGTTTTTCAACCTGATGTGAATGCCATTTTAGGGCTCAGGGGCCAGGATCCGCTGCCAAAAGACAGTCCGTCCAAGGTCGCTACCTCAATTTTGAATAAAATGAATGGGGTTAAAGGGACTAGCGATATCATCGTGTTCCACAACCCGAATAAACTGTCGGATACGGATATGAAGCAGATTGAGTCCGGTATTACGAGTATGAAAAACCATCAAGCGGAGCTTGGGTTTGATCAATTACTTGATCCGTTTTCACTGCCTGACGCGAAGTCCTCGCTTATTTCAGAGGATCAGACGACGTTAATGGCGAGCTTTAGTTTGGATAAAAGAGGACGTCATGTCGATGAAATTCAACAAGAGTTTGAGGCTGTTTTGAAAGATGTGAACGTGGATTATTACCTCTCAGGTGAGGACTTTATTCAGAACGATTACATCAAAGCATCTGAGTCAGGTGTGGCAAAAAGTGCGGCGTTAACGGTTATATTTATCTTGACGGTACTGGTCATTATGTTCCGTTCTGTAGTGATTCCGATTGTCTCGCTGCTTGCCGTGGGTATTTCCTACTTGTGCTCCATGGGGATTGCCGCGCAGCTGATTGATAAGTTCGAGTTTCCAGTGACAAGTGTCACGGAGATGCTGCTGATCTTGATTCTTTTCGGTATTGGAACCGACTATAACATCCTGCTGTTCAATCGGTTTAAAGAAGAGTTATCCCACGGTCTGTCTGTGGATGAAGCGATTATTGTGACATATAAAACGGCTGGGAAGACGATTTTTTATAGTATTTTGACCGTATTTATCGCTTTCGCGAGCTTGACGTTTTCGGATTTTGGCATTTATAAATCAGGCAATGTGGTGGCTATTGGTACCGCGGTGCTCTTGCTTGAGATTATGACGGTGACGCCTTTCCTCATGAAAGTACTGGGCAATAAGCTGTATTGGCCTTCTAAGGGTGCAACTGGGCATAAGGAAAGTAAATTTTGGGCGAGCTTGACGGCTATTGCGGTGAAAAGACCGGTGATCACAACGCTGCTTATTCTGATTGTGATGATTCCGATTGCCCTATCGAACCATCAGAAATTGTCTTTTGACCAGTTGAAAGAATTAGGAAATGGCCATGAATCCACCAAAGGATTCAGCCTTGTAGCAGATCATTTTAGCCGAGGCCAAGCGCTGCCGACCATGGTTGTGATAGAGAATGATAAAGCACTTGATAATAATGATGGATTAGCGGCAATTGATAAGCTAACGGACAAATTGAAGAGTGTTCCGGGCGTGGATAAGGTGTCCAGTGTGACGCAGCCACAATCGAAGCCGATTGATAATTTCTATATTTCGACTCAAACGACGACCGTTGCAGAAGGAATTACGGCTTCGCAGAAGGGCGTTAATCAAATAAAAGATGGTTTGAATGTGATGCAAAGTAAGCTGGTCAGTCCAGATTTGTCCGGCACCGACCAGCTAGTAGACGGAACGGGCAAAGTTCAGGATGGCTACAGCCAGATTACTGTTGCGCTTGGGCAAGTATCCAAGGGTATCGCACAGGGGGCTGATGGAGCTGGGGAGCTAAGCGCGGGCATTGCGAGCTTAAAGGATGGCATGACGCAAGTTGATGCCAACACGATTAAGGTAAGCAGCGGGCTTACGCAGCTGCAGCAGGGTTACAGTGCTTTAGCTGACGGCTATCGTCAGATTGAAGGGAAGCTTCCTGGCATTCAGCAGGGGCTGACTGGGATGAATGGACTTATTGGCGGGCTGGGTGAAAAGTACAGCCAGTTAAAGATAGATGCCGATTACGTGAAGTTAAAGCAAACGGGTGAGGGATTGGAAGCTGGACTCGCCCAGTTGAACGGCGGGCTGAAGGAGCTTGGCGCGAATGCCGCCAAGTTGAATGGCTCTTTTGCTGAAGCTGCTGCGGGCTTGGAGCAGATTAATGGTGCGCAGGCGCAGCTTGCTGCGGGATTGGCTTCTCTGCAGAGCGGCTCGGAGGCGCTCGCGAAGGGGCTGAAGCAAGGCAGCGCGGGCAGCCAAGAGATCGCCGCGAACATGGCGAAGCTGAATGACGCGCTGGGCAGCGTCAAGGACGGGCAGCAGAAGCTGAGCGAGGGCTTGTCGGGCTTGGCTGGCGGCATGAGCCAGCTGAAGGACGGCCTCGGCCAAAGCGGCAACGGACTGGGCGATGTGTCCGAGGGGCTCGGCAAAACGAGCCAGTTCCTGACACAGCTGAACAGCTCGAAGACGTTCTTCATTCCGAAAGAAGCGCTATCGAGCGCAGATTTCGGCAAATCTTTGGATAGCTTCATGTCCAAAGATCGCAAGAGTACGAAACTCATCGTCATTTTGAAGGATGATCCGTACTCGTCGGCGGCTATGGACACCATCGAGGGGATTAACGCCGAGTTAGCCTCTAGTTTGAAAGGCACAGTGCTGGAGAAAGCGAAATTCGGTGCCGCGGGACCAAGCTCCACAACCTATGATACGAATAAAGCACAGCTGAAATCGTTCAACAGCACGGCGATCATCGTGATCATTGGCGTATTTATTGTCCTGTTGTTCGTGATACGCTCCTTCTGGCCAGCGGTCTACATCATCGTGTCCCTAGTAATCTCCTACTATGTAGCTATGACCGCTACCAATATCGTTACAGATAAAATCATCGGGGCCGACGGTGTTTCCTCTTTCGTACCGTTCTTCTCCTTCATCATCATCATCGCAGTTGGTGTCGACTACAGCATCTTCCTGATGATGCGATACAAAGAGCTGGGCGAGTTATCGCCATCTAAAGCGATCGTTCAGGCCGCTAAGCACATCGGCGGCGTGGTGATCTCAGCTATGGTCATCCTCGGCGGTACCTTCGCGACGCTGGTTCCATCAGGTCTAGTTCTGCTGATTGAGCTAGCCGTAGCCGTGATCGTGGGGCTCGTTGTGCTTTGCTTTATTTTGCTGCCGATGCTGCTGCCGGCTTTGCTGGCTATGCCTGAGGCGCTGCGGATGAAACGCAAGTCAGCGGCTAGGCAAGTGTCCACGGAGAGTAGAACTGCTTGAGCATGAAGTGAATGAAATTGATTGGCGCCTCCCATTGGGGGCGCTTTTTGTTTTGAGCAGCAACCCGACTTTAGCGATGAAAAACACGCTTACGAGCAGGGAAATTCACATAAAGCCCAGAGTAGATGCGGCAATAGCGATGAAAATCATCGTTAAAGCGGTGGTATTGAGCAGCAGCCTGACTTTAGCGATGAAAATGGTACTAGGTCAATAGAGTGGACACGATAAATGGTGTTCCCTATGCTGCTTTGGTTGCCCAGTACATTGCCTCAAATCGATCGGGGGACTTGTAACCTACTATCTCCATTAAATTGCACAAAAATAAAATGCACAAAAATAATTAAATAATAGCTTACTAATATAGGAGTTTCAGAGTTTTCACAGTGATATCAATGTACATAAATAAACAGAACCTAATTATAGAAAAAATTCCATATCAAATTATCACCATTCGGTTATATTGTACATAAATACATTCCTATCGGAGGGCAAATGGTCAATTCAACTTCGTCAACAATCACTCCTCTTCGAAACCTTAAATTTATTATGATTTCTGTTTGGATTGATTAGGGGACATTGGGTATGTCATAACTTCCCCCCTGTTAATATTAATAGTATTAGCTTTAATTTACATTAACATGTATTAGTTTTAGAACCATCCGGATTAAACATTAAGCACCTTTCGAAACCTTGTTCTCTCCTTTACTTCAAAGTAAGGTTATTATAGACTGAGCGCAAATAAAAAAGTAGTACGCACTTTTTTGACAGGTACTACCCGAAAGGATAGTGGAAATATGAGTATGGCTGAATATAAGGGTAAGGTTAAAAAAATTCAAGATACTCCGTTTGGATATACATTATCGGTTATTGGTGGTAAATGGAAAATGGTTATTATTTACCTTTTAGCAGAAAACAAGCCGGTTCGTTTTAATGATCTAAAAAGACAAATTGGAGCTATAACTTTTAAAACTTTGAGTGTACAACTAAAAGAATTAGAAGCGGATGGTATGGTGGAACGGAAAGAGTATCCTCAAGTTCCCCCAAAAGTCGAGTACAGTCTCACAAAAAAAGCGGAAACACTATTACCTGTTTTAGAAGAGTTATGTGAGTGGGGAGTAAAGAACCAAATTAATTAAAACCAGTTTTCTACTACACTACCCTGCTGGATAGTACATATCAAAATAGTGCGTACTGGTTTTTCATTTGTACTCACTTTATACTGACCTTACTTTGAATTGAAGGAGAGGATACAATGACTAAAGCTAAAACCTACAATCATGGTGTTCCATGGGAAAAAGAATTCAATGTAACTCAAGCTTACAGTGTCAACGGCACTATCTACATTTCGGGACAATTTTCACACAATATGCAGGGTGAGTTTGTTGGCGAGGGCGATATCAAGGTGCAGACCCGGCAGACGTTTGAGAACCTTGATCGCGTTCTGGCGGGATTTGGTGTCACGAAGTCGAACATCGCTGACCTGGAGATCTACCTGACAAGACCGCAAGAGGATTTCGAGCCGTTCCTCAGCGTGTACAAAGAGTATGTGGGTGACCATCGGTCGGCCGTCACTCTCATCGGTGTGTCGGGCTTGGCGTTCCCTGAACAACTGGTTGAAATCCGCGCCGTCGCTCACACCGATTAACTATTAACTCGGTCACAGTGGTCAACGCAATAGTAATCGGGTTTATTATCATTAAAATACACTCTCGCACTTTATGTTTGCGAGGGTGTTTTTTTTATACAAGGACAGTAGTACTCGCGTTCTCAAAAACTGTACAAAATTAGCTGCTTACTACGGACATTTTGTACAGTCCATATATACGTAATATCCGTCACCCAGACTTTGTTGGGGGCGGTCGTTTGAAATTGTTGGTTGAGCAGGTTTTGAGCGACTGGCAGACCGTGGGTGGAGTCCGTTGTTGTTACTCTGAATTTCTTCACGGTACGGGAACGAAGACCCTTTTCCCTCATCATGTGATATTTATGTCGCGTTCCTTCATTTTCCCTCACGCTCCCTCACGCTCCATCGCACTCCCTCACGCTCCATCGCCCCAACACGCACCCCATAGCTCAGCCCAAGCCGCACCGCGGCACTTCCCCAACCTAAAAAAAACACAAGTGAGTGAAAAGACAATCCATAGTTGCAAGCGCTTTAGCAGGGTACGATGTAGGTATAACATCAGCGAAGAAAAGTGAGGGGGGCCAAGAATGGCGGTCAACGCACAAGCGGTAAAAAAGATAAATCAGCGCTCGCAGGTACGTAAAGGTAGATCCTTTCTGCGAACGTTCTGGAAGTATAAGGCGCTGTATTTGATATCGCTGCCGGGGATTTTGTATTTTATTGTTTTCAAGTATGTGCCCTTGTTAGGTTCAGTCATTGCTTTTCAAGATTACAACATTTTTGATGGCTTCACGGGAAGTGAATGGGTGGGGTTCGAGCATTTCATTCGAATGTTTGCCCATTATGACTTCCTCAAGATTTTGAAGAATACAATTCTGATCGGCATTTACGACTTGGTACTGGCTTTTCCGGCGCCAATCATTCTCGCCTTGCTGCTTAATGAGCTACGTGTTGTCGTGTACAAGCGTTTACTTCAAACTGTTGTTTACATGCCTCACTTCTTGTCGTGGGTTATTGTGAGCGGGATTGCGATCGGTATTCTTTCTCCTTCAACGGGAGCTTTGAACCATCTCATCACTTGGCTGGGTTTCGAGCCGATTTATTTCATGGGTGAAGAGTCATGGATTCGTACAGTGCTCATTTCTTCGGGTATTTGGCGTGATTCCGGCTACGGTACCATCATTTATTTGGCGGCACTGGCAGGAATTAATCCGGATCTGTATGAAGCTTCTGAGGTGGATGGCGCGAACCGCTGGAGACAAACCATTTCAATTACGCTCCCGTCGCTTCTACCAACCATTATGATTTTGTTCCTCCTTCATATCGGTAAATTTTTGGATTTTGGCTTCGAGCGTGTTTACGTGTTCCTGAACCCTCTGAATAAAGAAAATGGTGAAATTCTAGACACGTATATTTACACTGCAGGGTTGTTAGGTCAGCAGTTTAGCTATACAACGGCAATCGGACTTTTCAAAGCACTAGTTGGCGTAATTTTTATTGTTACGGGTAATCTTTTAAGCAAAAAAACAACGGGTGAAAGCTTGTACTAAGACGGAGGTGAACGCTTTATGAATCGCAAGCCGACAGCCGGCTGGCAAGTTTTTAACGTCTTTAATGTGCTATTTCTGACTCTTTTATCGCTAGCGATGCTCCTGCCGTTCTTAAACGTGCTGGCCCAATCGTTCAGTTCTTCGGAAGCCATTGTGAATGGGAAGGTATTATTCCTGCCTGTTCAATTTACATCGATCAACTACCAATATGTGTTTAGCGATGCAGCGATCTGGCGTTCCTTCGGAGTGACCGTGTATATTACAGTAGTGGGTACCCTGATCAATCTGATCGCCACAGCATCTCTCGCGTATCCAGTGTCTCGACCCGAGTATGCTGGCCGTAACGTTGTCGTTATTATGGTTCTCATTACGATGGTTTTCACAGCTCCGCTGATTCCTAACTTTATTTTGATGAAAAATTTACATTTAACAAATTCGCTCTGGGCCTTAATGCTTCCAGGTGCTATCAGCGCCTTCAACTTTTTCGTGATGCGGTCGTTCTTCTTGCAAATTCCGAGTGAGCTGATTGATTCCGGACGTATCGACGGCTGCTCCGAGCTCAGAATGATCTGGAATATCGTGCTTCCTTTGTCCAAGCCGGTGATGGCCTCTCTGGGAATCTTTTATGCGGTGGGTCACTGGAATACGTACCAAAGCGCACTGTACTACATTAACAAGCCTGCCTTATGGCCGCTTCAAGTAAAGCTCCGTCAATTGATTGTATCTGAGGATATCAGCATTGATCCGAACGCTTCTCAATTCAGCGGACTTGCTCATATGGATCCGGAAGGTATCAAAATGGCGACCATTATAATTGCGACGATCCCCATTATTCTTATCTACCCGTTCTTGCAGCGCCATTTTGTCAAAGGAATGATGGTGGGTTCTGTAAAATCTTAAGGAAATCCGCTGGATGAAATCAACCATTTCTACAGCATTCTAAAAAAAAGACAAATCGAACTAAAGACATTCCATATCGGCAACTTGTAAACGCTTTTACAATGAAGGTGTGAAAGCGTTCCTATCTTAGTGAAATGAAAAGAGGGGTAGAAATGAAAAAATGGATTCCCACCACGATGGCAGCCGTCATGATGGCCAGCTTGCTGGTTGCTTGCTCTTCTAAAACCGCTGAACAACCGGCGTCAAGCGCTGCGGCTGGTGCGTCAAGCGCAAAGCCCGCTGAAAAAACGAAATTCTCCATCTCCTTGCGTACGCTCGCATTCGGACATGTAGAGAAGTCGCCTGATATTAATCAAGACAAATGGGTGAAAAAGTTAGAAGAGATGACGAACTCCGATATGAATATCGTGCTTGTTCCTCACAAAGAATATGAGCAAAAAATGATTCAGATGTTTGCAACCAATGATATTCCTGATGTTGTACAGGGTAGTGGCGGTGTGAACGGCAAAGAAATGGCTGGTTCCGTGAAGGCAGGCGTGTTCACGCCGCTCGATGATTTATTGAAAAAGTACGGACCGAACTTGCTCAAAAAAGTACCGAAAGACGCGTGGGATAACGTAACCTACCAAGGTAAAATTTTTGCCATTCCGGAATACTTGTCCAACCCTTCCCGTCGCTCTATTTTCATTCGTAAAGATTTGCTTGATAAAACGGGTCTAGGAGTTCCTAAAACCGTTGACGAGTACATGGCCGTACTTCGTAAGTTCAAAGAAATGGGCGTTGAGAACCCGTACATGGGTCGTGAAAACTTCAAGTATTCGGACTCCTTCTTCGGTGCATTCGATGTGTTCCCTTACCTGTCCATGTTCGAGAAGCAAGGCGACCAAATTCTGCCGAAATTTTTCGACACAGAGAATATGACGAAAGCGCTGCAAACGTACAAAACGATGTTTGATGAAGGCTTGATCAACAAAGAATTCGCAACGATCAACGCTACCGTATTCAAAAACACCATTCTTGCGGGTAAAGCAGGTATGTGGTCGATGAACGCAAATGAATTGCTGCAATGGGAAACGCAGCTGAAAACAACCGTTCCAACGGGCGATATCGAGATCATCGCATCCCCGACAGGTCCAGACGGCAAAGGCGGCCACTACTTGTATGGACCTGCGCCGCGTGCTTATTTCATCAATAAAAATGCTAAAAATGCTGCGCAAATTATCCAGTTCTTCGATTGGATGATGTCGGACGAGGCAGAGAAATTCTTTACCTTCGGTATCGAAGGTGACACGTACAAAACAGTGGATGGCAAAATCGACTACAAAGCGCCTACGGATACGGCAGGTGTCGATGAAGAGCGTTACCGTCAATCCTTCTTGTGGCTTGTCCAAGATACGACTTATAATAAAGGGACACTTAGCTTGACCGACGAAGGTAAAAAATTAATGAATGTTTATGATACAACGTTAAAAAATGAAGGACGCGACGGTATCAGCTTCGAGCCACGTCTTGAATCTTTAATGAAAAATCCGGACATTTCGCCGCTTTCCGACCAAGCACCTCCCGTCATTCTCCAGCACATGGTGAAAATGGTGTACGGCAAAGAGCCGATCTCCGATTGGCCGAAAGTATTGGAAGAGTGGAAGTCCAAAGGCGGTAACGAAGTCATCAAGGAAGCAACAGAGAAATTCAATAGTAAAGATTCCGGTACGACCGTGTCGATGCCGCGTAAATAAGCTCATCTGCTGAGCATGACCGCCTCCTCACGTGCCAACCCGCTCGTGGGGAGCGTGCATTTCATAAGGGTTTGAAGGGAGCATTCCTCATGTACCGCATACTCATTGTCGATGACGAACCGATGATACGCAAAGGATTACAGAAACTCGTGGAACAATCGGAACTGCCCATCGAAAGCCTGCGAACGGCTGAGAATGGCGTTGTCGCGCTGCAGCGGATTGGGGAGGAACGACCTGACTTCCTGTTTACCGATATTCGGATGCCTAAAATGGATGGGCTGGAGCTATGTGCTCGTGTTGCAGAAATGGATGCGGACATCCAAGTTGTAGTTATTTCCGGCTATGGCGATTTTGAATATGCGCAGAAATGCGTGTCTTATGGGGTAAAAGAGTACCTACTGAAACCCGTCAACATTAAGGGATTTCAGCATGTGTTAGAAAAGCTAATTCGTAACCAAAGTAAAGTAAGCTCCGAATCCTTCATTGCTGTGACGAAGCTCGAACAGTGGGCAGGCCGCATGGAGCAAGCCGTGTGGATGCTGCAGCAGGCGGAATTAAACTGCGTGGTAGATGAAATTCAGGTGGAACTGAAGGCCAATAAGCTTAAGCTCAATCGGGTTAGCGATATTTTGCAAGAAATCCATACGCTATTGCACCAAAGGTTAAATGTGAGGGATGTATATTTCATGCAGGGGGAGCTCGATTTAACCGGTGCTGTGAGCGAGGAAGAAGCTTGGCTTCGATTCACGACAGCGATCAGTGGGTATCTAGATGAGCTTCGCATCAAACGCAAAGGCAAGCTTAAGGACCCTGTTGAGGAAGCCAAGCACTATATAGAGACGCATCTCGCTGAGGAAGTATCCTTAGAAGAGGTGGCTGACTTTATCGGGCTTAATCCTTCTTATTTCAGCCAACTATTTAAACAGAGTACGGCGGAAACGTTCGTGCAGTACCGCACACGCAGACGCATGGAAAAGGCGAAGAAGCTGCTTCAACAGCCGCAGTGGCGAATTACCGATATCTCGGGTGAGGTCGGTTATGCCGATCATCCCCATTTTACAAAAACCTTTAAGAAATACGAAGGCTGCCTTCCTTCTGAATATCGGCAACAAATGGGTATCCGTTCATGAAAAGAAAGACGTTGTCAGGTCAAATTTATACGTACTTTCTCATTGTGATCGTGCTGTCACTTTTGTCCGTAGGCGCTGTATCTTACTGGCAATCATCGAGGGCATTAGACGACCAAGTGAAGCAGTATATGGAGCAAATGGTTGATAGTGCAAACTATCAGACGGATAGTTACTTGCAGGCTTATGAGCTGCTCAGCAATGCCTTTTCGTCCAATTCCGATGTGCGTACTTTCATGGAAATTAAGCCGGATGACGCGTATGAATATTATTTGTATTCGGATAAAATCAAGAAATTTTCAGAATCTTCCGTTCAAAGCGTTGTCACCTTGTACAAACAGTTGAACATGATTTATGTCGTCGGTAAGCATGGGCGCTCCTTCATTTATGAGAATCAGAATCTACTGAACCTCGATCCCGTGCTCGTACAAGAACAATTCGATAACCTGATGAAAATTGCGGGGGACGGCAAAATTGCGCTGCTGAATATGAGTATTCGTCCTGTTGATCAAGGATCAGTCGTAACGATGGCACGTAAAGTAAGAGGACCCTCCTACGGTGATGAGAATCGCGGGGTAGTTGCCATTGAGATCAAATTAGATGAACTGGCAAAGACTTGGGATCGTGTGAGTCTGGGGAAAAAGGGCTTTTTCTTCATCGTGGACGACGCCGGAAACTATATCTATCCTCGTTCAATGAGCATGCGGAAGCCTAATGATGAACTGTCTTCGCTCGTTTTGGCGAGTGGCAATCAGACATTCCTTCATAAATACAATGGAGAGGAACGTATGTTTGTGTCAAGGAAATCTGGCTACTCCGATTGGAACCTTGTTGCATCGATGCCCGTTGAGGAGCTGCGCCGACCAGCCAATACGATTAGAACGACGACTATCATCGTTGGGTTGATTACACTGGCTATCGCGTTATGGCTAGCGTACCGTTTCGGTAGGTCTATTATTGCCCCTATACGAGGGCTGAAAGACAGCATGCGGGAAACGGAAAAAGGAAACTGGCAGTACATCGACGAGATTGGCCGAACGGATGAGATCGGCGGTCTTATTCACAGCTACAACCTGATGGTGACGCGTCTTTCCGATATGATCGAACGGGTGTATGAGGCTGAACTGGAACAGCAGAAGAACCAGCTTGAGCTAGGTGAGACGAAGCTTGAACGGCAGCGGGCCGAATTTCAGTCTTTGCAGCTGCAGATCAATCCGCATTTTTTATATAACACATTGGAAACGATTAATTGTTATGCAATAGTTCAGGATTCCGGTGAGATAACCGAGATGGTAGAAGCAATGGCGTTTATGCTCCGCTACTCGGTGCAGACGAATTTAGAAGAAATTACGGTAGCGAATGAACTGAATCATGTACGCAATTATATGATTGTTTTGCAGCACCGAACGGGCAAAGAGTTTGAAATTGATGTCGCGATCCCGTCAGGTTTGCTATTGGAAAAGATGGTTCGGCTGACTCTGCAGCCGCTCATCGAAAATATTTTTCAGCATGCATTCCCAGATGGTGTAGAACCGCATCATTTCATACGCATCGATGCCCGCAAAGAAGGCGGATTGTTCCAGGTGTTCATCCAGGACAATGGTACAGGCATCAAGCCTGACAGGCTCGCCGAACTGCGCACGAAGCTGGAGGAAAACCGCTTGGCGGAGCCGGAAGAGACAGGCAAATCACAAGGTGGCGGCATTGGACTCATGAACGTCCACCGGCGGATTCAGATGGTGTTCGGCGAGGCCTACGGACTGTCAATCGACAGCGAGTGGGGACGAGGGACCTGTCTGACGATGACCATGCCGGAGACGGTAAGGCCTCGGTTGCGTGGGTGAATGGGAGCGAACTCAGGGGATAGCCTCAAGCAAAGATTAAATAATTTAACACATACATGGGAGGGATTTCAAATGAATATCGATTTGACGGGGAAAATTGCACTGGTGACAGGATCTAACGCGGGGATTGGGCGCGCGATTGCACTAGCTCTGGCTAGCAATGGGGCGAAGGTTGGCGTGAACTGCTTGAATAACGTTGCGCAAGGGCAGGAAGTTGTAGCAGCCATTCAAGAGGCAGGTGGCGAGGCCGTGTTGGTACAGGCGGATGTAACGAATTTGGAGCAAATCGACAGACTCGTTAGCGAAGTTGAGCAAGCATTGGGTGGGACGATTGATATTCTCGTGAACAATGCAGGCCATCTCGTTCAGCGTGTGGCGAATTCTGAGATGTTCGAAGAGATGTACAACCGAATTATGGATGTAAATTTAAAAAGTGCCGTGTTCATGTCCAAAAGGGTGCTTGCCGGGATGAAAGCGAAGGGCTGCGGCCGTATCGTGAATATGACATCGGTTGCTGCGCATAACGGCGGCGGACCTGGTTCCAGTATATATGCAGCTAGCAAAGCAGCCGTACAAACGTTTTCCAAGGGATTAGCCAAGGAAGTAGCGGCAAGTGGAATTACCGTCAATAATGTTTCCCCTGGCTTTATCGGAAATACGATGTTCCATGCGACATTCACGACGGACACTGCACGTCTAGCAACGGTGAATGGTATTCCGCTGCAGCGTGAAGGAACACCTGAGGATGTAGCAGGCGCCGTGCTTTACCTTGTTTCCGATCTAGCTGCCTACGTAACGGGTGAAACGATCGAAATCAACGGCGGGATGATGATGCGATGAGGCTAGGCGAAAAGCTGGAAAAACTGACATGGGCAGGCCGAACAGCGCACATTTTGAAAGAGGAGATTGATAGGCTGCAGCAATCAGGCAGCCTAATAATTCCTAAGGAACCTGGGGGGTGGTGGCACCAGTATGTCTGTCCACACCATCATACCGAACTGACGTTCGATTCAATGCAGGTGGATGCGTCCGAATTTCTATGTCCGCACGGCTGCCGAATTGAAGGAGAAGCTTACCGAGGCGCTTGGCTGGTGTTCAAGCACCAGTCCCTTGCGCGGGTGGCTTTGCAGTCAGCTGCTGTTTTTGCAGCGCTGGGTGAAGAGTCGTACGCGCAGATTAGCAAAAGGCTGCTCGTAGAATACGCAGAGCAGTTTCCGCTCTATCCCGTGCATCCGGAGGCACAGGGCTGGATGCTGAAGGGGCGTGCTTTTCACCAGGCGCTGACGGAGGCGATCTGGTCCACGACCTTGATTCGCGCTTACTTGTTGCTGCGCGATGAGGGAGTTGTTTTTGAGGCGAAGGAACAGGCGGCGATCGATGCCTTCCTGGGTTTGCTCGCCGGTAGTATGGAAGAATACCGGCATATTCTGATTCATGAGCGGAATAATGCGGAGAACAACTACACCGCTTGGCTGAACGCATCATTAGCTTGTGTCTATGCCGCTCGTGGAGGGCAAGCGGCTCTGGAAGCGCTTATTGAAGGCCAAGGTGGCTTCAAACATCACTTATCGATCGGTGTGAAAGCCGATCAGCTGGAGTTCGAGGGAAGCACGTATTACCATGTATTCGTGCTTCGGGCTTATTTAATATCCGCTGAGATGGCGCATCGATTCGGTATTGATCTCTACGCCACCACCGGCGCAGACGGTCAATCCATGCGTGGCATGCTCGAGGCGCTGGCCGATCTGGCCGACGACCAGGGCGCACTTCCCGCCCTGCATGACGGGCCGCTTGCGCGGGACCCTTACGCCCGCGAGATCGCCGAGATCGCTGAGCAGGGGCTCGCGATCTACGGCATCGCCGGGCTCGCGCCGGTCCTGCGCGAAGCGTACCGGCAGCTGGGCGCTGCAGGCGGCGAGCAGCTCGAGGCGCTGCTCTACGGCGCTGGCGAGGCCGCTGACCGCGCGCCTGCCCTAGAGCCGCGCGGGTCGCGGCTCTGGCCGGACGCCGGCTTCGTCATCGGCCGCGCAGCCGGGAACCCGCTGTCGTTCCTCGCCGATTTCGGCGAGCATGGCGGGTCCCACGGCCACTACGACAAGCTGCATCTGACCTTGATGCACACGGAGCAAACCCTGACGCCCGATTTCGGGATGGTGCCTTACGGCTCACCCATGCGGAAATCGTGGTTTGCCGAAACCGCCAGCCACAACACCGTGTCGCTGGACGGCCGATCCCAAGCGCCGCATGAAGGGCGCTGCGTCCACTTTGAGGCCAACGATTCAACTGTATACGCTTGGCTCCAGTCAACAGAAGCCTACGAGGGGTGCACGATGAATCGCCATTTGCTGCTTACCGGCGAATGGCTGCTTGATTGGTTCCAAGTCGAGCTCGCAGGTGAAGAGCCGAAAAGCATCGAGTGGTGGATGCATCCTGCTGTTCAAGTTAACGCCGAACAGCTGCAATCGCTCGGCCGAGATGAAATTTACAAGCTTCTCATTGAACAGAAGGATATTGCTTCTGACGCCGACACTATCTCTGAGCAAGATCTGCCGATCATCGGGCAGTTTGTTGCTAGCGATTCTGTCGATGCAAGCGGTGCATCTCAATTGCACATATCTTATGAACTAGGCTCTGATAAATCACTGGCCTTTGACTCGGAGTCGCACGCATCTAGCGTCATCAGCCCCGCTGCGACCGTGTTCCATACGGTGCTTGTACAACCGGGTGATGAGCTTCTCGCTGTACAGACACCGGGCGACTCCGTTGACCCGAGTCAATCGCTCATAGCGATGCTTCATCGTCGCAATGACCGTCAGGCTGACTTCATTCATGTCTATCGTGCAGGCAGCCGTGCCGAGCTAACGCGCATTTCCGCACAGGAAATTGTCATTACGGTTCCGGGACCAACAAACAGCTCAAAGCGCATGCAATTAACAGCTGATAAAGGTTTGCTTTTTATAAATTAGAGTACCCATCCGGGAGGAGAATGGATATGACTTCATTGTCGCCATTATACGAACCGCAGAGCGGCGTGTTAACTGTACAATACGAACCGAATGAGCAGACTGTACTGCTGGAAAACCCACCTCGTTTCACGTGGATTCCCGCACAATTGGAGCATGATCGCTATGTACTGCAAATCTCGCATTCTGAGGCCTTCTCTCAGGCTGACACACAAACGATTAAGCCGATTCCATACAACTTATATACACCGGATGATGCGTTAACCCCAGGTACATATTTCTGGCGGTACGCTCTTCTCCAAGAAGATGGCACACAAACTGTCTGGAGTCTCGTTCGACGCTTCGAGGTGCCAGCCGATTTACCGGAAACTCCGCTGCCTAGCAGAGAACACCGATACGCGGAAGCATCTTCGCAGCACCCTAGATTGTGGCTGCAATCCTCTGAGCTTGATGACTTCCGCAGTAGACTAGCAACAGATCCGGCTTATTGCGGGTTTGATATCTTCTATGAGAAATCCGTCAAACTTTGGATTGAGCGTGAGCTGATTGCAGAGCCACTGCCATACCCGGGCAATAAGCGTGTAGCTAATTTGTGGCGCCAAATGTACATGGACACCCAAGAAGCTCTTTATGCGGTTCGCCATCTCGTGGTGGCCGGTACGATTTTGAATGACCAAACGCTGCTGGATCGCGCGAAAACGTGGCTGCTCCATTTGTGCAGCTGGGACGTGAATGGTACAACAAGCCGCGACTACAACGACGAAGCCTCCTTCCGTATGGCTGGAGCTATCGCCTGGGGCTATGATTGGCTTCATGCCCAGCTAACAGAGGATGAGCGGAAGCGGGTGCGGCAAGTTCTGCTTGCCCGTACGCGTCAAATCGCCCAGCATGTTATTGAAAATTCCAAGATCCATCATGTGCCGTTCGATAGTCATGCGGTGCGTTCGCTATCCAGTGTATTAGTCCCGTGCTGCATAGCGCTCCTGAATGAGGAGCCGGAGGTTCGTGAATGGCTGGATTATACCCTCGAATACTATGCGTGCTTATATTCGCCTTGGGGCGGGCCGGACGGAGGTTGGGCGGAAGGTCCGATGTATTGGACGACCGGAATGGCTTTTGTTACAGAAGCGATGAATTTGCTGAAGAAATATACCGGCATTAACTTTTATAAACGACCATTTTTCACGAAAACAGGCGATTTCCCGCTATACACTTTCAGTCCGGATACCCTTCGGGCAAGTTTCGGTGATCAATCGACCCTTGGCGATCCGGTTAGCTTGAAGACTGGTTTTAACATCCGTCAGTTCGCCGGTGTGACTGGTAACGGTTTGTACCAGTGGTATTTTGAGCGGGTACGTGAAACGGATACCGATTCGGAAATGAAATTTTACAACTATGGTTGGTGGGATTTCCGTTTCGACGAAATGGTCTACCGTCATGATTATCCGCAAGTGGAAGCTATCGCCCCAACCGATGTGAATATTGAGCCGGTCAAATGGTTCCGCGACATCGGCTGGGTGGCGTTCCACTTGCAAATGGCCGATCCAGAGCGCCACATCATGCTGTTGACAAAGAGCAGCAAATACGGCTCCGTCAGCCATAGTCATGGCGACCAAAACGGCTTCCTGCTGCATGCTTACGGGGAACCGCTCGCCATTGAAAGCGGCTATTACGTGGCATTCAGCAGCACGATGCACATGAACTGGCGCAGACAGACGCGCTCGACGAACAATATTTTGATTGACGGTTTGGGCCAATATGCCGAAAAGAACAAAGTGCTGAACATGGCGGCTAACGGGTTCGTTGAAGTTGCCGAGCAGCGCAAAGGCTACGGTTATTCCCGCAGTAACGCAACCGCAGCATACAAGGAATACGTTCCTTATTTGGAGCGTTATGTACGCGAGCTCTACTTCTTCGGTACGTACGTTGTTGTCGTCGACTACATCGACCTGTCGCAGGCAGGCTCTGTTGACTGGCTGTTCCAAACGCTGTATGAAATGAAGCTGAACGGACAGACTTTCAAAGTCCAAGGCCGCAAAGCGGATATGGACGGCCGTTTCGTCTATTGCTCATCTGGTGAGTTGGAGCTGACCCAGCATCAAGGCTTTACGGATGTGGATCCAGCCGAAATCGAGGGACTGCCGCTGCACTGGCATCTCAAAGCTACTAGCAAGCCGGCGCGCAGTCACCGCATTGCTACACTCCTAGTGCCGATCAAGCACGGCGAGCCGAAATACGTGTCCTATTTCATGGATGATCAAGGCTTCGACACGCATATTTATTTCACCGAAGACGGTGTTACGCACAGAGTCGAGGTTCCGAAGGCTTACTAGTTTTTATAAGCTGTACTTATCATTTATCTTTAAAGATCGACCTCTTATTCGCTGAACTAGCGAGAGAGGTTGATCTTTTTTGCTGTACAAGGCAGCTATTTTTAAATAGAAAGCTGATTGTTATTGTATGGGTAGCTATAGGTTCTAGGAGTGTGAATAAGTGTCAATTCAGCAGGAAGGGAGGATACCTTTGTTTTTTGCGGAGTAAGCGGATAAGGGGAGAGGTTAGTCGGATACAGGTAGGGGTTCCAAAGAGGGGAAAGATTTGAGTTGTAACTAGCGGATTTGAAATTGATGAGATAGCTGGCCTGACGCCGCCCCTCCAGCAATCCCCCCACCAGTACTCACCCATCCCCCCCCAATTCCAACATAAACCTATAAAAATCAAACATCATACCTATAGTTCCCACATTGTAAGGGTTGCCAATTTCGAGCAATAATAAGGACATCAAGAACAACAACCAAACGAGGGGGATTCAAATTGGTAACTAAATATAAAGCACTAAGCGTCGTTGCAGCTAGCTTGATGGCTATCAGCTTAACGGCATGCGGTTCAGGTGGAAGTACGAGCGGCAGCACAACAGATACGAAAGCAAGCGAGGCACCGACTGCGACAGCACAAGCAAAAAAAGCAGAGAACATTACGATCACGTTCCAAAATATATATCCGGATCCAACGGATCCAAAGAACGGCATGTTGAAGAAAATCGTTAACGATTACCAAACGAAAAATCCAACGATTAAGATCGAGCTTGACTCCCTGAACACGGATCAACAAAAGCTGAAGCTCAAAACACAAGCCGCTTCCAAAGAGGTTCCCGATATCACAATCGTGAATCCGGCAGCGCAAATGAAGCCTTTCGTCGATGCTGGCCTGTTCGCGCCATTGAACGATATGGTGGATCAAAACGGATTAAAAGGGACGTTCCAAGAAGGTATTCTGAACTGGTATACGTTCAACAACAACATTTACGCTTTGCCTGACGGTAACAACATTGCTGTTGTTTACTACAATAAAGATCTATTCAAGCAAGCTGGCGTTGAAGTGCCGAAGACTTTCGAAGAGATGGTTACAGCGGTCAAAACACTTAAAGGCAAAGGCATTCAGCCCATGGCGATCGGTGAAAAAGATTCCTGGACGGGTTCCTTCTTGTTCATGAACGTACTGCTTCGCACCAATGGCGGCCCTGGCTTCCTACAATCTGTCGTTGATGGCAAAAAGACATTCGCTGATCCGGCATTCACAGAAGCAGTAAGCAGCTTCCAAGACCTGATTCAAGCTGGCGCGTTCCAAGAGGGCGCAACATCTTTTGACTACAACGCAGGAGAAAACTTGTTCAAAACCGGCAAAGCCGCTATGTACTTTATGGGCAGCTGGGCAACCGGCGGTATCGAAACCTCTTCCGTGAATGGTAAAGTTGGCGTGTTCAAATTCCCAACCGTTAAAGGCAAAGGGAACCCTGACGAGTTCATGCTTGCTCCAGGAAGCGCGTTCGCCATTTCTGCAAACAGCAAACATTTGAAAGAAACCAAAGATTTCTTGAACTACTTCATGCTGAACTTCCCTAAAGAAGCTTTTGCTGTAAAAGGTGCTGTAGGTATCGCACAAAAAGTAGATGGCGACTTCAAAGCCGCTGGTTACTCGGATATGGCGATGGAAGTGCTTGGCTTGTTCAAACAAGTAAAAGGCGGCGATCTTGCGTTCGACAATACGATGAATCCAGGAACAGCGCAAGGCCACTTAACTAGCATCCAAAACCTTTTCGTACAGAAGAAAGATCCTGCTGAAGTAGGCAAAGAACACCAAACCGCTTATGAAACGAATAAAAAATAAGATGAATTAGCAGCCGAATCGGAATTTATCTTGAGCGCCGCGATGGGCTGAAGGTAAATTCCGATTGGTATATGTCAGGAAGGAGGCGAGCCAAGTGAATGTGTTAAGAGTCTCCAAGTGGACAATTGCCATGTTTGTATTACCGTGTTTGCTGATCTATGTGAGCCTCGTTTTCGTCCCGATTCTCGTGTCTCTTTACAGTGGTTTGCTGGATTGGAACGGAATTGGCGATTCGACATTTGTCGGTCTTAAAAATTTTCATACCCTGCTATTCGCAGACCCCGTATTCTGGCCGTCTGTTCGCCGTACCTTGATGTTTGCTGTATTTTCCATGGCCGAAATTCCGATCGCTTTGGGTGTAGCTATTCTCCTGAACCGATTTATCAAAAAACCGAATTTCCTCGTTTCGAGTTACTTTTTACCTGTTATTCTATCCGTCGTTATCATCGGTCAATTGTGGAAAACCATCTATAACCCCGCCGCGATGGGGGGCATGCTCAATCAAGTGCTCGATATGCTTAATTTACATGGTTGGACGAGATCGTGGCTGACAGATCCTAAGATTGCGATGTATTCTCTCTATTTTGTAGCCCTATGGCAGTACTTGGGTTACCATACGCTGATCCAGTTTACTGGAATTCAGAACATCCCTGCTGATATCTATGAGGCAGCCCGGATTGACGGAGCCGAGGGGCTTAAAGCCGACTGGCACATTACTTTCCCTATGAATATTCCGATTTTTAAAATATCGATTGTCCTCGCCTTCATCGGCTCGCTGCAAGCGTTCGACATGGTCATGGTTATGACCGCAGGGGGACCGGCACACGCGACAGACGTGATCTCCACGCATATGTACAACATGTCCTTCCTCTCCATGAAATATGGGTATGGAAGCGCGATTGCGGCTTTCTTGGTCGGCATGTGCTTGATCGCAACGGTTATTATTAATGCGGTATTCAACCGACTAGAGAGAAGATTTTCATGAAGGAGGGGAGTGTTACCATGCAGACCGCACGGGAAATAGCTTCGGCTAAGCCTGCAACCATTCGGAGACGCAAACGCCTCTCTATCGTCAAAATCATCGTGATCGCCTTTCTATCCCTTCTCGTGGTTACGCAAGTATATCCGCTGATTTGGCTAGCTATTTACTCATTAAAAAGTAATGAAGAGATCCTGTCGGGCCAGTTTTTCGCTCTTCCTCATACGCTGCAATGGAAGAATTTCACGGATGCGATCAAGGCCGGACACTATTTTCAATATTTGAAAAATAGCTTATTCGTCACTTCGGTTACGATGGTGAGCGTCCTGCTGCTCAGTTCTCTTACCTCGTTCGCGATCGCCCGATTCCGTTGGAAATACGGTCAAGTCGTGATGGTCATCTTCCTCATTGGGATGATGGTGCCGCTGCAGGCAACGTTATTGCCGCTTATGATTATTTTCAAAAATCTACACGCACTGAACACGCATATTTCAATTATTCTTCCTTATATAGCGTTCCAGACGCCGATTGCGGTCTTTATCCTCAGTGGATTTATGAAATCCATTCCTAGTGAGATTGAGGAATCCGCCGTCATGGATGGCGCGGGGGTTTTCCGGATCTTCCGCAGTATCATTTTGCCGATTTCGATTCCTCCGATGATGACGGTCTGTATTTTAACTTTCATTAGTATATGGAATGAATACATTCTCGCGGCGACTTTCATTTCGTCGGAGCGGCTTAAGACGCT
Organism: Paenibacillus andongensis; assembly: GCF_025369935.1. Taxonomy (NCBI): domain Bacteria; kingdom Bacillati; phylum Bacillota; class Bacilli; order Caryophanales; family Paenibacillaceae; genus Paenibacillus; species Paenibacillus andongensis. Next base: position 7,484,429 of record NZ_CP104467.1, on the reverse strand, counting down.
TCCTTTCGGGGTGAACAGCTTCGTCAGCCAATATTCGGTTAATTACGGAGCAATCGGTGCCTTCCTTGTATTAGGTGCGCTGCCGGTCATTCTCATCTATTTCTTGTTAGCTGACAAAATTACAAAAGGTATGGTAGCGGGAGCGGTGAAGGGTTAATTTCACCCCTCTCTTTTTGCTGTCTCTTGGGATGCCTGTGATAAAATAGGGGGTAGCATATAACGAAAGGGGACCTAAACCTAAGTGACACGAGGCTTACACTCCATTCATAACCGGCTATTTCTGTTATTTACCTCCTGCATGTTAGTCCTCGTTCTCTTGGGAAGCGTGCTCTATTATAAGAAGACGACGGATATCATCCATAGTAAAATTAGTGATTTGGCGGAGAAAAATATTTCCCAAACCGTAGGCCTATTTGATTTGCTGCTGCAAGGCTATGACAGTATCACGAAATCTCTGAACAGCAATTTTGAGCTGCTCCGATTAATCCAAGATCGCGACATCAATAAGGATGAAGCTGTTAGCATTATTAATGAGCGCACGATTACTAACATCTTAGGGGCTATCTATTACTCGCGCGATGATATTGTCGGCATTCATGTGATTACGAATGCCGGCAAAAACTATAACTACGAACGAGGATTCCATAGTGTTATGGACACCAACTATCCAACCTCGGCGTGGTACCGGAAGCTGCAGGATTCATCCGGTGAGATGGTTTGGCTTGGGCTGTTCCAAGGCTCTGTCATCAATCAGTTTCAGAAGGATCCGTTATTCATATTTGGGCGCAAGCTATACGATTTAACGGACCATCGTGTGATCGGCGTCATGCTCATCGAGACGAATCCGCAGCCGATTCTAGCTGCACTTTCGAACGTGACCATCAGCCCGAACAGTCTCGTGTATATTGTTGATCGCGAGAACCGGATGATCGCTTCCACTGCGGAAGAGAAGGTCATTCCGCCTTCTTTCAGCGGGCTTCCGCGTCCGCAAGCGAATGAGATCATCGTTGATGATCGAACGGATCATCTTATTGTCGCCGCGAAAGCGAAGATGTCGGATTGGACGGTGTTCGGTTTGACCCCAAAAGGGGATATCAACGCCGAGGTCGTAAAGACGAGAGAGTACTTATACGTCGTCATTGTTGTACTAGTTTTTTTGTCAACCGCTCTAGCGAGTCTTATTTCCCGCAACATTGCATCACCGCTCAAGCTGCTCATCCGCGAGATGAAGCAAGTAGAGATGGGGAATTTCAAAGGCTCAGTGACCGTAAAGTCGTTTGAGGAAATCAATTCGTTGGTTTCATCGTTTAACCGAATGGTGAACCGGATGGATGAGCTTATCGAGCGCATTACACTCTCTTCCATGAGTGAGAAGAATGCGGAGCTGCAGGCGCTGCAATCGCAGGTCAACCCTCATTTCCTCTATAACACACTGGATATGATTTATTGGATGCTGGATGAGCGGGAGAACGATCGATTAGGCAAGGTGATCTTGGCCCTGTCCCACATGTTCCGCTACAGCAGCGACTGGCAGGAAGCGTCTAAGACGACACTGCGGCAGGAGCTGGACCAAATGCGCCATTACATCACGATTATTGAGAGCCGTTTGGAAGGCAGAGTTCGTACGGACATACAAATTGATCCCGATGTTCTTGATGTCATCCTACCGAAAATGACCTTGCAGCCGATCATCGAGAACGCGGTTAAATATGGGCTGGAGCCTCTTCGTGAGCAAGGAAATCTCTGTGTTTTCACGGAGGTTCATGAGCAAGAGCTACATATTATTATTAAGGATAACGGGGTCGGCATCGAGGAGAGCACACTAGCGGAGATGCAGGAGCTGCTGCGTGCGGATACAGCGGAAGCGGGTGGCTTGGTGGCTTCGATGAAAATAGAACAGCAAATAGCTTCAAGCTCGGTCCTAACGGCAAGTCCTTCTGTGAAAACAAGGCGGGGCATTGGACTTACCAATGTTCACCGCCGCATAGCGTTAATGTTCGGAGATGCCTACGGGCTTCGTATTCATAGTAAACAAGGGGAAGGAACAACCGTCATCATCGTGATGCCGCTTCCTCGGAAAGGAATGTAAACCATGGACATTCTCATCGTAGATGATGAAACCGTCATTCGAGAGGGCATCCAGCGTACGCTGCAGAACCGTTTCCCCGAGCATCGGGTTCATCTGGCTGCGAATGCGGAGCAAGCCGTCACGCTGCTGCGGAGCCATCCGATTCATATTGTTCTCACGGATATTTTGATGCCGGGGATGACCGGTCTAGAGCTTATGAATATGTCGCTGAGTCGACATCCCCATGTGAAATGGGTTGTCATTTCGGCTTATTCGGAGTTTGCCTATGCCCAAGAGGCTGTGCGGTTAGGGGCGAAGGACTATTTGCTTAAGCCGATCGGCAAAGAAGTTTTGATTGACATGATCAGTAAGCTAAGCGAAGAAATCACGCGTGAAACGGAGCTGATCGAAGAGGCTGAACTGCTGAAGGCCAACCGCAAATACTTGCAGGAAGCCGTCTTCCAGCGTTTTGCGCAGGGTTTGGACACGGGCCGCATCGACATGGGTCCCTTCATGGAGCAGTACCCTTATTTTCATCTCATTATGGTTAAAATGGAGACCGATAAGCCCGTCTTCCTCGAAAATTTCATTATCGAGAACGTCATGCTTGAGCTTATCGAGCGCTACGGCAAGGGCTTCGTGACGGTGCACGACAGCAAAAGCCTGCTAGGACTAGTCACGCTGCCCGAAGGCGGCTACCTGACCCTGCTGATTGACGAGCTGCGCAGCCATCTTGTGAAATACTTGAAGGTGCCCTTCCAGATGATGAGTTCCGATCTGATCGACTGCTTCCAAGCGGTGCCGGCAGAAGTACATCGTATGCGGCAAGCTTCAACGACGCAAATCTACGAGCACCATGCCAGCGGCAGCGATCGCTCCATAGAGGTTGCCCTGCAGTACATCCGCACGCACTACCATGCTGATCTGTCGCTAGAGAAGGTCGCTTCGATTGTTTATTTAAACTCGGTCTACTTTAGCCAGCTTTTTAAGCAGAAGACCGGTCAGGGCTTCAAGGAGTACGTTATTCACTTGCGTTTGGAGCAGGCTAAGCAGCTGCTGATGAATCCCAAGCTCAAGCTCGCTGACGTGGCTGAACGTATCGGGTACCATGACATGCGCCACTTCTCGCAAGTTTTCCGCAAAAAGTACGGTGTAACCCCTTCGGAATATCGCCAAGAGAACGCAGATAAACCGGATAAATATGTGTCAAGGGAATGATTTTCACCAAATTCTCATGAAATTCTAAGAATAGCGGATAACGCTAGGCGTGGCGTGTCTTCCTCCCTTTTCAGGTAAATGCTGGGTGATCGTAGTGTGGTAAGGTGTATTTAGGGCAAACAAGCCCATCACAACACGATCCATGAAGGAGGAAGTCCAATCATGCTAGTAGTGAAAAACAACCGCCTTAGCAAATCGTTAGTGGGGATAAGCCTAAGCCTTTCCTTGTTAACTTCAGGAACGATGTTCCTTAGTCCACAGTCCGCTCATGCAGCAACAGACGCTGCAGCAACCGCAACATACAGCGCAAGCGCAACGAGTGCCAGCAAAGCTGCCAGCATCGTACGTACGGCGCAATACTATATAGGTAAAGTTCGCTACCGATTTGGTGTTAGAGATACGAATCGTTTACTCTTAGACTGCTCGGCTTTTACGCAAATGGTATTCAAGAAGAACGGCATAACGATTCCTTGGGGTTCTAGCGCCCAAACGAAAGTAGGAACTCCTGTTAGGAAAAAATCGCAACTACAAAAAGGCGATCTCGTCTTTTTCAGCGTTAGCAAACCGGGCCGCATTAATCATGTAGGCATCTATTTAGGCAATGGTAAGTTTATTAGCAACACGACCAGCTCAGGTGTAGTTATTCGCGATATGAATACGGGATATTGGAAAGATAGATACATTACAGGCCGTCATTTGTAAAATTGGACAAGCAGCTCCCCGCGCCGGTGTCGCAGTCCAATAAGCGCGTTTTCCGCGCTTAACTGAGCGCTCCCGCGGCAATAAGCGCGAAAACCGCGCTTATCCGATTCCTCCCCCGCAAAGCCGCAATCCTAAGCCCTCACTCGATCCTCCTATCAGAAGGAGAATCGCAGTGAGGGCTTCTTGTTGACCAAGCATACTTTTAAATGGTATATAAAAGAAAACCGTTTGCAAGGGAGCAGAAGAATCGAAATGACCTTAAAACAAGCATTTGAAGATGTTAAAAAGTTTCATGAAACGTTTGAGCATCCAGTAGGCACATCCCCACAGCGCCTTTCCGAAAGCCGCAAAGCTGCTCGTCTAGCTTGGATGGAAGAGGAACTCCAGGAGTTCAAAGAAGCAGCCACACTGGAAGACGAAGTGGATGCGATGATCGATGAGTTATATTTTGTCCTTGGTACTTTGGTTGAAATGGGCGTGGAGCCTGGACCGATTTTTGACATTGTTCAGCATGCAAATATGTCCAAGGTATGGCCCGATGGACGAGTTCATAAAAATGAGACCGGCAAGACCCTTAAGCCCCCCCATTGGCAGGACCCATTCGACAAAATTAAAGCGGAAATTCGCAGACAGCAAGGCAACCAAAATGGCTGAGGAGGGCGCAGCAGTGGCGTTTCATACGAAATTAAAAGAGCTCAGACAACAGCAGAATCTAACTCTCCGTAAGCTCGGAGAGAAGGCGGGAATCAGCTATTCCATCCTCAATTCTATCGAAAATGGTCGAATCGAACCGTCGAAAGATGTCGCATTAGCACTAGCAATTGCCTTGAAAATAGAGGACAGGGAAGAGTTCTTAACTTTAGCAAGAAATCCCTTCTAGGGATAATTGCATTACATGATATTGTGTGGTAAAGTAATGTTAAGTCTTAAAGATTCAACCTGAATTGCGTATTGCAAAGGGTTATCATTAAGTTAATGAAACCTTTTCCAATGTGTAATTTTTTTGTTCGAAACAAGAAAAAAGACATGTTAATAAAACTTTGGAGGTATTACCCATGGCAGTAGGAACAGTAAAATGGTTTAACGCAGAAAAAGGATTTGGCTTTATCGAAGTTGAAGGCGGCAACGATGTATTCGTACATTTCTCCGCAATCACTGGCGAAGGTTTCAAATCTTTGGACGAAGGCCAACGCGTTGAGTTCAACGTAGTTCAAGGCAACCGCGGACCACAAGCTGAGAACGTTGTAAAACTGTAAGCTTAGCTTGCACAAATAGCATTCTCTAAGAACGGCTCTTAACTTAATGTTGAGGGTCGTTCTTTTTTTACATAAGAATTTATATGTTTTGGTCTGGAGCGAACTTTAACGAGAAGGCGTGATTGTAGGTTTGGTAAACCTGCAAATGTACATGCTTTTTTTCTTTAACTAGCTCATATCCGTAAATTCCTGCAATCGTGCAGGCTTTTTCGGTCCTTTTTAATTTCAGGATGGAAAAGCTAAAAATTCCTGCAGATTAGCAGGCTTTTCCACTTCTGAAGCGATTTTAGCAAAATAGCTGCACTTTCGCAGTTATTTTAGGCTTTGACGTATATTAATAGATACAATACATGCTTCCAAGATTGGAGAACATGGTATGGAAATGGAAATGGAAATGGTGTATCGCACTTATAAACACCTGCTTTTTACTGTGGCTTATCGGATGCTGGGATCTGTGTCGGAGGCCGAGGATATGGTGCAGGACTTATTTGCCACCCTGCAAACGCTAGATACGGATAACATCACCAATCATAAGGCTTATTTAGTTAAAATGATTACGAACCGCTGCCTAAACGACTTGAAATCTGCGCGTAAGAAAAGGGAAGTTTACGTTGGAGCCTGGCTGCCTGAACCACTCCTTATGTCCAATCATGCAGATCCCATGGGACAGGTCGTTCAAGACGAAACGATTTCCTATGCCTTTTTAGTGCTGCTGCAGGAATTATCATCTGTGGAGCGAGCGGTATTCGTATTACGGGAAGTATTGGGTTATGAGTACAATGAGGTTGCCGAAATGTTAAATAAGACCGAAATCAACTGCCGTAAAATCTATAGCCGAGCCAAGGTGAAAATTAATCAGGATAATGAACGAAGCTTGGGCAAGCTGGGTGACTCACAGCCACTTGTACAGAAATTCCTGAGTGCCGTTCAGACTGGGAATTTCCAAGATTTTGTTTCTTTGCTCACGGAAGATGCTGTGCTGGTTTCAGATGGTGGCGGCAAAAGACGTACGGCTATTCATACGATACTCGGGAAACAGCGCATTCAGGCACTCTTTGAAGGTATTGCAGGAAAAGGCTCACTGCAGGGGCAATGGCTGCCTTTTCTTATCAATGGTCAAGCTGGTCTAGTGCTCGTTAAGGATCATAAGGCTGATATGGTCATCTGTTTTGAGATGGAGAAGCATCAGCCGCAAGCCAATCATATTTATCAAATGATGAATCCGGATAAACTTCAGCATATTTCTTCCGTGTTGTCACAAATCTCCTGACTTATTTGTCTTATAAGGGCAACCCTAAATTAAACGCTTATGGAGGAGATTCACATGGAAGTTAGATTGAATTATAGTCAGGTAAACCCGGAAGCTTTGCAAGCGATGCTGAAGCTGGAAGGCTTTATTAAAACAAGCGGTTTGGATGCCAAGCTGTATGAGCTTATCAAAATTAGAGCGTCTCAGATCAATGGCTGCGCCTTCTGCATCGACATGCACACCAGAGACTTGCGGAACATGGGTGAAACAGAGCAAAGAATTAACTTGCTAACGGCTTGGCGGGAAGCTCCTTTTTATTCCGACAAAGAAAGAGCTTTGCTGGAATTGACGGAGACCGTCACTCGCATTTCGGAGAACGGAGTTCCACAAGCAGTTTATGAGAATGTGAGGAAGCATTTTGATGAGAAGGAGTATGTCGTTCTGATTATGGCGATCAATATCATCAATGCTTGGAATCGCATTGCCATTTCTACGGGAATGTTCCCAGCTGCGCAGGAATAACAAAAGAAGGCTGTCCTCAAGTAGATCTACATGAGGACAGCCTTCATTCACGTATTTATTGATAATCCTTCGCCTTTTTCACAAGCTCATCAAAAGCAGCTTCAGGCGTTATTTTACCGAACATCACTTTTTCACCGATACTCTTATAATCTTTAGCTGTATAGTTACTCCAGCCTTTAGCCCCAGCATTAAAAGGTTGAGCGTCAGGAGCAACATTTTTAATGAGTTCAATTTGCAATTTATCTGCCGGTGTTAACTTAGGTGTTAGGTATTCAAGCATTTTCTTGGAAACTGGCACGCCTCTTGTTGTCGTTAGAATGTCTGCGGCTTCGCTATCATTCACGAACCAGTCGATGAATTTCTTGGATTCTTCCACATACTTGGAATCAGCACTTACGGACCAGAACATAGAAGGCTTCAGCCAACCGCTGGACTTTGATCCTTTAGGCTGAGCAACGAGTGAGTAAGCACCTGGTTTTACACCCTCGTAACCTGGGAATAGCGCGGCGAAAGTACGTTTCATCAATACGCTGTCATTGTTCATTAAGTCAAGCTTTGCATCGGACTCTTTGTCTGTGCTGGCAATCTCAGCTGGAGGAACAACTCCGGCTGTACGCAGCTCCGTATATTTCTTAACAAAGGTCAGCCACGTATCTTTATCGAAGTTAAATTTGCCGTCTTCGGTGATCGGATAGCCTTTGCCTTGGCTAATTTGATAAGCAGAATACGTGGTATAATCGGATGTTGCATCCATCAACACATATTTGTCTTTCTCGAGCTTGGCTTTAGCGTCTTTACCGAATTGGAAGTATTCGTCCCATGTCCAGCCGTTTTTGGGTGGTGTAATCCCTAGTTTATCAACGGCATTCTTATTATAAATCATGCCAGTTGCATTATTGCCTAGCGCGATGGCATAAAGCTTATCTTTAAATTTCCCTGAATCAACGAGGGACTTGTCGATATCTTCGGTACGAATGCCTTTGGATAAGTCAGCCAGCTGGTTTCTCCCTGCATACTCAGCGAGCCAAGCCGGATCCATTTGGATAATATCAGGAGCATTTTTGGCAGCAGCTTGGGTAGCTAGCTTATCCGCGTAGCCATCAAACCCAGAGAATTCTGGCTCAAAGGTTACGTTCGGATGTTTCTTTGTATACGCTTCTAGTGCTTTTAATGTAGCGTCGTGCCTTGCCTGTGAACCCCACCATACAATGCGAAGCTTAACGGGCTGGGAGGTTGTAGCCGCGGGTGCTGCCGTTGCAGCAGGACTGCTTCCCGTAGTACTTGGTTTATTTCCGGAACCACATGCACTTAGGGACAGCGCTATCATGGCAGTCATCGAGAGCATGCTCCATTTTCTAATCTGCACTTTCATTGAAAATCCCCTTTCTCTACCTCATTATCTTTACAAGTTAATTATAGGACAACTGAAAAGAAGAAAAAGGAGAGTAATGAACACACTTCTTTCACTATTGATCACAATTTGGATCACAATATGACGACGAATAGGTACATTCCCGGTTATAACCCACTCTTACTTACTTCACTCGGGCTAATGCCATTATATTTTTTGAAAATAGAGCTAAAATAAGGGACGTTTTTATAGCCAACTTTTTCGGATACCTCATAAATCAAATATTTACCTTCGGCCAGAAGGGCTTGCGCCTTCTTCATCCGCACTTGTATGACGTAGTTCGTAAAGGTTTCGCCGGTCGCTTTCTTGAAAATTTGATTCAAATAATTGCGAGACAAGTAAAGCTGCTTCGACATATCTTCCAAGCTGATCTCTTCGGCATAGTGATCGTGTGCATATTGAATCATGAAATCAACCGCTTCTTTATGCTTGGAATTCTCGTTCCAATGGCGGCTGGTAGCAATGATATGAATTTTTCCCCGCAGCCATTCCTGCAATTGCTCTGGTGTTTGAATTTGAATAATTTCCGACTGCAGCTTCATGTCTGGAAACAGTTCATCAAGCACAATGCCCACGCTGTATAAGGAATAAGCAAATATCGCCCACAGCTCTGTACATAAATACTGCAAGTAAGCCGGGGTTATCGTCGACATGGTTTGCAAACGGTTGATATAAGCTTCCACAATCTGTGCAGCGGTTTCTTCTTTGGAATAGACAATCGCTTCCGCAAGCTCTTGATAAAACTTAACTGGACGAATAGCCAGTTCTTTCTCGGATGGAACGGTAGATCGCTGGTCTCCAGTAAGTGTCGGGATGATAGACATTTGCAATAAATCTAGAAAGGCTTCCTCGGTGGAGTCTGAAATTTCCTGCCAGGAATGCTTCATCTGGCCTAACCCTAGACGGATCGTTAGGCGCAGGTAAGTAAGGACACAGTCTGTGATACGCTCGCCAATCAATTGAATTCTACGCATCGCATCATCTTTCGAACTTGAACGCTCAACATGAAACATAATCGCAGCATGATGGCTGTGAAGCTCAATGAAGTCGGACTCCGGCCAATCTTCGGCCAAGATTTCTCTAATAATATTGGCCAATGCAAAACGAAACAAGTTCCAATCGATTAGCGATAGGTTAGCTGTGCGAACTGTACTCATCAGCTCTATACCCATCACGATGTGGTTTCTTTGCAGCCAGTAGGCTTGTTCAGATAGCAGAATGCTTTCCGCGGCAATCGTTTCATTAAAGGTGCCAGTAATGACCGACTTCAACCATTCTTGTTGGACAAAGGGCTCATACATCATCAGCCTTCTTTTGACTTCTTCTTGCTCTATTTTTTTCAGTTCTTTTATTTCCAATTCTTTAATGACTTTGGCCAGCACAGCCCCCAGCTCTTCAATGGTTACGGGCTTGGACAAATAGTCACTCACCTGCAGCCGCAGAGCCTGCCGTGCATACTGGAAATCGGCGTAACCGCTTAGGATGATCAGTTCACCAGGGAAATTAGCCTCCCGGAGCTTTTCAATCATTTCCAGGCCGTTCATCACAGGCATGTAGATATCCGTAATCACAATATCCGGTTGGGCTCTATTAACCATCTCAAGACCTTCGGCGCCATCACTCGCTTCACCGACTAATACGGCGTCAATGGACTCCCAAGGAATCGCCTTCTTCATACCTTCCAACACTTGAAAGTCGTCATCAATAATGAGTATTTTCCACATGATACCTCTCCTCGACTTCTTCTTTTTTTTGGATTTGCGGCAATAGAATGGTGACTTCGGTGCCCTTCCCTTCCGTACTTGTAAGATGGACCCCATAAGGAGGCCCGAAATAAGCCTCAATGCGTTCTTTCACATTTCGCAATCCGTAACCGCCTGTTTTCCTTGCCTTAGGTTGATCCCAGTCGGGTCGCAGCCCAACGCCATCATCCGAAACTTGAAATTGGATGTCTTGCCCTAGCAGCTGCACACTCACGCGGATTTCGCCTTTCTTGCGCCCGTGAAAACCGTGAATGATCGCATTTTCGATAAAAGGCTGCAGGGTTAGTCTCGGCACAAAGAGGTCTTTGGCTGTTTCGTCGACAGAGATGGTGAACGCTAAGCGATCACCCCAACGAATTTGCTGAATTTGCAAATAACATTCAACATGCGTCATCTCATCTGCGATGGGAATCAAAGTTTCACCATTGGATAGGCCGATACGAAACATTTTACCCATTAAAGAAAGGATCTTACTGATTTTCGTTTGACCGGAATCAATTGCTAACCAATTCAATTGATCCAATGTGTTGTACAGAAAATGGGGATTAATCATGGCCTGCAGCGCCTTAATTTCGGCTTCGCGTTGGCGCTTATGCTGAGCTTTCAATGAGATTAAAAGTTCTTCAATTCGTTCCATTTGTTTCCGATAACCGTTAAATAAATTGCCAAACTCATTGGTATAGTCCGTAGGCAAGTCCGAAACAAGACCCCGATCGGGAAGTTTATTCATAAAAGCAACCAAAAGCCGAATGGGATTGGTAAATTGTCTGGATATGAAGAAAGTAAAAAAGGAAGCGATAAAAATGGCGGATAAGCCAACGGATAAGAGAATTAGCGCTAATCGAATACTGCCGCCAATGATGTTCTTCCATGGAGTCACCTCAACTAGTGTCCAGTTCGAAGGGGATTTGCTCCATACAAGTAAGGATTCACTTTGTTGTTTGGCTGATAAATGAACACTCCCGGACTTCTCCTTAATCTGCCTAATGTTCTCGAGTTCACTCTCAGGCAGGTTGGAATCGCCTATTGAAGCAATTGTTCTGCCGCCTGCATCAACTAATAGTCTGCTTCTTCCCTCCGTTTCACCTCGAATCAAATTCTGGATCTCGGATGATTTCACATTAAGCAGGAGCAAGCCGTAATAGATGCCCGAGTTATTGTATAGCTTTCTTGCAAAGCTGGTAACCGGCAGCGAGCCTTTATTGGTTTGAATCGTACGTTCTTTAATCCAAGCAAAATCGTTATTCTGGATATCTGAAAACCAATCCTCGTCCTTCACTTTCCGCAAATCATAAACGCGAATTGGTCCCTGAGCATCTGAAACGAACGGATGTTCGATATATAAATAAATGGATTGCACCATTGTCGTGCTATAGGTAATGCTGGCAAGTAGTGCTTCCAAATCTTGTTTGCGTTTATTACGCTCGAATAAGTCGGTATCTAGCGGATCAAACCCAATGATATCGATATTTCTGGAGGCTGCAAGAGACATTTGCTCAATAGAGTTCAACTGAGTGACCAGGCGCTTATTCAATTCATTTAACAGATCCTGCTGATAATTGGCGGTATTGTCAGCTAACTCGCGAGAAGTTAGGCTGTAGCTGATCCAGGAGGAAATGAGCAGCAGCACGGCAATGAACGCGGCGAAGCTTCCAAAGAACAGGCGACCGATGCGAACACGCTTGAATAAGTTAAACACAGCAGCTCCTCCTCATTTACTTCCATAAAAGTGGAAAAAAGGCTGCAGGTAGCGCAACCTTTTTCCTTTTTTCTATTATTCTATCCTTTCACTGCACCCGAAGCAATGCCATCGACAAAATGGCGCTGCGCCATGAAAAACACAATCAATGCAGGGAGAATAGAAACGAGCGACATGGCTAGCAATTGTCCCCACGGAAGTGCAGACTGGCCATCGACGAACAGCTTCAAGGCAAGACCAACGGTGTATTTACTTACAGAATTAATATAAAGCAAGTGTCCGAAGAAATCGTCCCAATTCCAAAGGAAACAATAAATGGCAACCGTTACGAGAGCCGGCTTAGTTAGCGGCAGCACAATGCGCCAGTAAATACCGAACCAGCTGCAGCCGTCCATTTTGGCCGATTCATCCAACTCCCGCGGAATGCCGCGGATAAACTGCACCAGCAAGAAGATGAAGAACGGTCCTCCGATACCGCCTGCTAAGGCATGTGGAACATAGAAAGGCAGATACGTATTGACCCAGCCCCATGTATTAAACATGATGTACTGTGGAACCAATGTCACTTGACTGGGGAGCATGAGGGTAACCATTAGAATGGAAAACCAGAAATTTTTCAATGGAAAATCCAATCGTGCGAAACCGAAAGCCACCAAGCTGCAGGAAAGAATAGAAGTGATAAGAACTCCAGCAATCAATTCAAAGGTATTTAAATAAAAATGAGTAAAAGTAAACTTAGGGATAGCTACCCACCCTTGGCTGAAGTTGCTCCATAACCACTCTTTAGGAAAAAGACTGGGCGAGCTCATCTCCGCGTTCGATTTAAAGGAGGCTCCCACCCACCATAAAATGGGATATATCATGACTAGACTAAAAAGCGCTAGTAAGAAATGCGTTCGAAAAGTTCGTGCTCCAATCATTTCTTTCTCCCTCCTTCGGTTTCATAGAATACCCAGTAACGGGATGAGGCGAAAATTAAAGCCGTTACGATCGCAATCACCACAAGGAGTATCCAAGCCAGAGCGGAAGCATAACCCATCTCATATCTAGAAAAGGCGCGATCATATAGGTATAAAGCGTACATGTACGTGGAGTTAATGGGTCCGCCTTTCGTAATAATGAAAGCTTGCGTAAACATTTGAAAGGAACCGATCGTTTGCAGCACGAGATTAAACAATAGTACAGGCGACAGCATAGGTAAGGTAATACTGAAAAATTGTCTGACTTTAGATGCGCCATCCACGGAAGAGGCCTCGTATAACTCGGCAGGTATTTGTTTTAATCCGGCTAGGAAAATAACCATTGAAGAACCAAACTGCCAAGCAACCAGAATAATTAAGGTACCTAATGCCGTATTGGGATTGCTAATCCAACTGATCCCCTCGATACCGAAATAACTTAAAAATCGATTGATAAAGCCGTTGATACCGAAAATATTTTGCCAGAGAATAGCTACAGCAATGCTGCTCCCTATGAGTGAAGGCAAATAGATGAACGTTCGATACACGGAAATCCCTTTTATTTTCTTATTGAGCACTATCGCAACCATTAAGGCGCTGAAGAGCTTGATGGGCACGGATAAAACGACGAAAAGAATCGTTATTTTCAATGATTGACGAAACATTTCATCGTCTGCAAAAATACGCTCATAGTTTCTTAGGCCAATCCATTCAGGCGCATCTAACAACGTATATTTAGTGAAGGAATAATACATCGATTGAACCATCGGCCATAAGGTTAACAGCAGAAATCCAAGTAACCACGGGGAAATAAAGAGATAACCAGCTATGGGCGATTCCCAGCGTCCTTTCAGGGTGAATGCTGTTGTCTTTTTGCGTGAAGAAAGCTTTGGGTGAGTAATGCTAGTTTCAGGCTTCATCCGGGTAAACCGCCTTTCATTTCAATAACACCTTTACATTTAGTATAAAAGGTATTGCCCACCTGAAAAATGAGGGTAATGAACACAATTCATTCACAATCGAACAAATTCAATAAACAAAAACCCAGTCAAAACACCAAAATGAAGTGTTAGACTGGGTTTTATTAAGCTGCTCTGCTAAGCAGGGTTCATCTCTCGTTTGCGGAAAGGCCGGGCATGGTTCCTATTACGACGGTGGCGTCCAGTTCGTCTAATCTGGCCACCTGCGGGATCAGCCCATTGCTAGCGAAAAGTTTGGCTGTCTGCGGCGCCTGTCGCTGACTAGTCTCGACCAGAAGATGACCACCCGGTGCCAGCCAGATTGGCGCAGCAGCCACCACCCGGCGCTGGACGTTAAGCCCATCCGCTCCCCCGTCAAGCGCCACTAGCGACTCATGAATCCGAGCCTCGGGAGGCAGCAGCCTGATCGCCTCGGTGGGGACGTAAGGTGCGTTGGCGACCAAGATGTCGACGCGGCCTCGCAGAATGGCGGGCAGCGGCTCGTAGAGGTCGCCTTCATATACGTGACCACTGGCGGAAGTGACGTTGCGGCGGGCACACCGTACTGCGGCTGGGTCGATGTCGGTGGCGTGCAGCTCGATCCGTTCTAAGGCGGCAGCCAGTGCTGTGCCCACAGCACCTGAGCCGCAGCATAGGTCGACCACTACGGCTCCTGACTGTGCGAGGACTGCGGCTTGGCGAACGAGAAATTCTGTACGGTGGCGAGGTACGAAGACTCCTGGATCCACGGCTATCTTTAGACCGCAAAACTCCGCCCATCCGATGACGTGTTCGAGAGGCAAACCGGCGACTCGGCGATCCACCATGGTGACGAGATCGTCCGGCGTCCGAGCTGCTGAGATAAGTAACCGGGCCTCCTCTTCGGCGAAAACACAACCAGCTGCTCGAAGCCTGCTGACATAGATTGTTTCATTAATAATTTAGCTTCACTCTCTTTCGAATAAATCCATCAGATCTCCTATAGAACATGATAACAAACATATAAGGAGAATGCGGATAAAGAATCGCTATAGTCATTCTATCCGTTATCCAAAAGAGTAAGATTAGGTTGACGTAGCCCCCTAAACCGCCTATACTGACCATGATTCTCATTCTCACATACAACTAGTTTGAGGTACCCTTACCTAAAAGAAGGTCACAACAAATATGCCAACAAAGAAACAATTTGTTCGTTATATGGCGCTCCTTTTGATCGTTTGTTCTATTTTTTTAACATGGCAATGGTTCGATTCGAAGGAATGGCTCCGCGACATTGAGCTCCTTTTCCATCAACCTGAGTGGTTGATCTTCATGTTCGTCGTGTACCTGCTCTCCTTCCTTCTAAAGGCCGCGGCTTGGCGAATTTACACAGGATCTGAGGTTCGATTCAGCATTTATTTTCATGCCATTAGCTATAGCTTGCTCGTCAATCATCTACTTCCTGTGAAAGCGGGAGATGGCGTTCGTGTTGGCTTATATATGAAGCATGGGGAGAAATCGTGGGAGGAAGCGTTCCATTCCGTTGCGGTCATGCGATTGCTTGATATGCTCGTGCTTGCTGGAATTGGGGGAATCGGTATTATTCGGTTAGGTCTTCCCTCATCTTGGATCTGGGTGACGGTGTTGGCTGGGGGAACCGTGATTTTCGCAACAGCGCATTACCTGCCTGTGATTCGCAAAATCCCGTTCATAGCCAAGCATTCGGCTTATTTTCATCTTAAAATGCTTTCTGGCAAAGGGTTCGTTATTGTAGGCTTGATTGCTTTAAGCTGGATCCTAGAAGCAGGTGTTATCTTTGCTGTTGCTCGCATGATCGGCTTGCAGCTTGGGACAATCTCGCTCGTTTGGGCGAATAGTATGACGATTGCCGGACAAATTTTTCATATTACCCCAGGTGGGATAGGCACTTATGAGAGTACGATGAGCGGGTCACTTGTCTTGCTGGCCGTGGATGGCAAGGATGCTTATAGAGCGGCGCTTGTGTCGCATACATTTAAATTTCTATTTGCTTATACGTTAGGGGCGTATTCACTTGTGCGAATGCCTTTACATTGGCGCGAGATGAAAACCTGGATTGGACGGCTTACGAGTCACAAAAAACCATCATGGAATGGCAACGCACGGAAGGATGATTAATATGAAAAAAGCTTCATCGTTTGAAATAGTCGCAGCTCGCTGCTGGAACTTATTTAATGAAGGAAAACCGTTTACCCCGATTTTTGTTGTAGGCGTCTTTCTGCTCTACCATATTGGCATTTGGTCTGATCCTAGCTTTTGGAGTGCCACTGGTTTGGGGCTGCTGGTGACCCTCCCTCTTTTTGTGCTGTATTATTGCTTTGATTTTCCGCTATTTTTGCGAAATTATTTATGGATGCCGCTAATTGCTGCGCTTCTGATTTGGGATCGGTCTGATTTCTCGCTTTATTTGCTAGCACTAGGGTTGTTTTACTTCTTTACGGTGTATTTCTGGGGCACTTTTTACTATCATCTGCGAATTGGGACGACTTGGTGGAATTTTACACGATTCTGGAAATTAGTGTTGAAAAATAGTGACTCAACTAGCGGCAATGCGCAGGAGCAGATGCCAAAGTTTTTGCTGCTGCTTTTCGTATGGAATCATTATTACCGTCAGTTTGAGGCAGGCGTTTCCGCTGATGTGGGTACGGGGCTTCTATTTGTGGGCGGCTTGCTCATATACAGCTTCATTCTCCACTGGTATATATTTGACTGGAAACCAGCCGAAATCCCTACATACACACGCGATTCAAGCGATGTACAAGCGGGTGGGCAAGCGCTGAACAAGAAGGTTATTGTGATTGTCGTGGACGGAATGCGCAAAGAGCGCTTTGAAGAAGCCGATGCACCATTTATGAAGAAACTGCGAGCAGAAGGCACGGAGTATGCTCAAATGGAAACTGTGTATCCTGCGCGTACCGTGGTCTGTTTCTCTTCGATGTTCACGGGTACTTACCCGCGCGAGCACGGTATTCGCTCCAATATGGTTTGGAGGCTGGGTATTCGGGTTGAAAGTATTTTTGACTCGCTGCGTAAGGTTGGTAAAAAAGGACGTCTGCTCGGAATAGCGCATTTAATCGACTCCATGGGAGATGATGTTGAAAGTGTGACCGCTGTGATGCATAACGATGTCGCGGATCGTAATATTATCGAACGGGCGAAGAAGATCATGGCCGAACAAAACCCGGATTTACTCGTTGCTCAATTGATTGGTGTTGACCAAACCGGTCACAGCCGAGGTGTTTTATATGACGATTACACGCAAAAAATCGCAGAAGCCGATAAATTAATAGAAGAATTCGTCGGCTGGCTTGAAGAGCGCGGCATGATGGAGAATACGACACTCATCATTTGTGCCGATCACGGACAGGCTGATGGGATTGGCGGACATGGCCATTTGGATGAGGGTGAGCGCTATGTGCCTTTCTTCCTGCATGGTAAGACCATTGAGGCCGGCCATCGCATTGATGAAAAGCATTCCCTTGTATCGATGGCTCCAACTTTGGCTTATCTGCTGGGAGCGCCATTCCCTAGCCATAGTCGCGGACCTGTCTTGACGGAGGCAATCAAGCATCATGACTAAGAAGAAAATCATCGTTTTTATGCCTGCGCATAACGAAGAAGAGAATATTAGCGGGGTTATTGCCCGCGTGCCGAGAGATTTCCACCCTCATTATGAGGTGGAGGTGCTGGTGATCGACGACGGGTCCAAGGACCGCACGGTCGCCGCCAGCGAGGCAGCGGGAGCCGACCACATTGTGTCGTTCCCGCACAATAAAGGGCTCGGCGCTGCCGTTCGTGAAGGGCTGAAGCAATGCTGCCTGCTAGGCGCAGACATAGGCATCATGATTGATGCGGATAATGAGTATCCGCCGGAGCAAATTCCCGATGTCCTTGCGCCCATTATCGCCGGGCGCGCGGACTACACCTTCGGCTCACGCTTCAAAGGGCAAATTCAAGGCATGAAGCTACATCGCCGCTTAGGCAACTATACGTTCACACTGCTGCAGGCGGTTCTGCTGCGCAGATGGATTTATGACGGGCAATCCGGGATGCGCGGATTTTCTCGCGATGCGATGGAGAATGCCGTGATTGTCCACGACTATAACTACGCCCAGGTGCTCACGTTAAACTTGGTTCGTCAAGGCTACCGCTTGGAGGAGATTCCGATCTCGTACCAAGTTCGGACCAAAGGGCAATCCTTCATCAAATTTAGACAGTATGTAACCTCCGTACTTCCAGCAATCTATAAAGAAATGAGACGCCCAGTCTCCAAACGCAATGTGAATCCACAGACGAATCGAGATGATGCGGGCGTATGAGACTTAATGCCATATGGTTGGCGCTGTTCGCATCTGTGGTTATTGCTGGAGTGACATGCCTGAGTATTGTCTACGCCAGCACCTTTGCTCTAACATGGGACGAGGTCGATTTCACGTTGGCTCTGCATCGGTATGATCTACTCGCCATGCAGCCTCATTTTCCGGGTTATCCGTATTTTATTCTAGGCGGTTGGCTTATTAACCAGTGGATAAATAATCCCGTTAAGGCTTTATCTGTCTTCAATACTCTAGCTGCCTTAAGCTCCGCGCTACCGGTGTTTTTACTGGCAAACCGTCTAACCGGCAGCGGGATGAAGAGCCTTTTACTGCCTGCGCTCGTATTAAGCAGCCCCTACATATGGCTCATGTCCTCACGTCCCATGTCGGAGTGTGCGGGTATGGCCTTATTGTGGTGGTTTCTTTGGAGTATCCGATTTGCTATGGATCACCCAGGTTCGCTGCTTCGTCATGGTCTGGCGCTGCTGATGTTCGGCTTCCTAATGGGTACACGCTTATCCTTCTTTCCATTCGGTTTGGCGCTACTGCCGCTCTGGTACGGAATTTGGCAGTACGGTGCGAGCGGTTGGCGGAAATGGTTGAGGCTGGGGTGCTCGGCCTTGGCAGCACTGCTGTTTCAACTGCTTTGGGTGGCTGGTTTGGTGCTTTCCGAAGGAACCCTCGCTGGTTTCTGGAAGCTCTCTCTGGCATTCGTAGAAGGACACTTCTCCGAATGGGGCGGCGGTGTCATCTCTACCCCGATGCCGCTTGGAGAACGAATCTACCAACTTATTGCACACAATTTACTGGGATCAGCCCTGCTGGGCGGTTCCATTCTCATTGGCATATGGCTCGTCATTATTGTCGCTGCAGCGTTTATAGGTCGGAGATTTGCGCCTGCTAGTGTGCAAGGCAATGAGAATCGACGATATATCTTTTGGCTGATTGGCTGCGCCGTTTTGTACACGCTATGGGCTCTTTTTGGTCAAAATATTGAGAAACCGCGTCATATCGTTCCTGTAGTAGTCCCCATTTTGCTTCTTATGTTTACTTTTATCATTCGAACTGCAGAAGGACTCAGGACATCCGCGCATGGTACGCGTCTATTGAGAATAGCGCCAACGATCTTGTACGCCCTCCTCATTAGCCTCATATCCATTCAAGTCGTATACGGGGCTCAGCTTCAGAAACGGCAGGCTGTGGAAGAGCCAGCGGTTTATCAGCTTCATGACTATGTAAGCCGTTTGCAAGGGCCTCTCCTGCTCTTTACATGGGAAGAAACGAGAGTCCTGCAGTACTTGCAGGCTGACTACGATCATCAGCGTATCTACACGTACGGGTACTTTCAAACGTTGGCTGGGGCGAATCCCGAGCGGCGTGTGCTGCTCACCGATCATGTCGTTCAAGGCTTTGAGCAGCAAGGCAAATCGGTGAAGGAGCATTTGAAGCTGCTTGCTGAGTTTAAGTCGGACGCTCTATTTGACCCGGCGTATGGCCACGTTATTTTATATGAGTGGGTGCGTTAAGACTGTATTTATCTTTTCGGCAAAGTAAAAAAATGGTTGACACAAATATGGACAATGATTATCATTATCAATGACAACAGGGTTCCAAACAATCATATCAGGGGTGAAGACATGAAACGATGGCTACTAGCCGGTTTGACTTTTGTTCTAGCGGCATTGATCATCCTGCCGTCCTCCGCGCTGGCCTATTCGTATGGTGACGCCAATACAGAAGCAGTCGCTGAAACCTTTAAGCTGGTTCAAACCAGTGTAGGCGATGGAGCGAACAATTGGGGCGCAGCGGAAGGTGCTTACAAGGAGATAAGAGCAGAACTCGTATCGCACTTCGGCGATGGAATAGCTACCACTCTGGATGCTAATTTCCAGGCCAAAGATAGTAAAGCAGTCATTGCGAATTTCAAATATGTCCTTGTGATGAACTTGGATCGACGGTTCACCTATGCGATTAAAGGTATTGATGATTATGCAGAGTCTAAACTCTTGCTAGCCAAAGCTAAGGCGACCTTTGACACGCTGGAGCCTTATGTGGGAGCGGGCTCGAGTGATATTAATAAAGCTTTCGAAGCTGCGCTTGAAGCGCTAGGGAATCCTGGATTGTTCGGTGTAGGGAAGAAGGATGTACAGCCAGATGTTTTCAAAGAAAAGGTCAATTATATCTATGGTAAGGTGAAGCCTCTGTTCCCTTATACGGCTTACGTCAAGCCAGCTGCACCAAGTGAGGTGACTCCTGTTCCTAAGCCGCAGGAAACGGCGAAACCGGCGCCTGCTGCAAGTGCTAAGCCAGACCAACCAGCTGCGGCGGGTAAAGAAGCTAAACCGACAGAGACGAAGTCACCCGATGCCGCTGCTGCGGTGGAGACGAAGTCGCCTGAGCCTTCTGCAACGGCTAGTGCTAGTCCAACGCCAACCACGGAAGCGGCTCAGCCCACAACGGCTGTAGAAGCGCCGGCTAAAGCAACGGGTTCGGATGCCAAACAAGTTGAGCCTGCTAAGGAAGCATCTGCACATGCACCTATGGAGCGAACAGATAAAACGAATCCGCTAGTAAGCGTAGCTGTTATCGGAGGAGTCATCGTTCTACTAGGTGGAGGCGTATGGTTCGCTCGTAAAAGAAAGTGGATTTAAAGTTATTATTAAAATATGAGATGAATAGAGGAGAAACTTATTATGCGTAAATTTCTAGCTGCTGCTTTAAGTGTTTCACTAGCTTTATCCAGTGTTGTTACCGTTACATCCGTTGCTTTTGCAGAAAGTAAATACCAAATCACGGAAGATCAAACGATCGCTGCGTCAATCAAGTCTTTCACGGATATCAAAGCTCTTTTCACAGATAAAACGGTACTTGCAGATGTTCAGAAATTATACATAGATAAATTCCAAACCGAAGTAAAACGTATTGATACAACGATTAAAGCGGACGATCCTAAGATTGATGCGAATATCACACTTGTCCTGGACAGTGCTATCAAAGGCGATTTGAAAGTCGACCAAGCGAAACAAGCGATTGATAAAGGCCTACAGTGGTACTATTTCTTGGCTGTACGTGATTTGGTAAACAACCAAGTACGTCCTGCTTTGACCAAAGGCGATGTTGCCGGTGCGAAAACGGCTTTTGATAAAGTTGTACAAATTTATGAAGCTGTTCTAGAACCAAACGTTGTGAAACGCGACACGAAATATAGCTTGAACATGGTTGCACTTTTGAAAACAACGATTGAACTTATGCAAAAAGATATTAAAGAGAATAACTTGAATGACTTCAATGTTCACCGTCAATTCCTTGACAAAACGTTGATCAAAAACTACACACTCGCAACTTTTACATACGCTGAAAGCATTGCTACTAAGGCCCAAGCTGATCAAGCTGCAGCGATTACAGAAGGTTACTTCCTCTTCATGCCGGTATACACGTACCTAAGAGGCGGCAGTATCGCTGATGCTAACTTCGTAAGAGATGCCTTCGCATCCGGCGATGTAAGCAAAATCAAAAAAGATGAAATCCAAAATGCCCTACACCGTACAATGATCGGTAAAGTATCTGAATATGTGAAGCAAGCATTCACGAAGCTTGAAGCTGGTGACCTGCAAGGTGCACGTGGATATGCGGCAGAAGCCAACATGTTCCTTGCTAGCCAAGAAGTTTTCTTAGGTAAAGAGAAATTTGCGGCGGCTGTTGAAGTGGCAACGAAATTCTCAAACGCTGTAGACGCATCCGATCTGGCTGCTGCACAAGAGTATGGCTTCCAAGTTCTTAAGTTCCAAGTTGGTAAAGATGGTTCGAGTTTGAAAATTGGCAGCAAGGATTATCAAGTGGATGGAGCTGCTTTCTCAGCTGAGAATGCGCCTTTCATTAACGCAGATAGCGGACGTACATTGGTGCCGGTTCGTGTTATTGCACAAGCGATTCAAGCTGGGGTTGAATGGGTAGATGCAACGAAAACAGTTGTTATTACCAAAGATGGCAAGAAAACAGAAATCACTTTAGGATCCGATCAAGTCGTAGAGAATGGTAAAGTGAATGAGAAAGTCAAACTGGATCAACCGGTTATTATCGAAAACGGAAGCTCCTTCATTCCATTGCGTGCTGTAGCTGAGTTGTTCAGCAAACGTGTATTCTACCAAAATGGTGAAATTATCATTCTTCGTTAATCATTTCATTCATAGCGAAGACACTTGTGCCTAGTAGGCGCAAGTGTCTTTCAGCATGCTGAAGCAAGGAAGAGAACTGGGGGCGGCGGATTATGGATTTACAGGCATTTCTCATTACATTTCGTGAGGCGCTTGAGGCCATTCTCATTGTTGGTGTCATCGTTACGTATTTAACGCGTATTGATGCCGTGCACTGGCACAAATGGGTGTGGGTTGGTGTGTTTTTGGCTCTGATCGTTAGTTATGGCTTGGCTCTGGCTTTCCAGGTTTTATTGACCGGATTCGCCAGTATGGGCAGCCAAAATTACTTGAAAATTGGCATTATGCTCGTCTCTTCCGGGCTGCTGACCCATATGATCATGTTCATGGGCAAACAAAATAGCGAACTGCAAGGGAAAGTTCAGAGCAAGGTTGCACATATTCTAACCATTGGCGGCGCCATTAATATGGTCGTCCATTCGTTCTTAGTCGTTGTGCGCGAAGGCGTGGAGACGGTTTTCTTCTTTGCAGCAATTACAGGAGGAAACATACAGAAAGCACTCCAAAGCTGGGGAGCGCTGGGCGGACTCATTCTGGCTGTTGTCATTGGCCTGCTTTTTTTCAAAGGGACGAAGAGAATTCGGTTGGGCACGTTCTTTCGCATCACTAGTGTGTTTCTGATGATGATTTCTGCGGGTTTGTTCGTGCAAGCCATCGGCATTATGCAGGACTTGGGTATCGTTGGAAGTTTATATCGGACGGCAGGACACCAAATCGGTGAAATATATAATATAACGGGCATTATGCCAGAGCATCCCATTGATGGAGTGCAATATCTCCGTGATTTTGGGAAAGAACCGCTTATTAACGGTCAAGTCGGCATTTTCTTCAAAGCTTTTCTAGGCTATACGCAGAACCCTTCCCTGGAAGAATTCGTCGGTTACTGGGGATACTACTTCTTGGTATTCATCTTGCTTGCCGTTCAGAAGAAGCGTCATGAACAGGAGCAGGCAGAGGAAGAGAAAGTGGCTGCGTGATAGCTGCAGTAGGAATTTCGAATGGTTAAGCATAAGGGGCGAGAACTGATGACGATGAACATAGGAATTGTTGGATACGGTCATGTTGGGAAGGCGATACATGCTTTGTTTCCAAACGCTGCGGTTTATGATGCACCTATGCAGGTGGGCAGCCAAGCGGAGGTAAACGAAAGCGATGTCGTCTTCGTCTGTGTTCCGACTCCCTCGCTCCCGAGCGGCAAATGTGATACGTCCATCGTGGAAGAAGTGATTACTTGGCTGACAGCCAAAGTCATTGTGATACGCTCGACAGTTCCTGTAGGGTTCACTGACGCTATGAAGGAACGAACGGGGAAAAGCATCGTGTTCCAGCCGGAATACTATGGAGAAACCGTGGATCACCCCTTTTCGGATTTGCGTCATCGGACGTGGCTTACATTTGGAGGCGAATCTGAGGATGTTAGCCTTGTGATCCGTGCCTATCAGCAGGTGTATAACGCAGAAGTGAGAATCCGGCGGACGGATGCACGCACAGCCGAAATGGCGAAGTATATGGAGAATTGCTTCCTTGCGCTTAAAGTGTCGTTTTGCAATGAGTTTTATGATATTGCCGGAGCCCATGGAATTGATTACAATGAGCTGCGGGAAGTTTGGCTCGAGGACCCGAGAATCGGCCGCAGCCATACCTTTGTGTATGAAGAAAGTCGCGGGTACGGCGGGAAATGCTTGCCGAAGGATGTTCATGCGCTGATTAGCATGGCGGACGAGAAAGAAGTTAACGCCGATTTAATGAAGTCTGTTCAACGGAAAAATAGCGACCTTCGTGCATTATTCGAATGATCGTAGACAAGCCTCCATGTCCACGGATTGCTCGTGGGTCTGGAGGCTTTTTGGTTAGATGCCGTCTTGAACAACCGTAATGGTGCCCATATTTCCTACATAGATGCGGTTTGTTCTTATGTTTAGAGCCATATTTCCTGCGGATTTCCTTGTACGAAGCTTCGTTAAGCGCGTGTTGGTTCGCCCGCTGTAAACGAATAAATTTCTTTCTTCGGAATCCCCTACGAACAAGTGGTTCGTGAGTGGATTGACGAGAATCGATGAAAATGTCGGGATCTTTAAAGTCTTTACGATCTTATTCGTTTGTCCGTTAAGGACGAAGAGCTTGCCGCTGCCTTCTTGCTGCGCACTTGTGACATAGATGCGATTCGTCAGCGGGTTCAAAGTGATCTCGCTTTGGCGGCTTCCTAGTTGAATCGGGATACTTTTCCCGAGGGTGCGGCCATGTATCAACGAAGTAAAACGACTCAGATTGTTAGCTAAGTAAATACGATTGGTCACGCTATTGATAGCTGGTTTAATAATAGGATTACGACCTACTTTGATCGTCTTAACGACTTGAAGCGTCTTCCCATCAATCACATGAACGGAATCACTGCTTACATTCGTGACATAAATGCGGTTCGTCCGCTGATTAACAGACACCATCGCTGGTGATCCGCCAACCCTTAACGTTTGGAGAACTCGGCTAGTGCTGCCGTCAATGACGCTTATCGTCCCGCTCGTATTGGCTACGTAGATTCGATTGCTGCCTCGGTGGATACCAAGGCCAAAAGGACGCAACCCAACGGGAACGGCCGTCAGTACGCTGTTTGTTTTTCCGCTAATTACGGAAACGGTGGCATCCCGAAAGTTCGTGGCATAGATGCGATTGGTACGAGAATTTACCGCAAGGAAAGTGGTGCCATCGCCAGCCTTCACATTTCGGAGGACCTTATTGGTCTTCCCATCAAGGACGCCAACTTGGTTTTCGCTATGAACAAAATAGACACGATTCGTTACTGAATTCGTTTGGATATCACCAACATCCCCGGCAACTTTAACAATTGTAATGACTTGGGGCAACGTTTGCGACAATCGGGCAAGAGTGTGGGAATCTCGATTATGAGCCATGGAAGTTCCCCTTTCAATGAACATAGTAGTACTACTATATGAACAATCGTGTAAGGGGGAACCTTTGGCTAATCCAAATTATTTAGTGCAGTACCAGATGTGCTATCTGCTTTGCAGTCATTGGGGGACGCAAAAACAGCCTGCAAACCAACTAATGCTACGCTCGTTGGTTTGCAGGCCTATATGCGTTAGCCGCTGCTTAGCGCAGGTTGGCTCGCTTCAGCAACCGCTGGATGGAGCGGTTCGCTTCGGGCAGGACGATGTCTTTGTCGATCGTCCGCATGATGCGGTTTTCCATGACGATACGACCGTTAATGATCGTCGTTTCCACGTCAGCTCGCGTTGCGGAGTAAACGATGCGAGAGATCGGATCCACGTCGAAGGACGGATACGTGTGGAAGTTGTTAAGATCGAGAATGGCGAGGTCGGCCTTCTTGCCGACCTCGAGGCTGCCGATCTCCTTCTCCATGCCGACCGCGCGGGCGCCACCAATGGTCGCCATGCGGAAGACCGTCTGCGCATTCATGGCCGTCGGCCCGTGCACCGGCTTCTGGATAAGCGCAGCCAAACGCATCTCGTTGAACATATCGAGATTATTATTGCACGGCGCGCCATCCGCTCCTAGGCTGACGGAGATATCGAGCTTCAGCATATCAGGCGTCTCGGCAATGCCTGAAGCAAGCTTCAGGTTAGAGCCGGGACAATGGCTCACATGCACGCCCCGTTCATGGATGATGCGCTTCTCTTCCTCATCGAGCCAAATGCAGTGCGCCAGAATAAGGCGCTCATTCGCCAAACCGAGATGATCGAGATAGACAACATTGCGCATGCCAGTCTCGGCCTGCACAATCTCAATCTCGCCGAGATTCTCAGATGCGTGCGTGTGCACTTTCACTTGGTACTGCTCCGACAGGCTGCGGACCTCACGCAGCAGCTCTTCCGTACACGATATGACGAATCGTGGAGAGAACGCGTACTGGATGCGGCCATCGTCGTGGCCGTTCCATTTCTCCAATAAATCGACACTTTGCTGGAGCGATTCGGAGGTCTTCTCTTGCAAAGCAAAAGGAACTTCGTCCCCTTTGTCCATCATCACCTTGCCGGATAAAGCGCGAATGCCGCTCTCCGCGATAGCTTGAAAAGCAAAGTCGGTGTGGTGCACCGTCTCCATATCGACGATCGTCGTTGTACCGCTTTGAATCAGCTCGCCGATGCCAAGCATGGCGGAATAATAGATCGATTCCTCATCATGCGAGGCTTCAAGCGGCCATATCCGCGTTTTCAACCAATCCATTAGTTCCAGATCGTCCCCTTTACCGCGGAATATAGTTTGGCATAAATGAATATGGGTTTGAATGAAGCCTGGAATGATCGTACGATGCTTGGCGTCAATCACCTTATCCACCTGTGCTGGATTCAAATCCGGACCCATTGCTGTAATTCGGTCATTTTCGATGAAAATATCCCCAGTAATAATATCTCCATTGCCGTTCATGGTCACAATTTGCGCATCTTTAATTAGAATGGTTGTCATCATTAAGCCTCCTACTCCTATTATTGTATGAAGCAATGGACACAAAAAAACTAGCCATGAAAAATATGCCTGACATGCGCACATTTTTCGTAGCTAGAAATTTACGGTTTCTAAGTAGAGACCCTTAATCCAATTATTAAGGTTATACGAAATGGGTAGTATTCAGTTCCGTTCCTGCTTTCCTATAGCGTAATCGGATACGGGCCATTTTGTCAACAGTGTGTTACGTAATCTAACATCTCCTCCCTCTTTTATGAAAACGGAGTCAATCATTCTGGATGATTGATCGTTCCGCTTCCTACCGAGAATGGCGTCGTAACGCCTTCATACATAAGATGCATCGTCATTCCAGCTGCGGCATGTACGAGGTTATGGCAATGATCCATCCATAGTCCTGGATTATTTGCAACGAAAGCTACCTCATAAGTTTCTCCTGGCAATACAGCCAACGTATCGGACCACCAAGGGCTGCCCGTGGATGGTTTGCCATTGCGAGACAGCACAAGTACATGATGACCATGTAAGTGCATGGGATGTTCGACGTTACCGCGGTTCACAATAGTCGTTTTGACGAGATCGCCTTCTTTCACCATTAGCATGGGTGTATTCGGGAACACTTCGCCATTCAACGTATAAAGGAAATTCAGATTACGATTGTAGAACCCCAGTTTATTATCCAAAATTAAGGTGAAATTTCGATCAAAACGACTATTTGCATCAAAGGGTGTTGAGGTCGGGGTACCATAGTGAAGGGGATCGAAAGCGACCGTTTGAGAAAGCTCGGGAAGTTCTCCCTTACCGTCTGGTGACATCAAGATGCCGCTGCTGCGGTTATCGCCAACATTCAGGTACACAGGACGCTCTGGCATGATGAACGTGATGTCATACCGACCACCTGTAGTCACTACCAAATGTGTATTAGTCAATACATCCGGCTTATTTAGTTCCGTTCCGTCAATTGCTGCCACCTCAAAATGAGTGCCGACAAGGGTGTATTTTTGCTGCACCCAATCGTCTGTGTTAATAAGTCTCATACGGACAGGCGTCCCTGGCGCAATTGTCATGCGTTCTAATTGATCTGACGCGCCAATGGCGAAATTATTGCCTTTCCAGCGGTGTGTCATGACCGTAATGTCCTTAACTTGCTGCAGGGTTTCCACCTTCGGCTCAACGATTAACGCTCCGAAGAGTCCCATGCTCACAGCCTCTTGTGAATCTTGGTGAGAGTGATACCAGAAAGTGCCTACTTGCTCTGCGCGGAAGCGATACGTGTAGCTCTCGCCTGGCATAACCGCATTTTGCGTGGCTCCAGCAACGCCGTCCTCGGCATTCGGCACATCCAAACCGTGCCAATGCGCGGTAACGCCATGCTCGATATCCTCGTTGACCAAAGTGATCTCGACCAACTCTCCCTGTTTCATACGCAGTTCCGGCCCTGGAATTTGCCCATTGTACGTCCATGCATCCACGGTTTTGCCAGAGCTAAGTGTGACCGTTTTTTTCTGAGCTGTAAGTGTAAAATGGCGATCCGGCGTCCCTTCGAGCGGACCATTAAGGTCAGCAACAGACACCATTTTGGCAGAGGAGGAGGAGCCGTTCATACCCTCTGTTCCGTGATTATGCGGACTCATATTCGCCGTTACTGCCTGCCCGCCATAATCGTGTGTCCCGCTTGCCATATCGATTTCCGCTGGCAATTGACTGTTGTTTATCGCTAGCATAAACAAATAGTAGGCGGATCCAGCCACAACAGCCAAAACTCCTACCGTTGTTAAGGCGCGTTTCCATAAGGTAGGAACGACATAAGTTTCCATTTTACTTACCTGCTTGAAGCGAATTTGATGTCTCGACCAAAGTCCAACCGTTGCGAGTACAAAGGCAGCCAGAGGTATGGAAATGTCCAACCACCGAAATGGAACCGGAGGCACGAGTGAGAAATATAAAGCGGTTAGCGCGCCTAGAGCCGTCATTTGAAAAGGAATAATGAGACCGGGGCTAGCAGCTCTATGGTAAATAGTTGGTTCAATTGCAGCACCAGGCTCGGTTAAGCTTTGCTTCGTTAAGGAGCGTAATTTGATCAGTTTAGGAACCGATACGAACCATATGGTCAAAATAGGAAGAACTACCAGTGGAGCTTGAATAAACACGCGGTCTTGCCAGAAGACCAGATCCATGGATTGCTGCATCCAGACAATAGCTCCAATGATTACGGCAGCTGGAATAGCCGGAAACCATGACCAGAAAAGCAGCTTGTTTGCTTTGCGGTGCATCCGTTCCAGACTCTGGTTATATAGTAAGCGGGACGCTTTGACACTCCCTATCCAGGTGAAAATGAGGAATAATAAACAAACGAACAGTATGATTAGAACACTTATGCTGTACAATGAACACCCTCCTAAGAATCGATAACTTCAGTATAGTTCCCCTACTTGATACGGAATACGGTCCAGAGGCTAAGTGAATTCCTAGACTTAAGTAGGGGTAAAAAAAACATCAGCAGCCATTCGCCCATTTCTTGAGGTAAGCGGTTACTTTGTATGTAATCAACTGGAAATAGTTTGCGTTTTCATAATTGGTATGGTATGATGAATCCAATCGACAAAAAGAACCTGAATTCACATATTGTAAAGGGTTTTCATTTTTGTTAGTGAACCTTATACAATGTGTGAATTTTTTCTCTTTGAAGAATAAAAAACATGTTAATAATTTTTGGAGGTATTTCTCATGGCTACTGGTACAGTAAAATGGTTTAACGCAGAAAAAGGTTTCGGTTTCATCGAAGTTGAAGGCGGCAACGATGTATTCGTTCACTTCTCCGCAATCCAAGGCGACGGTTTCAAAACTTTGGACGAAGGCCAAAGCGTTGAGTTCAGCGTTGTTCAAGGCAACCGCGGACCACAAGCAGAAAACGTTGTAAAACTGTAATATAATTAAAAAGACTGCCTTTACTTGTGTAATGGCAGTCTTTTTCAATTTAGCTTATGAGGGCGAAGAATGTTTTGCCAATAGCAAAACGCTGCGTCAATGCTTACCAAGTTAGTTTTACTAACGTAAAACTCTAAGGAGGTTTATCCATGTATTCCAGAAAAAAGTCGCTTGAAGAGATGCCTCTAGAAAATGTGACGGTATGGTCTTGTGAAAAAGAAGGCTGTAAAGGCTGGATGCGAGATAATTTTGCATTCGATCACGTGCCGACTTGTCATTTATGTCAGTCCACTATGGTTCGAAGTGTCAAGTTACTTCCTTTAGTTAATAACACGAATACGGATCAGAAGGCGCTCAAAAAGGGCGTGCAAATTTAATATAACGAAACCCGAAGGCAAGGATGTCTTCGGGTTTTTTGTGTTCCCATATGTAAGCAGGGAAGGAGATATGTCAGTGAAGTCAAGAAAACGTCGTCAATGGCCGCTTTTGGCCGGCGCTTTCCTACTTGCCGCATGTGTGGTGATTTTGGTTGGGAAATCGCCATTCGGCGCACCAATCTCTTGGAAAGACAATACGCCTGCAGCAGCAGTAGCAACACCGCTACCAACGCCACCACCGCGAGAGGCTGTGGAATTTCGCATGCTCGACTTTGATCGCGGCTGGGTGAAATATGCAGATGGGATCGCGAGAACAGAGGATGGTGGGGCGCAGTGGCAAGAAGCGTCTGGAACAGAAATCACCGCCGAGGAAGTAGGAAACGCTTTGCCGATAGGCGGATCGATCATGGAGCTGCTTAGCCTAGAGGCAAGTTCAGGATCGGCCAACCAGGATAGCCCAAAACCGCTTACGGTTACAGTGGGCAATGCCTCATTACAAGTGAAGCAATCGCAGTTCCTGACGCCTCGCATCGGATGGGTGCTTCTCGGCAGTAGCAAGGATAGTAAGAACCCACTACTCATCACGACGGATGGTGGACAGACCTGGGTAGACGGTATGACGGCAGAGGTCAAAGAGGCCATTCTGAAAGAGAAGAATCATCTGCAGCAATTGAAGATGGAATCGGCGCTCTACGGAACCAAGGAGGATGCTAAAGCGGTCATCGGATCGAAGTGGAAGCTCGTTCCAGATAGCGCTGCTCCAGGGGATGTGGTGCTGGTACGTCATAACGAATCTGGGAGTATCACATGGTTGGATAAAACGTATACCCTTCAGCCTTTTGGGACGGGATACTTTACGTATTTACCGATTACGATGAGTGCAAAGCCGGGGAAATATCCGATTGGTGATCAGACGCTAACCATACAACCGAAGAAGTTTGAAACGCAATATCTGAAGGTAACGGCTGAAATGGAAAGCATGAAGCAGGACACGGGGCGCATTGCAGCCGACCAGAAAAAGATCGATCTGGCGCGAAGTAAGTCCGAGCCGCAATTTCTGTTCAGCGGGCCGTTCGTGCAGCCCGTCGAGGGGATTTTGACGACACCGTATGGACACACCCGTTATGTGAACGGGAAATACGACAGCTCTCATCTAGCCATTGATCTGGCCGCGAAGGAAGGCACCCCGATCAAAGCTACGAACGATGGGGTCGTCGCGCTGGCAGAGACCCTGTATTTGACCGGCAACGCCATCTATATCGACCATGGGATGGGGCTTTTCTCGCAGTACGCCCATCTTTCGGAACTGCGCGTGAAAGCGGGTGATCGGGTCAAGCAGGGCGATATCATTGGGCTCGTCGGCACGACAGGTTTCTCTACCGGGCCGCATTTGCACTTTGCCTTATGGGCGCACAATGTGCAGGTCAATCCGAACTTGTTTTTTAATACGACACCGTTTCGCTGGATTCAGCCGAAGGGATAGAATGGACACCGACTCTCATTCTCCAGAGAGTTTGGTGTCTTTTTTTGTTTTATCCCTCAAATATTTTTAGTCGAAAAACCGCCCTTAATCGTTGTTATGGCGCATTGTAGCTTTTTAATTGTTCAATTATTGTTAATTAAATGTGGAGTAGAAAATGATGAAAACGATCATTTTTATTAAGGGGGAGCACATGAATACTACAAGAATGGACAGAGGCAAGCATAACGCCAAACAACCTCAATTTCAGGCAGCAATGGCCAAAATGAGAAGAGACGTTGAGAAAGCACTCTCTATCAGTTATATCATTACCGCGAATGAATGCGGTGACTGGGGTCATTACTACCATTGTCATCACGATGGGACGAGGCTTCATTTCGACTGGAAACTATCTAAGCAGCATCGCTGTCCTGTTTGCGGGGCAGTCTGGACAGGGGAACCATTCGATGCGGCTTGGCAATCACATGTGCATGGACAGATCGGTCATGGTATCTATAGCCTTGGAATCATGTACGGGATAGACCCGCAAGTAAGGTATGCCGAAAAGGCCAAATCGTTTTTGCTTGCTTATGCTGACCATTATGGTGGATACAAGCCACACGGTGACATCCCCTATAACGGACCTGGGAAGCTTTTCGCACAGACACTAGATGAGTCTCATTGGATTCTTGATCTAGCCGTCGGGTACAGCCTGCTGAGAGTGGTAATGGATCCTGAAGAAGATGAGCGCATTCGGGAAGGGCTTTTTCGGCCATGTGCGAACTTTCTAATCGCCAACAAAGAGCAGCAAATCCACAATCATTCCACTCTGATAACATCAGCTATTTGTTCGTTGGGGGTGCTGCTGCAAGATGACGTTTTGCTGCGAAGCGGACTGGATGGCGAGTATGGGCTTATAGACCAAATCAATCGCGGCGTGCTTGGCGACGGTCTCTGGTATGAAGGGAATTTCAATTATCACTTCTACGCTTTTGAGTCGATATTGACGTACTGCTTCCTTGCTGAAGGCACACAGTGGGATTTGCGAAACCATCCAACACTAGTGAAAATGTTCGACTTCCCGCTCGCTTTCATTTTACCGGATGGCTCATTTCCGATGATGAACGATGCCTCTTCGCAGGGCAGTATTAATAGCTACGCTCGTTTTTATGAAATTGCACTAGATTGGCAGGATAAGCCCGAATACCGAGCCTTATTGAAGACAGCCTACGGGATGACAGAAGCCGCATCCGCGCAAGTTATCGACTTTGAGCCGGGACTGCGAGATTCGGTATATGCGATTTTGTATGGGAAAGATTTGACGGAATCGTCATCCTTTTTTGATTTTGTGTCCATGTGTAGACAAAGCAGCTCTGCACCGAACAGCGGTCTGACGAAGCTGGTAAGAAACGACGGCCTGCATGCAATTGTCAAACACAGCAAGTTCGGCGGTGAACACGATCACATGGACCGTTTGGGCATATCGCTGGCTTACGGGAGTATTCCGCTCATGATCGACCCAGGTACCGTCGCTTATGGGGTTCCGGCTCACTATGCCTGGTTTAAGCATACGTACTCTCATAATACGGTGTGCATCGACGGTAAAGACCAGCCCCCGCAAGACGCGCGCATTATCTGCTTTAAGGAGACACTGTGGGGAGTATGGGTGGAAACGGCGGTTGATTGGAAAGAGGACAGTTACACGATGAAAGACAAGATCATCCTCCCGTCAGAAATGTGCCCATGGGACGAAGAGGCCTACAGGGGTGCAGAGATTCGGCGCATCAACTTACTTACAGAGCAGTATCTGCTTGATATTGTGAGGGTAACCGTACCTTCCGAACGTGAACTGGAACTAACAGGTCACTTCAGCGGGGAAATGCTTCATAACGATTTGCATAACTGGCTGCCGACAGATGAGCATCTTAGCATACTCTCGCAAGACTTATTCAAGGATAAGCAATATCTGGTGATGCAATCGCCGCAATCATTTCGCTATAAGATGCGAAAGGGAGAACTAAAGCATTGGTGCTGGTGTTCACGCCAAGTAGACCTATATACGGCCCGAACACCAGACAATCCGCCCCATCATCAGCGTCAATCCGTTATCCAAAAAGTGCGTACCGAGGGAACGGCTTTATTCGTACAAGCATTTATGTACAAGCAGGAAACGGATGTCTCACGAGCTGCTTTAATAGAAGAAGCAGGAGCGCTGAAGGTCTTCGTGGACCAAAGTATTCAGCATACCGCCCCTGGTCAGACTGATGCTAACCTTTGCATTAAATTGAAACTTAATGGTAAAACTGATACGTATTTGCTCAGATGGAAACAGTCTGGGGCCATATTGGATAAAGTTGGGGAAGGAATTCCCGGATAGTTGAATTCCCTCACCAGCAAAATCGTTTTGCCCCCTATTTTATTCATGAGAAACTGTATACGTTATTTGTGAGAAGCGGTTATTTTAACCGCTATCCTACTCATGAATGGGGGAAAATGAATGAAACGCATGATTACGTCAGGTTTTCGCATGGTTCTCGTCGCCTTATTATTGTTTGGATTCACTTCATCCATATTTGCAGGACGGGTATCCGCTACCGATGAGTACGACGTACTGAGGCTCAAATGGAAATCATATCTGCTCGGAGGTGACTATATAGCCTCCGACCCCGATATTTCCGTTATCTTGCAAACCCTTACATCGACTGCGCAAGGATACTGGGACACAATGGACAAATCAGCTTCTCGCACTTATTTATGGAGTGACTTGAGCGATAGCATTGCTGGAACGGACTTGATTAAATCGAGTTTTATGGCAATTACTTATTCCCGTTTAGATGCCATGGCCAAAGCTTATTCGATGAACGGATCTTCCCTTTATCAGAACGCCTCTCTTTTATCGGACATTATCAGCGGTCTCGACTGGATGTATGCCAATACATACAATGAGAACAAGACAGTATACGGGAACTGGTTTGATTGGGAAATCAATGTTCCCCTCACGCTTAATAATAGTACGATTCTGCTGTACGATAGCTTAACCTCCATGCAAAAAAACAATTACATGACTGCGATCGAGAAATTCGCTCCTTCTGCGACGATAACGAACGGTACTACTGCAACAGGCGCGAACCGAGTGTGGAAAGCAACGGCTGTAGGCATTCGTGGAATCATCGTCAAAGATAGCGCAAAGATCGCTTCATCTCGCGACGCTTTGACCAACGTATTTGCTTATGTAACAAGCGGTGACGGATTTTACGATGACGGTTCGTTTATTCAACATACTTCCCATCCGTACACGGGAGGGTACGGCAAATCGCTGCTGCAGACGATTGTGCCTTTTGTTTATTTACTTAGCGGCTCTTCTTGGGCTGTCACAACACCAGACTCCCAAAACTTGTATAAATGGGTCTATGATTCCTTTGAGCCGCTCATGTATAAAGGGGCAATGATGGATTTGTCCCGCAGCAGGGAGACATCCAGGCGTACAGCACAGGATCATATGGTTGGCATGGAAGTCATGAAACCAATCATTCAGCTTGCCCAGTTTGCCCCGCTTTCTGATGCTAATAAACTTAAAAGTATGGTTAAGTACTGGATCCAATCGGATACTTATTATAACTTCTTTGCCAACGCTTCTATCTACCATATAACACTTGCCAAACAGATTCTAAATGATCCCAGCGTTACAGCTCGGGGCGAACTTGTCGTGAATAAACCGTTCCCTAGCATGGATCGTTCCGTTCATCTGCGTCCTGGGTTCGGTTTCGCGCTTAGCATGTCGTCAAGCCGAATTTACAATTATGAATCGATTAATAATGAAAATCTCAAAGGCTGGTACACAAGCGACGGTATGACTTATCTCTACAATAATGATCTGGGTCAATATAGTGATGAATATTGGGCGCTAGTCAATAAATATCGTCTTCCGGGTACAACGGTCGATACACAAACCAGAGCAAATTCATCCGGACAAAGCTACAAGAGCAGTAAAAATTGGGTCGGAGGCACACAAGTGGCTAATAAGTATGGTGTTGCCGGCATGGAGTTGGATGCTTGGAACAGCACCTTAACTGCCAAGAAGTCATGGTTTATGTTCGACGATGAGATTGTCGCTTTAGGCACCGGCATTACGAGCACGGACAATCGGATAATTGAAACGATTATCGACAACAAGAAAATAAATACGGATGGGGATAATGCCCTGACCGTGAACGGGGTGGCGAAGCCGTCAACCTTAGGGTGGTCTGAAACGCTGAACGGCGTGAATTGGCTGCATATAGCCGGTAACGTGCCTGGATCCGATATGGGGTATTATTTCCCAACAGCTTCTACGATCAGGGGGTTGCGCGAAGCTAGAACTGGCGCATGGAGCGATGTGAATACGTATGCCAAGACGATTGATTCAACCGTATTGACGAAGAATTTTCTGACCCTGTGGCAGGAACATGGAACAAATCCATCGAATGCGAGCTATGCGTACGTCATGCTCCCGAACAAAACAAGTGCCCAAGTGGGCGACTATGCGGCGAATCCCGGCATCTCGATTCTAGAGAATACACCAGACGCCCAGGCAGTCAAAGATACTAGCAGCCAAACAGTTGGTGTCAACTTCTGGACGGACACGCTTAAAACGATTCAAGTTAACGGGTCATCGTTCTTGACAAGCGATAAGAAGGCTTCTGTAATGACGCTTGAAACGGCGAGCGATATCGAGGTTGGCGTTTCCGATCCGACACAAGCCAATACAGGTACGATTCAACTGGAAATCAATCGAAGCGCCTCCAGCGTGCTGACAGTTGACTCTGGCATTACAGTGACACAACTTAGCCCGACCATCAAGCTTGCCATCAACGCAAACGGTTCTAAGGGCAAAACGTTTAAAGCTAAATTCAGTCTGGGATCGGTCACTCAAACGCTTCTCTCACCAAATGCTGACGCTTATGTTAGGGATGGAAGCTATGCAGGCACGAATTATGGAACAGTGCAGACGTTGGTAACGAAGAAAAGTACTGCCGGCTTTAACAGATACAGCTACCTTCGTTTTGATCTGGCATCTGTTACAGGGGCGGTGAGCAGCGCCAAAATAAGGCTGATCCCCGTTGGAGTCGGCTCGATAAGTACGGTAAATCAAGCTGAATTTGTCAGCGATAACACTTGGACCGAATCATCCCTAACATGGAACAACAAACCAATTGGCAGCACTGTGATTCATTCGTGGTCGTCTATGGTTGTTGATACGCCGATCGACATCGATGTGACGGCACAAGTACAGGCCGCTCTTGCTGGCTCTAAAATGATTTCCATTCGAGTGAATTCTCCGACAGATGTGGGCAGTACGGGCGATATAACCTATGGTTCCCGGGAGAATGCAGCAGAAACCAAACGTCCTGTTCTTGTCCTTACACAATAGTTGAAATACACCACCGAACAAGTTGTTTTCCCTCGCTCTCACCTGACGAATTGCACGATATGATAGATACGTAACAGGCAAGTAAAATAGAGGGGATGAATGAAACGATGAACAAAGCCATAAAAAAACCGATAACCGTTTTGGCAGGGATTACATTAGCCATCAGCATCGCAGGATGCGGTACTTCGGATAACGGCCAATCGGCCTCTAGTCCAACTCCTAACGGGAGCGCAGCTCCACAAGCCAAGAAAGAAAAGACAAAGCTGACTTACTGGACCTTCCAACGACATGACGCCGAGTACATCAAGCAGAAAATCCAGGTGTTCAACGAGACGAATAAGGATAACATTGAAGTGGAAATGACGATGATGGCGGAAAATTATCCGCAATCGCTGGACCTGGCCTTTACGAGCGATCAGGCTCCTGATGTATTTGCAACACCGGGTAAGCAGATAGAGCTCTATTCCAAGGGTTATTTTGAGCCGTTTAATAAATACCTAACAGACGATATGAAGAAAAAATTCGGAAGCTACGTATTCGAGGGTAACAACCAATTCGATAACAACATTATTTCACTTCCTAACGTAGGCACCACGATTCGACTCATTTATAACGTTGATATGTTTGACAAAGCGGGCCTGAAGCCGCCAAAATCGCTCGATGAAATGGTTGCCGCAGCGAAGAAAATTACTGAAGTGGGCAAAGCTGACGGTATTTATGGCTGGTCGCTTCCTTATAAGAGCCCGGCAAGCGCTTTGGACCGTTCTGTTGCAAAAATGGCAGAAATGAACGGATTACACAGATCTGGATTTGACTTCAAAACAGGTAAATATGATTTCGCAGGCTGGAAGCCAATTATTGAATCGTTACGTCAAATGAAGGTGGATGGCAGTGTACTGCCGGGTTCCGAAGCGCTGGACATGGATCCGATGCGCGCGCAGTTTGCGGAAGGCAAGATCGGGATGTATATCTCGTACTCGGTTGAACCAGGTGTTTATAAAAATCAGTTCCCGCCAAAAATTCGCTGGGACGCCGCTTTAGTGCCAACAATTGACGGAGGGGAGCCTAAAGGCGTGATTGACCCTGGCGCAGGCACTTGGCTGTCCCTAAGCAGTAAGTCTAAGCACAAAGAAGAGGCATGGAAGTTCATTTCCTACATGTATCAGGACGAGATTCTTCGCGGGTATCACGAGCAAGGCTTTGGTTTAACGGTACTTCCTCATGTATTGCAAGGTGCCAAAGAGCCTAGCATTCCAGGCATCAAAAATTTCCTTTTATCTAAATATGATGCTGCTTGGCCTGTAGCCCCGCAAGGCGTTACACCTGAAGGGAAAACATGGCATGAAGAGTTTACGAAGTATATTTTGGGCGGCGGCGATCTGGATAAGACGATCAAAGACGTAACAGCTCGTTATAACGCCGCATTAGATAAAGCGGTGAGCAGCGGCAGTGTAAAAATTAAGGCTGATCCGAATTTTGACCCGAAGGCATTGCAGAAAAAATAAGGCTTGAATAAATACGCTTCTGGAGGCCGCCATGATTCGAAAATGGAAGAACCACGCGGAAGCCTATCTGTTCGTCTCTCCGAGTGTAATCTTAACGATTACACTCGGTATTTATCCGATCTTATGGGCTTTACGCTACATGTTTTATGACTATAAAGGCTACGGTGTCGCGAAGTTCGTAGGGTTCTATAACTTTAAGCGAATTTTTCGTGACGACGTTCTGTGGGATGCAATTTGGAATACGTTCACTTTTGCCGCCGGCAAAATGCTCATTACGATACCCGTCGCTTTGATATTGGCCGTTATCTTGAACGGTAAGTTAAAGGGGCGCAACTTGCTGCGAGGCATTTACTTTATGCCCACCATTTTCAGCACAGCTGTGATGGCGGTTGTATTTTATATTATTTTCAACACCTACAACGGTTTATTGAATCAAATTTTGAAAATGATTGGGTTACCGACTGTGGAGTGGCTGGGCACGGAATACGCCTTGCTAACCTGCATCCTGATTGCAGCCTGGGGCGGTATCGGTAACTATATGTTATTATTTTTGGCTGGACTTCAAGGCATACCTAAGGATGTTTACGAAAGTGCTGAGATAGATGGAGCCGGGGGTATAAGGCGTTTCTGGTCGATCACTATTCCGATGCTCGGTCCCGTACTGAATATCATCATGATGCTCGCTATAATGAGTGCGCTAGACAGCTATGAGGCGATTATGGTATTGACCGGTGGAGGACCGGCCGGGACGACGGAAGTCATGCACTTATATTTGTACAAATTATTATTCCCTGTTTCTACAGGTGAAACGATGGCTCAAGATATCGGTTACGGAGCGGCAGTAGCCATGTTCTTAGCTTTGATTGTGGGGGCCATAACAGGAATCTACTTATACTTA
The DNA here is from genome assembly GCF_025369935.1 of Paenibacillus andongensis. Classification (NCBI taxonomy): domain Bacteria; kingdom Bacillati; phylum Bacillota; class Bacilli; order Caryophanales; family Paenibacillaceae; genus Paenibacillus; species Paenibacillus andongensis. The sequence continues at coordinate 7,445,058 of NZ_CP104467.1, read as the reverse complement.
TCAAGAAAACTCAATGAGGTTCATTCCTGAGGAATGCGAAAGGAGGGTAATTTATGCCGCGCATATCGGGCAGAATCATCACATGGATATTTTTACTTTCGGTTGCGGCGCTTCTGTTGCTTCCCATTGTACTCGCCATGCTCGGTTCCTTTAAGACGAATCAGGAGCTAAATGCTGGCACGTCCATACTGCCGAATGTTTGGCAGTTTGAGAACTACATGTACACGTGGAAAGAAGCCAAATTCTCCAGATACGTGTGGAACAGCTTGATTTACAGCATTAGTGCGACGATTACAACAATCATCATTTGTGCCTTGGCCGCCTACGCTGTCGCGCGTAAAGACTTTCCCGGCAAGAAGCTGCTCATCGGGGTATACTCCGCCATGATGTTTATTCACATGGGTGTAATTACCCTGAAGCCTGCTTATCAAATCATGGTCATGCTCGGTTTGCATAAATCAATTTTCGGATTAATTATTATGATGACCGGGGCGGGCGGAACAACCTTTTTTATTCTATATGCGTTTATTAAAGGGATATCCAAAGATTTGGACGAGGCAGCCATGATCGATGGCGCTGGATCGTTCTATATCTTTTCACGAATCATTCTGCCGCTTTGCACACCGGCGATAGGTGTCGTTGCTTTATTCGCGTTCAGAGGAGCGTGGAACAATTACATCATGCCGCTCGTATTCACTATGTCGCAGCCGGATCTGCAGCCAATTACGGTTGGTCTGGCTAACATTCGCTATGGCTATGGAGGGGCTGTGCAAAGTCATCTCATGTTAACGGGAGCTTGCATTTCCATGGTTCCAATGTTGTTGATCTACCTGCTTGCGAACAAGTCCTTTGTGCAGATGAATGTGGGAGCATTAAAGGGTTGAGTGGTGCGTCATTGACGTGTTAAGATCAGGGCTAAGAACCTAAAGTGAGGCTGGGGATTGACGTGGGCTTGATGTACAGATTGTCTTTTCGCCAGAGGATTTGGATGGCTTTCATACTTGTAGTATCCTTGGCGATACTGGCTACAGGGTTGCTTGCTTATCGGATTGCAGCGGGTGTAGCTGAACAAAATGCATACCGTCTTAGTCAGGATACTCTTAACAAAACATCGCAAGCGCTGGATGAAAAGCTGAACAAAATCAAGACGTCCATTTTCTCTATGATGATGAACACGGATTACAGAAGAGCTGTCGGGCTGGAACCCTCATCTGATTTTCAAAATTATTATACGCACCTATCCGCTTTGCAATCGGTGTTCATACAGCTGAAATTAATTGAACCTTTAATTAATTCCATTCTCATTGCAACGCCAGATGGCCAATACTATGAAACTTCGAAAATCGGACTTCCGCGACAATCTTTCTATTCTACGACACTTTACACTAAGGCCAAAGCTTCATCAGACAGGCACCTTGAGTTCTGGATAGCGGGACATGTAGATCCGTTCTATAACGAGAAGAATGATATGGTCTCCTTTTTGACGGAAGGGGCTATGAATGAAGCTTTAAGTGGCAAGTATGTGCTTGCGAATGTGAAAGTAGAGGAACTTAAAAAGTACATTAACCAATATTTAGACTGGAACGAAGGGCGTTTCATGCTGCTTTCCCGCGAGGGAGAGATGATTTTCCCTTCGGACTTCGGTCTATTTCCAGATTTCAACCAGAATAGTGCTGTTCAGCATGCCCTGCAAAACGATGAAGGCTATTTCGATTATCAGGCCGATGGAAAAGACTATTTCGTCAATTATAAAAGGCTGGGGTCGGCCAAAGAATGGGTCATGTTCAGTGTACTCCCCAAATCGAGCCTGCTGCAGCAAATGGGTAACATCAAGTGGGCAATGATTGCGATTATTCTCATCTGTCTGTTGGTCTCCATCCTGTTCGCGAGACTGTTAACCCGATTGCTGCTTCTGCCGCTGAATCGACTCCAAACCGTAATGAAAAAAGTGGGGCTGAACCAATTGAATGTCCGGTTCGAAAGCGTATTTCGAGATGAAATCACGCAGGTGGGGTATCGCTTTAACCGAATGTTAGATGAAATCAACCGTTTATTCCATGAGGTAAAGGAAGCGGAGACGGAGAAGCGGAAGGCAGAACTGAAAGCGATGCAAGCGCAGATCGATCCGCATTTTCTGTACAACACCTTGAACACGATTTATTGGAAAAGTCAGCTTCAAGAGCATGAACACGTGCAAAATATGGTGCTTTCACTCTCTCGTTTGTTTCAACTCGGATTGAACAAAGGTCGTGAACTCACTACTTTAGAGAACGAAATTACCCATGTGACGCAGTATTTGAACATTCAAAAGCAATGTTACACAGCCTTGTTTGACTTTCAGGTTGATGTGCAGAGTGATGTGGATATAAAACAACATATTTTGAAAATTTTGCTGCAACCGCTTGTAGAGAACTCGATCCTGCACGGATTTAAAAATAAACAAAAAGGTGGATTCATTCACATTCGTATCGTACAGAACGGGAAGCTGCTTGTGCTCGAGGTCGAGGACAATGGGGAAGGGCTTTCCGCTATAAAGGAACCCGGGCAGGAACTGAATGGATACGCGCTGTACAATGTTCAGAAGCGTCTAAATCTCGAGTATGGCAATGATGCCGCATTGCATCTAGCAAGCGAACCTGGTTTATTTACCAAAGCGACCATAACGATTCCATCTTATCCATGAAGAAAAGAGTGGGAAGTGTATGCAGACTAACGACTGGAAGATGTGTGTTATCGACGATATTGTGGCTGTGATTGAGGGTATTTCCAAAAGTGTGCGGTGGAGTGAGCATGGCATTCATGTAGTCGGTACAGCGACGAACGGTGAAGATGGGCTTCGATTGATCGAAGAGATGTCGCCAGATATCATCATTACCGATATTCGAATGCCAAAAATAGATGGACTGGCCTTAACGGAGCGAGTCAAGGCGAAATATCCAAACTGCAAAATCATTTTCATAACGGGATTCACAGATTTTGAATACGCCCAGCAGGCACTTAAATTGGGGGCATTCGATTTTATAGCGAAGCCGTTCTCGTTGGCTGAGATCGTGGAGGCTGTTCTTAAGGCAAAGCTAGTACTCGAAGAAGAGCGAAGTGAAGCTCGTAAACGCTGGCAGCTGGAGCAGAGGGTTAAGACAAGCATACCGATGTTGCAGCAAGAGTTTTTGCAACTGCTGCTGCACCATCGCGGTGAGGAAGAGAATATTCTTAAGCGCTGGGAGTTTCTAGAAATACCGCTTGCCAAAGAGAACTTGACAGTCATGGTCCTGGAAATTGACAACTTTGAGGAGCGATGCCTTCACATTCCAGTTCAAGAAGCGGAATTACTGCGATTCGCTTTGCAAAATATCGTTGAAGAAACGGTATCTGCTTATGCGACTTGTATCGTTTTCAGAGAGACAATGGAGCGATTTGTCACTGTATTTAATGAAAAAGAGGGAAATAGCAGCATGGAGATCGCGGAAAAATGCTGTCAGCACATTGCCATGTATACGCGATTTACGGTATCTATCGGTCTTGGCTTAGCTATTCCCCGCATCAACGAGCTCGCTAGTTCGTACGATCAAGCAGTTGCCGCTTTATCGTACCATTTTTACACCGGAGGCAACGGGGTGTTTAGTTACAATGAAGTAATAACGACCGATATCAGACGTATTTATTGCTCCGTCGATATGGAAAAAGAGCTTTTATACAGCATACGCAGCGGCAATTCGGAAAAAGCATCCGAGATCATAACGCACATTTTCGCTGAATTTATGAGTGCGGAAGAAATGCCTGAACCTGAATATGTCATTAGTTTGTATTATGAGCTCGCCTACATGATGATCCGTGTTTTGTTGGAAATCGTTGCACAAGAAGATGCAATAAGTATTCTACAGAGTGTTCGTGACAGGAGTATGCTGGGGTCGATCTCTATGAGTAAATTGAAAGGGAAGCTGCAGCAGCTATCTCAGCTGTGCTGCGAGTTAATTGAACGGTCGCGGGCAAGTGCTGCCTCATCCATCATTGAGGAGTCTGTACACTATATCCGCAGCCATCTTCATGAGGATCTATCGGTGCAAAGCAGCGCGAGGCTTGTTCATCTCAGCGGAAGCTATTTTGCCAACCTGTTCAAAAAAACGATAGGTATGACCTTTATGCAGTTTGTCACGCAAGAGCGGATGGAACTGGCGAAAAACAGGCTGCTTGCCGGTCATCAAGTTCAGGAAATTGCCTATGCAACCGGATACGGGGATAGGCGATATTTCAGTGAGGTGTTCAAGAAGCATATCGGGATGACACCTTCAGAATTTAGGACGAAGTATATGTCTGGGGAGAATTGAAAACGGACAAAGGAGCCCTCCTTTGTCCGTTTTATGTGTTTATACTTCCATTTATAGTGAGAGAGGTAGCTATTTGGTAATGGCGCATGCTACAATAAAGAACAAATGTTCTAGGACGGAGAAAACATAGAATGACCCCTAACGTCAACATTTCCGTACGCTCCTTGGTGGAATATGTATATCGCAGCGGCAGTATCGAGTCAGGTTTTCGGACAAGTCGAGCGCTGACGGAAGGGACCAAAGCCCACCAGAAACTGCAGAAACAATATGGCGAGTCAGACCAGCATGAGGTTTATGTTTCGGCTGAGATCCCTTATGAGGATCTTTTATTTGTCATCGATGGGCGCTGTGACGGGCTTCTAATGGATGCGGATGGCGTGACGGTTACCGTGGACGAAATTAAATCCACCTCATCCGATATTGGGCAGATCGAGGAGGATTCCTATCCGGTCCACTGGGCACAAGCAAAGTGCTATGCCTATATGGTGGCCAAAGATCGAGGGTTAAGCTGTATGCGAATCCAACTTACGTATATGCAGGTTGATACGGAAGAGACTCGGCGATTTGTTGTTGAAGTTTCATCGGATGAGCTTGAACAGTTCATGCTTGACGTGGTGGAGCGGTATTATCCTTATGCGCAGGCTAGAAACGAGCATGAACAGCGCAGGAATCAGAGCATCAAGGAGCTGTCGTTCCCGTTCCCGAATTATCGTGAAGGGCAGCGTAAGCTGGCCGGTGCGGTGTACAAAACGATAAATGAAGGGCGCAAGCTGTTCGCCAAGGCGCCAACAGGCATCGGTAAGACGATGTCGACCCTGTTTCCATCAGTCAAAGCGATTGGCGAGGGGCTGCTGCAGAGGATTTTTTATTTGACGGCGAGAACAACTACCCGTACCGCTGCGGAAGAAGCTTATTCACTGCTGCAGGCTGGGGGACTTAGGCTGCAAGTTGTCACGATCACGGCGAAGGAGAAAGTGTGCTTTAAGGAGGAAGTGCGGTGCTCGAAGGAGCATTGTGAGTTCGCCGACGGCTATTATGACCGGATCAATGAAGCTGTGCTCGATCTGCTGAGACATGAGACTATCATGACCCGCACAGTTATTGAGTCGTATGCGCGAAAGCATCGGGTGTGTCCTTTTGAGTTCTCACTCGATGTCGCCTATGCTGCGGATGCTGTCATTTGCGACTATAATTATATTTTCGACCCTCGTGTGAATTTGAAAAGGCTGTTCGAGGAACAGAAGCGGCAAACCTCACTCCTTGTAGATGAGGCTCATAATTTAGTGGACCGTGCGCGAGAGATGTATTCTAGCGTGTTAAATAAATCGGATTTCCTTGCGCTACAGCGTGAGTTCAAGGGTTTACGGGCTGAGCTGCATGATGCGGCTAAGGCCATTAATCAGTACTTTATTGCGCTGCGTAAGCAAATAGGGGATCGCCAGATGCAGGTGGAGCCTGAGCTGCCGGAGCCATTGATTGGACTGCTGGACGTGTTTATTGCAGCAGCGGAAAAAGAGCTGGCCGGGGCAGGCGCGGCAACACCCACAACGCCAACAGCCCCGCTGCTGTTGGAGGCATACTTCGGCGCACAAAATTTTGTGCGCATAGCGAAGCTATACGATGAACGGTATGTGACGTTCATGGCATGTGACAGGAACGAGGTCAGCGTGAAACTATTCTGCCTCGATCCCTCCCACTTGCTTCGGCAGATGGGCAAGGGATATCGGTCGCATGTGTTTTTCTCGGCGACCCTCTCACCGCTGTCCTACTTCATGGACACGCTAGGAGCTGGGGAGGACGACTATTCTGTGACGGTGCCGTCTCCTTTTTCCAAAGAGCAGCTGGATGTCTTCGTTCAGCCTCTGTCTACTCGCTACCAGGATCGCGAGCGCAGTCGTGAGCCGATTGCCCGCTCGCTATATGAGCTGGTGGCGAAGCGTTCGGGTAATTATTTGGTGTTTTTCCCTTCGTATGCCTATATGAGCAGCGTGTATGAGGCTTTCACTGATCTCGTAGGTGAGCAGGAGGCCCTGCATCCAGAGCAACCGGAAAGGGAGCTCCGAGTTCTTGTACAGCAGACGCAGATGTCGGAGGAGGAGCGGGAGCACTTTCTGGCGGAGTTTCAATCGGGAACGGAGAAGACGCTTGTAGGCTTTGCTGTGATGGGCGGCATCTTCTCAGAGGGCATTGATCTAGTGGGGGATCGGCTAACAGGCGTAGCCGTCGTCGGAGTCGGTTTGCCGCAGCTGGGGCCTGAACGCAACCTTATCAAGTCGTATATGGACAGTACCGGGAAAAACGGCTACGAGTATGCCTATGTGTTCCCAGGCATGAACAAAGTGCAGCAGGCAGGCGGGCGCTTGATCCGCTCCGAAACAGATCGCGGCGTTCTACTGTTGATCGACGATCGCTACCTGCAGCCGCTATATCAACGTCTACTGCCTGAAGAGTGGCGTGACTACACAGTGCTGTAGGGCCAGCGTTAGTAGTTTTATGTTATGCTTTGCGAATATAGCCATACTTAGAGCGAGGTACTGAAAAAGGCGGAGAACCCTTTTGTATAGAGGGATCTTCGCCTTTCGTTGAAAGATAAGAATTTATATGTTTTGGGTTGGAGCGAAATTTAACGAGAAGAAGTATCTATGGTCGCTTTGTGATAAACCTGCAATTATACATACTTTTTTTCTTTGAATAGCTCCTATTCGTAAAAGCCTGCAATCGTGCAGGCTTTTACGGTCTTTTTTAATTTCAGGATGGAAAGGCTTAAAATTCCTGCATAATAGCAGGCATTTTCTCTTTTCAAACGATTTTAGGAAAAATACCTGCACTTTCGCAGTTATTGTGGACCTTGAGTGGATTATCGTTCTCCTCGTACATTAGTGAAGCCCTAAGGGGATGCCAACTACTAAACGCAAAAGTCTTGTTGTACATCGGAAAACAGCGAGAAGCCCCTAGGGATGTTCGCTAAAGCAAAAGGAGCGTTAAGAACACCCTGACGATTTTTCTTACAAAAGCAAGTAAATCTCTGAAATTGTGGAGCATCAGTTGAATTCCATTGGAATTTTTCCAATGGAGTTCTGATTCAGGATTATGGATACCGTATGCTATTGGAATTTCTCCAATAGAAATGAAGATAACACGAGCAATAGCGGCACCCCGTCTCACTCATAGCACAAAAACAGTGGAATTTAAAGGAAGTTACTGATAAAATTAAAATTAAAAAACGAAACTATGTTTCATCACGTGAAATTTCTTAGGAGGGGTTATGTATGAACTTTTCGTTTCATGGGATTGACCATATTCAATTAGCGGCTCCTGAAGGTTGTGAAGATGAAGCGAGAAACTTTTTCGCGAAATTACTAGGCTGGACAGAAATCCCGAAACCGGAGAACTTAAGAAAACGCGGCGGAGTTTGGTTTCAATGCGGTATTCATCAGGTTCACATTGGGGTTCAGAAGGATTTTGTTCCTGCTGCAAAAGCTCATCCAGCCTTTCAGGTCAGTCAATTAGACGAGTTGCAGAGATATTTGATGAGTCATAACATACAAATCGTTCCAGATGATGCAAGGGACGACGAGGGAGTCAAACGATTCTATTTGAATGATCCATTCGGCAATCGACTTGAATTTATTGAATGGCTTTAATAAGAATATACGGCCTCAGTGCTCGTATTCTTGTTTCCATTTTTGGATAGCTAAAATGAATTCATTTCGATGGTTGCCTGGAAAATGCTCCAAAACCCTATGATTAGGGGCATCAGCTGCCATTATTTTAGAAACAGGGGCCACACGCAAAATTTCTGCGATATCGTTCGTTATCCTAAAAACTATTCGAATGTCAACGTCTTGTAGGGTAATCGCTTTACAACCTGCGAATTTAGGATTCGAACAATGGCTAAACTCTTCGCCAACCTCATTCCCTCGGTAACTTAATTCATCGATTGCTTGATTGACTGCATCTAATACGGATATATCCAACTGCCAATACTCCTGAGCTGCTCCTGCATCAAAACGAATAGCCAATCGCTCCTTCGTGTGGTTCTTTGCGAATATCTGTCCAAATCAACATGGAGGCTGGGTCTTGCGTGAGTCGATCGATTCGTTCATTCAGGATGCGCTCTTCCTCCTGTTCTTCTAGCTGAGCCAGTCGTGCAAACATTTGCTCGAAGTAAGGATACCCAACCATTACCGTATCGACGACACCGTTCTCGGTTATGAATTGGGGTCGATCTTTCGCTTTCTTGCGCAGCTCGCCAAATTTTTTGGAAGCTGTGGTAGAACTGACCAATTGATCGGCTGTAAAAGTAAGTTTTGTCATGGATATAGTATGATCCTTGTCGCTTTAAGTATTCAGATGCTGATGGAGACTGTCTATACGTTTATTTACAAACCATTAACAGGTTACCGTCCGGATCTCGAAATGCAAACCATTGCTCATTTTGGATCTCTGTAACAAGCTCCACCTCGTTATTTTTCATGAATTCATAAGAAGCTTGAATATTCTCGGTTTGAAACATAAAAGCAGGTGTTTGATAAGTTGGAGGGCCACCAGGCTCGTTGCCGCCCCACATGGGCATTTGATCAAGCACAAGGGATGTTCCGTCCATGGGAAGAGCGTAGAGGTGTCCGAACAAGATTTCCCCGTCAGGAGCTACACCAAGTAACTTACAATACCAATCTCGTGCATGTTCAATATTCCTAACGGGAATAAAGACGTTGCTAATTCGATTCTTAATCGGACTTGGCACACGAACCTCACTCATATCAATTCAACCTCCAAATAAGGAATAATTTCCCTATAAGTATTTCATACGAACCCCTGTCTGTAAATGATTTTCAGCTTTTTCACCAGAAATAAAAAAGAGTGAGTTGACAATAATGTCAGCTCACTCCTATTTTCATAATGACATCCGATAAATGTTCACAACATCTTCGCGAGTCAGCTTCTTAAAGTTACCAAAATCCCCGTAAACCATGGCTTTATCGGCCATGAGCTCAATAGTCGAGTCGTCGATGTCGTAATTGGACAGTCGGCTTGGCGCGCCAATGGAGGCAAAGAATTCACGAAGAGCCGCGATGCCTTCCTCGGCAACTTGGCGGTCCGATTTGTCTATCGCATCAATGTCAAAAACGTTCTGGGCGAACTGTTTGAACCGCGCCACGTTTGCATCGAGCGTGTAAGTCATCCAGTTCGGGAAGAGAATCGCTAAGCCTCCGCCGTGCGGAATATCGTGAACGGCTGACACGGCGTGCTCCAGATTATGTGTCGCCCAATCGCCGCGAACACCCATGCTTAGAACTCCGTTAAGCGCCATTGTACCGCTATATAGAATTGTTGCACGTTCTTCCAGATCATCTAGGTCTCGCAGCAAGCGCGGAGCCGTATCGATCACTGTGCGAAGGATTGTTTCACAGAAGCCATCCTGCAGCGGTGTGTTAGTCGTATGATGGAAATACTGTTCAAACACGTGAGACATGATGTCAACCATGCCATAGACGGTCTGATTTTCTGGCAAGGAAGTCGTGTGAGCGGGGTCGAGAATCGAAAATTTAGGGAATGAGAACGGACTGCCCCAACCAAGTTTCTCTTTGGTCTCCCAGTTCGTAATAACAGAACCGGAATTCATTTCTGAGCCCGTTGCTGCGATGGTGAGAACAGTTCCCAGAGGCAGCGCACCAGTTGCAGAAGCCTTCCGTGTCACGATATCCCAGAAGTCACCCGCGTACTTCGCTCCTACAGCAATAGCTTTGGCGCAGTCGATGACGCTGCCACCGCCAACAGCGAGGATGAGGTCAATGTTTTGGTTGCGGCACATCTCTACACCCCGATGAACAGTTGTTAGTCTGGGGTTAGGCTCTACACCGCTCAGTTCGAAGATATTAACATCCAAGCCTTTCAACAGGTGAACAACTTTCGTATAAATGCCATTCTGCTTAATGCTCCCGCCGCCGTAGACGAGCAGCACGTTCTTGCCATATTTAGGTACCTCAGCCGTTAATTTCTCCAGTTGTCCCTGACCGAAATGCAGTGTGGTTGGATTATAAAATGTAAAACTATTCATCGAAATAACCTCCTCGGTGAGTCTGTAGGTAGAATGTTCTTACCCATTCATTGTATAAAAGAAACAGTGAAAAACAAAATCTGACTACTCCTAAGGATAACGACAGCCCCTGCTTTGGATTCCTAGCGCGTGAAAGGCGGATCTCCCAACCAGTAGATCGTTCCATCCCGCGTAACAAAATGTTGAAAAACCTGCTGCTCTTAGTTTGGGGATCGTATTCACTTTCCTAGGCTAAATCTGATATGATCGGTCTGTATTCAACGATTATTGATTAGGAGGGAAGCAGCATGGCAACGTTAACTCCATACATTTACAGCAGTGATGCAAGAAAACAAGCTGACTTTTACGTGAAGGCACTAGGCGGGGAATTGGTTAGCCTTCGTACGTTCGCGGATATGCCGGATGCGGATGAATCCATCAAAGATCGCGTCATGCATCTAGAGCTGCAAGCCCTTGGCCTTCGCTTCTTCATGGCTGATTCAGGTAATGATACGGTCGATAGAGGCCACGGGTTGGATTTGACGCTTGCATTTAAGGCCGAAGAAGAAGCGCGTCGTATATTTGATGGACTTTCCGAGGGGGGTATTGTGAAAATGCCTTTCGAGCGCATGTTCTGGGGGACGATGTTCGGTCGTCTGGAAGATCCGTTCGGCGTGATTTGGCAGATAGCAACCGAGTCGTAATCATCCTATGAAAAATATGCTAAGCAGGCAGGGGTACACCGTCGGACAGACGTCGAAAATTTGTCAGACCTCGATCCAAACGCTCCATTTCTATGACAAAATTGGGCTAGTGAAGCCGCACCGTGTGGATGGGCAGAATGGCTATCGATACTACTCCAGTCAAGATATTCTTGCGATTAAAATTGTTCAGGACTTGCAGAGCATGCAGTTCACGCTGGAGCAGATCGGTCAGATTTTCAAAAGCAAAAGCGTGGAAGGCATACCGGAGCTGATGCGTGGGAAAAAGGCGGAAGCGGAAGAAACGATCCGCACGCTGGAGACGGTCGTCGGAACGATTGATCAAAGGCTGCGGCATTTGGACGCCGGGCGGCAGCTGCGCAACGAGTTCGAGCATTCGCAAGTTGTGGTAGAGCTGAAAACATATCCAGATCGCTTCGTCGCTTTCGAGCGCAAAAGAGATGCATGCGGGATGGAGGCTTCCGTTATGCGCTTTATGGCGCTGCTGGACCGGGTCAAAGAGCACGGATTGTCGATGGATGGACACTTTTTGACTATTTACCATGAAGATATACTTACGTTTGACAGGGGAGACTCTGATATTGAGATTTGTGTGCCGCTGCTGCCAAGTCAGCCCGAACCTGCCTTTACCCGGTGGCTGCCAGGCGGGGATTACATATCCGCGGTATACGCGGGCTTTCCTAATGAAGATACGTGTAAATCGCTGTTCCAACGTTTGAAAGATTGGATGAGCCTGAATGGCTATGAAGAAAACGGCCCTGTGCTGGAGCGGTATTTGATTGATTTTACCCATATGATGAATCCAGATGACTTTATTGTTGATCTTCAAATTCCTGTGAAAAATGCATTGACCCTATAGTTGCTATAGGGTTTATTGTTGTTTCCATAAGAAGCAGCCAGTCGGTCATTCTGGCGAAAATTTTTTTGGGAGGATGCAGCATGGAAGTCATATTGGGAGCGGGTCCGCTGGGCAGGGCCGTCATGAAAGAGCTTTTGAAGAGAGGGAAGAAAGTCAGAATGGTTAACTCCTCGGGCAGGGCAAGTGTGCCTGATGGTGTTGAGGTGATGCAAGCAGATCTGATGAGTGAAAGCGGTGCTCTAACTGCGCTAAAAGGGGCAAAGAACGTTTTTCAATGCGCGGCGCCTCCTTATAATAAGTGGGATGGGTTGTTTCAGAGACTGATGAGCCATATTACGAAAGCAGCTGCCCATCATAAGTCGAATCTAATCATGGGGGATAACCTCTATATGTACGGCGAAGTTAAAGGGGCGATGCATGAAGGACTGCCTTATAAGGCTTCCACGCGTAAAGGCAAGGTAAGGGCTGAAGTTGCTCGCGAGCTGTTGGATTTACACCAAAAAGGGAATGTGAGAGTAACAATCGGCAGAGGGTCAGATTTCTTTGGACCGCAGGTAGAAAACTCGTCCGTTGGTTCGCGCTTTTTCACACCGGTAGCGGCTGGGAAGTCGATTTCACTGCTTGGGAACCCTGATGCGCTGCATACCTTTACATATATAGACGACTTCGGACGAGCCCTCGTGACCCTGAGTGAGCATGAAGATGCCTTCGGTCAGGTGTGGCACGTGCCAAATGCAGAGACCATAAGCGCTCGGCGATTCGCGGAACTAGCCTACGAGGTTGCCGGGCACTCTCCTCGCATTGGCACGATGGGCCGTGGGATGCTCCGCCTCGGTGGTCTATTCATTCCGGCGGCCAAGGAGGTTGTCGAGATGCTGTATCAGTTTGAGCAGCCTTTCGTCGTGGATAGCCGGAAGTTTGTACAGCGTTTTGGCGGAGAAGCGGGACCTACGCCGCTGCGTACAGCGCTTACCGAGACCGTGGCGTACTATCGCGAGAGGACAAAGAAATAGGAGGCTGCTTCTCCGCCTGAAGGCCGATGGGATTTGTTTATATTCCGTTTAAAATAGAAGTGTATGATACCTAAGTAAGCAATCATACCAGAGAGACGGATGAACATCCAATCGGTAAAGGAGTAGAGATAGATGGCATTTACAAGGAAAGAAGAGCCTAAGGTTAAGAGCAACTGGCGCGGGTTCGCTCGTTTGCTCGCACAGGCTAACCCGCCTAAGCTCGTATTAAGTATAGCGCTAGGGTTAAGTATTATTTCAACAGTGGTGGGGTTGGTCATTCCACTATTTACGAAGAACGTCGTTGACAGCTTCTCCATTAGTTCCTTGAATTGGGGACAGATTAGCGGTATGGCGATCGCTTTTGTTGCATCGGCTATAGCTTCCGGGATTTCGGTGTACCTACTGAACTTTGCTGGACAGCGAGTTGTGGCCGGCATTCGGGATCGTTTGTGGAAGAAGCTGCTCGTGCTGCCGGTTAGATACTATGACAGCCATCAGACGGGAGATACTATCTCTCGGATGACGAATGATACTGCGGTTATTAAGGGACTCATTGCCGAGCATATGGCTGGTTTCGTCACAGGGATCATCTCGATCATTGGATCTATTGTGGTGCTTCTGTTTATGGATTGGAAAATGACGCTTATCATGTTCAGCGTATTCCCGATAGCCTTCATCATTCTTTTTCCGCTGGGGCGGCAAGCGTTTAAAATATCCAAGGGCATGCAAGCTGAGACAGCTGGCTTCACTTCCGTGCTAAATCGCGTGCTATCGGAAATGCGCTTAGTGAAAGCTGCAAATGCTGAGCCTGTTGAGTATAAAGAAGGTGCCGCAGGGATTCAAAGACTTTTCAAATTCGGGCTCAAAGAAGGTCGGATTCAAGCATTAATGGCGCCACTTGTCACCTTTGTCATGCTCATGCTGTTTGTCGTGCTTTTCGGGTATGGCGGCATGCAGGTTGCCTCGGGGGCTATCTCAGCTGGTCAGCTCGTTGCTTTCATGCTGTATTTGTTCCAAATTGTTGCGCCGATTACGCAAATTACGCAGTTTTTCAATCAGGTACAGAAGGCGATGGGGGCGACCGACACGATCCTCAAGGTACTTGATTACGAAGAAGAGAATCCGCATGCTGGAGTACCTGTCACGAATGCCTCGCAGTCGATTCACTTCGATCAGGTATCTTTCAGCTACAAAGAAGGAGAGTCTGTTCTGAAAAATGTCAGCTTCACCATGGAAGCGGGCAAGGTAACGGCAATTGTAGGACCGAGCGGCAGCGGGAAGACGACGATGTTCTCTCTTTTGGAAAGATTTTATGCGCCGCAAAAGGGTTCAGTCACGCTGGGTGCAGACCGTATTGATCAATTCTCGCTTATTTCTTGGAGGAGTCAGATTGGTTATGTTTCGCAGGAGAGTCCGCTCATAGCAGGCACGATTCGGGACAATATCTGTTACGGCTTGCAGCATGAAGTGACGCTGGAGGAGTTAAAGCGGGCTTCGCGGATGGCGTATGCCGACGACTTTATCGAGGACCTGCCGGATAAGTATGATACGGAAGTCGGTGAGCGAGGGATCAAGCTATCTGGTGGACAGCGGCAGCGGATCGCCATTGCGCGAGCCTTGCTGCGGGATCCGAAGATACTGATGCTGGACGAAGCGACATCGAGTCTGGACAGTAAATCGGAGGTTGTTGTGCAGCAGGCTCTGCAAAATTTGATGCAGGGACGCACCACGTTGGTGATTGCGCATCGCTTATCGACGGTCGTAGATGCCGACCAAATTATCTTTCTGGACAAAGGCGTCGTGACGGGCAGTGGTACACACCAGCAATTGCTGGAGTCCCATGAGATGTACCGCGAGTTTGCTACGCAGCAGCTGCAGCTTCACGAAATGACATCTTCGGATCACTCACAGCTGGAGTCTGTGGCAACTGCGGAGGTTCATTCGTAAAATAGGATGAGCCAAGAATGCGAAAAGCGTTTCAAACCCTGGTGTGCAGGGATTTGAAACGCTTTTTTATAGCTCGGAAAGAGGGAGAGAAAGAAAGAAAGGAAGAGAGAGAAAGGAGTCCTTATTTAATCGTCTGTACACGATAAAATGAGAGAAGGTTCAAGATTTAAGATTTTCTCTCATAAGAGAGGCAATCTTACGTTCATCTTCACCAGTCCTATTTTCTAACTGCTGAATAACAAGCTTTTGGCGCTCTGCTGGATTGTTTTGACTCAATTTCGCCTTACCTTCGATACGAGTAATTTTGATTCGAAATCCTTGAATACCTTTACTCAAGCCTGCTAAATAACTAGCATCTACCTGATCTAATTGATAGGAACTGCCCGGTTCTTCATATTTTAAAACCAAATCAGTTAACGAATTCAACACTTCTTGTGTATCGTTTACAAGCTCAACCTGGCCATATACATGAACGGCTGCATAATTCCAAGTGGGAACTGCAGTAGATGTTTCATACCAAGAGGGAGAGATATAGCAATGCGGACCATGAAAAATCGCTAAGACCTCTTGCTTTTCGATATCGTTCCATTGCGGATTAGGGCGTGCAAAATGTCCAAATAAGTATTCTCTATTTTTATCCAATGATAAGGGTAGGTGAGTTGCGAATGGAACGCCTTGATGTTGAGAAATCAGTGTGGCAAAACCATTTTTCTCGATAATATCGTAAGTAATCAAGTCGTCATTTATTTCGAAGTGTGATGGAATGTACATATTTTCACCTTCCTAATTCGTTTTTCATAAATTATAGCCATTCTGGTGGTACAGAAGAAGTACCAATTTATCATAAAAGTATTGGACCATTCATGTTGTCAGCCGCTTTTATAAGAAAAGGTCAAAGGAGGAGGCGATCTGATGTCGAATATGTAGGATAAAATCTTGTATCACTGTGACCTGATGGGAGGTTTGGGAAAGTGGATAAGGTACGATGGGGTATTATTGGTTGTGGGGATGTGACGGAGGTCAAGAGCGGGCCTGCCTTACAGAAGGCGGAGGGTTCTGAGCTTGTCGCTGTGATGAGAAGAAGTGGTGCGCTAGCTGAAGATTATGCCAAAAGGCACGGAGTTGCTGCATGGTACGATGATGCGGAAGCGCTGGTAAACGATCCGAATGTCAATGCGATTTATGTCGCGACACCGCCAGGTTTTCATCGGGAATATACGCTGCTGGCGGCACGGGCGGGAAAGCCTGTCTATGTGGAAAAGCCGATGGCGAGGAATCATGCGGAATGTTTGGACATGATTGCAGCTTGTGAAGAAGTAAAGGTGCCCTTATTCGTGGCCTATTATCGCAGAGGCTTGGCGAAATTTGTTGAGATCAAGAGTTTGCTTGACAGCGGTATCATTGGTGAAGTCCGATTTGTGCAGACGACTTTTCTCCAAACCTTGAGGGAAGATGATGGACAGGAGCAGCCGTGGCGCATACGGCCGGAGATTTCCGGAGGCGGTTTGTTCGTTGATTTGGCGAGTCATACGCTGGATATTCTTGATTATTTACTTGGTCCAATTGGCGAAGTAAAAGGTTTTGCCAGAAATCAGTCAGCGCAGTATCAAGTCGAAGATATCGTAACAACGACCTATGCTTTTGAGTCTGGTGTTATGGGTACTGGGATTTGGAGTTTCAATGCGTTCAAGCGCAGTGACATAACTGAAATTACTGGGAATCTAGGTAAAATTTCGTTTTCGACGTTTAGTGATGATATTCGCTTGGAGTTGGCAAATGGTCAGATCGAGGAGTATGCGGTTCCGTATCCGGCTCATGTGCAACAGCCTCTTATTCAATCAGTGGTTAACGAGCTGCGGGGGATTGGTAAAAGCCCTAGTAACGGTCGGACTGCGGCGCGAACGAATCGGGTGATGGACGAATTGCTTCGTGACTTTTATCTTCCTAGGCAGTCCTGAACAATTTTCTCCAGATGCTTACAGAAAACATATAAATGAGGATAAAACAATTGACGGAAACCCACGAGCCCTTTAAACTATGGTTAATTAATATGGAGTCTTGGGTATTTCATATCCTCAAACTTTGTCCCGCAAAAGCGTTAAAGTGGTGAGTGAGCAATGAGTCCAAGCGATAAATGGGAACTTAGAGAGGGGTAATTATGTTGAAAAAGAAAGCACTCGTATCATTCGTATTATCAGCAGCTCTTATGGTCGTAGCAGGTTGTGGACAGAAGGCGGCTCCGTCTCCGGCAGCAAGCGCTGCGGCTTCAACAGCTCCGGCAGCAACAGCTGCCGCGCAAAAGTCTTATAAAGTAGCGATTTCACAAATTGTTGAACATCCGTCCCTAGATGCAACACGTCAAGGATTCTTGGCAGCGCTTAAAGATGGCGGTATCGTCGAAGGTACCAACTTGAAAGTTGATTTCAACAATGCGCAAGGCGATCAACCGAATAACTTATCCATTGCTCAAAAAATTGCTTCCGCCGACTACGATTTGGTACTTGGTATCGCAACACCATCTGCACAAGCGCTTGTACAGCAAGTGAAGAAATCTCCAATTCTGTTCGCGGCTGTTACAGACCCGCTTGCAGCCAAAATTGTTAGCAATGTGGACAAGCCGGGCGGTAATGTTTCCGGAGCTTCGGACACGAACCCAATGGCTGTTGCGCAATTAATGGATTTCGTTGCTGCGAACATGCCTAAAGTGAAAACAGTTGGTCTTGTTATTAACGAAGGAGAGCCTAACGCTGTTATCATGGCCAAAAATGCCGAGCAAACCTTAACGAAGCATGGTATTAAGCTGATTAAAGCGCCGGTTACCAATACGTCTGAGGTCAAACAAGCTGCGCAATCCCTTGTTGGGCGCGCGGATGCTTTCTTGATTACACTTGATAACACAGTCGTAAGCGGTGTGGATGGTATTATTCAAATTGCAAATGATAAACATATTCCGTTCTTCTCTAGTGACCGAGATACCGTAGAAAAAGGTGCTTTTGCAACAGTTGGCTTCAAATATTATGATCATGGCTACCAAGTTGGCCAAATGGCTGTCGACATTCTCAAGAATGGTAAAAAACCGGCAGACATGAAAGTAACTGTTCCTGAAAAGATGGATCTGATCTTAAACTTGAAAGCAGCAAAAGCTCAAGGAATTGATGTAACAGACGCTATGAAAAATGCAGTAAAAGATAAAGAGAAAAACATCATTCAGTAAGGATTCAGACACAAAAGGGGTGAACGTCGCTTTCGTTCACCCCTTTTTTTCAAAGTAGGAGGTTATTCACATGATGGATTCAATGAATGGTGCCGTCGAGCTAGGTCTTCTCTATGCATTGATGGCGCTTGGTGTTTATATCACGTTTCGCATTCTCGATTTCCCCGATCTAACGGTGGACGGGAGTTTTACAACGGGCGGCGCTGTTGCAGCTATCATGATTGCTCATGGCTATTCGCCGGTGCTAGCTTGTTTGGCTGCTTTTGCAGGCGGGCTTTTGGCGGGAGCTTGTACGGGACTGCTTCATACGAAGGGTAAAATTAATGGACTTCTATCAGGGATTCTCATGATGATTGCCTTGTATTCCATTAATATGCGCATTATGGGCAAGCCGAACATTTCACTTCTCAATGTCGATACAATATTCACTTCCGTGTCGCCGATTACGGTAGTGCTTATTATCGTTGTCGTATTCAAATTGCTGTTAGATGCGTTCCTGCATACTGACTTGGGACTTGCTCTGCGAGCAACGGGTGATAATGCGCGAATGATCCGCAGCTTCGGCGCAAACACCGACAATACTACGATTCTAGGCGTTAGCTTATCGAACGGATTAGTGGCACTATCTGGAGCTCTCATCGCGCAGCAGTCTGGCTTTGCCGACATCTCGATGGGGATCGGGATGATCGTCATTGGACTGGCTTCCGTTATTATTGGGGAAGCGATTTTTGGCGCTCGGACGGTTTTTCAAGCGACGCTGGCTGCTGTACTCGGTTCCATCGTGTACCGTATTGTTGTCGCATTGGCCCTGCGCGTCGAATGGCTCAAAGCATCAGACTTGAAGCTTATTACCGCGATTATTGTTATTATCGCGCTTGTTCTACCTTCCGTGCAGCGGGCCATTAAGCAAAAAGCAACAGCGAAAAGGCGTTCGGCTGAACTCATCGCCCTTGCTGTGAAAATGAACAAGGGAGGTGATCGTTAATGCTTCAGCTCTCGAACGTTTCTAAGCTATTTAACCCCGGTTCAGCGGATGAGAAAATCGCGCTAATCGGTATTAACTTGAATCTCAAGCCCGGTGACTTCGTCACGGTCATTGGCAGTAACGGCGCCGGTAAATCGACGCTGATGAACATCATTTCCGGCGTCATGACGCCGGATGCCGGCGAAGTGCGAATCGGCGGCGAGGTCATTCACCACCTGCCGGAATACGAGCGCAGCCGCTGGGTCGGCCGCGTCTTTCAAGATCCCATGGCGGGGACCGCTCCTCGAATGACGATCGAGGAGAATCTCGCCATGGCGTATGCCCGCGGCAAGAAGCGCGGGCTAAGCTTCGGCGTCACCGCGCGTAAGCGCGCGCTGTTCCTGGAACAGCTGCAGCGCCTCGGCATCGGCCTGGAGGGCCGTCTGCGCGCGAAGGTGGGCCTGCTCTCCGGCGGAGAGCGTCAAGCCCTCAGCTTGCTGATGGCTACGTTCACCAAGCCGCAGATTTTGCTGCTTGATGAGCACACCGCCGCGCTGGATCCTTCGCGCGCGGAGCTCATCACACGATTGACAGAGGAAATCGTGCGCGAGATGAAGCTGACCACTTTGATGGTCACGCACAACATGGAGCAGGCGATTCGTCTCGGCAACCGCCTGATTATGATGGACAAAGGGCGCATCATCCTTGATGTGAGCGAGGAACGGAAGAAGGACCTCACCGTGGAGCAGCTGCTCGGTGAGTTCGAGCACATCAGCGGCAACAAGCTGTCGGATGACCGCGTGGTGCTGGGTTAAAACGAAAAGCCTTCGGCGACAGGGATGGATTCCCTGAGTCGAAGGATTTTTTTGGTTTGTATGTTTTGGATTAAGGGGGGCGGCGAAGCTTACCCCCTATTTAGCGTGACCAATTAAGGATGTCGCTGAGTTGATTTACTTGTTTAATTGTTCACTTATTTGTGTATTTATTTATAAAGGAATTAGTGAATTAGGAAGGGAAGTTGTACAACGTACAACAATTTCCCCCGCATCTTTGCAAGCACGCTCGTTTAAGGACGGTGTAGCCGGGTTTTTGCTATAATGAAATCTTTGCTTATAGGATCCAGTGTTACTAGACAATTTGACTTGAATGCTGTTAATCAAGTACCCTAACTGTTCCAAGCGAATAACGACCGTCGCTTCTCCTGCCGTCGTTAGCGAAGTCCACTTCTGGTTTGCCAGTTTGCGGATTAAGGATCGCAGCGTTGACCTTATAGTTTCCAGGCGCAAGGTTCTTAGGAATTGACAATGTGCCCGTTACATCTTTTTCTCCTGGAAGCCATTCGCGAATATCTATTGTCCGCATTTGGGACACGATGGCTCCCTGTTCATCCGTTAGGGAAAGCTCCAAGGGCCAAGCAAAGTAAAAGGGGGCTACTCCTCTGTTGATCATGGTAAGTTGGACGTGCAGCGGGTTTCCCGCATGAATATCCTTTTCGTGAGACTCCTTTGCGATAACAAACCGATATCCAATGGTTTTCAAGAATCGGTCAATATTCGACTGAAGCCGACCGCCGAGAGGCTCTGTGTAAGGAGCGCTAGGACCGAGCCAGCTTACATGCGTTAGCTTCGACTGCAACAAGGTTTCTTCAATATGAGCATCATTCAAATAGTCTCCATCAGGTGTAAATTCGCCACCGCTAGGTGCTGATTTCCAGAAGTCAGGCATGGCCGGCTGATCATTTTGAGTAAGCCAAGACTTATATCCATAGGTGTACCATTGCAGAAACCCGTCAATCGTTGACTTGCGTGAGCCGAAAGCGTCATTAAACAACCCAAGTCCATGATTCAATGCGATTTCATGAGGTCTTCTCATTAGCAAACGCTTTTGTTTGAAATTTTGCAAATAATGCTCAACATATAGATCGGTAACGTCTTCTTTAGGGAATTCGATCGGTGAGTTTCCTTCGTTATGGGTATGCCACTCGCCCCAATGTCCTACGCTGCCCAGCTCGATAAAGGCAATTTGGAGATCGTTATCGTAGCGATTACCTAAAGCCTGGATCAGGCGTTCGTGATTTTCGATCAGAACAGGATTGTTATAATCCGGACTAAATCCCTTACCGTAGTCAGAATCGTAGGGAACCCCTTTTTCGTCGATTTCTTTATATAACCAGTCCGGAATATCTTTATGCGGTGTTTTACTCGGGTAATCGAGGACCACTCTGAGAATAAGGGATACTCCCTTTTGCTTCCATAAAGCAAATTGAAATTTTTTTTCAATGGCATCAAAGGCATACTTCCCTTTTTCCGGTTCCAGGTCAGCCCATGTTAAATTTGCATAAGCAAGCCGAAAGGGCTGCTTGGCCTCATTATATTTTGCGTCTATAACAAACCCCATAAAGGGGTTATTCAGAACTTGATTCGTTTCCGCGGGAAAGTAAGAGATTCGGTTTATAACTTCAATTGCCATAAGTTTCCGGTAGCCGAAAACGCACAATATCCCCAGAATAAGGCTTATAGCGATAAGCACACGATGAAGACGGAATTTCACGAGATGTACCTCCTCCAGGATCTATCTTTGAAATATTATCAGACAGGGAATGACGTTACAATACAGATATTGGCACGTATGTTAATTATATTTTAAAAATAGGTCTAAAGAACTAAAAATAGGTTGAAAAACGCAATATTTTGCTGTTAAATGGCGAAAAAATATGCTATAAGTACTATATTGATACTTTCTATTTGTACCGAAATTAAGATGAATGGAAAGCATAAATAATCTGTCCTGGAGGAACTCAGTATGAAGGTGTTAATTACAGGAGGATATGGCTTTATTGGATCTTTTGTCGCAGAACGCTTCTATAAAGAAGGTTATGAAGTTTATATCATAGATAATTTGTCTACCGGCAATAAGCAGAATGTAGATTTTAAGCATAAAGGCTATGTATTGTCCGTGGAGGATCGGAAATGCGAGGAAATTTTTCGCAGTAACCGGTTTGATTCTGTCGTTCATCTCGCTGCTCAAGTGAATGTGAAGACATCGGTTGAAGACCCGAGACTGGATTCGAAATCCAATGTACTCGGGCTTTCCAACATGCTTTCATTATCTCAGAAATATAATGTTCATAAGTTTATTTTCGCTTCTTCTGCTGCCGTTTATGGAAACAATGATGAAATTCCTCTGACGGAATCCTCGGTCTGTAATCCTATTTCCCCTTATGGTATTAATAAATGGATTGGTGAAACGTATTGCAGCAAGTGGAAGCAATTGTACGGTTTGAATACGCTTTGCTTCCGTTTTTCTAACGTATACGGACCGCGTCAAGGCAGCGTCGGCGAAGGTGGCGTTATCTCCATATTTATGGAAAAAGTGATAAATGGAAAAGAACTCGTCGTTTACGGAGATGGCGGGCAAACGAGGGACTTCATCTACGTGGAAGATGTGGCAGACGCTATTTATCGTTCGTCTTATTCCCGTTTGGATGGTGTGTATAATTTATCAGCGAATACGGAGAATTCGGTTAATCAATTAATTAGTGCGTTGGAAGGTATGCATGGCTCGGTGGCCATCGTGCATTCAGAGCAGCGTGAAGGGGATATATACCGTTCCAAGCTGGACAACAGTCGTATAGCGAACGATTTAGACTGGGTACCAAAGAATTCGTTTCAGCAGGGGCTTGCGAAGACGTACAATTGGTTCGTTCAGAAGCATGCCTCACAAGAGCAGACACGAGTTAAGGCAAAGAAACAAACCGCTCCTTCAAGACTAGGACAAGTCATTCGAACGTTGATGCCTTATGCAGAGAATGCGTTTGCCTTCGGATTTACAGCATGGATGAGCCTGCTGCTCAGAGACAGCTTGTCTGACTTTATCGATATCAAAATTATTTATATTATTTTGTTCGGCATCCTATACGGCAATAGACAATCTATGCTTGCTGTCGGGATGTCAACCGGACTTTATATTTATAATGAACTCAGTAAAGGTCGGGAAATGCTTTCGCTATTTTACGATCCTGACTTTTTCTTTCATATCGCTGTCTACTTGTTTATTGGATTAGTCGTCGGATATACGGTTGAGCGGAAAAACACCATGCTTGAATCGAAGAAGAAAGAGCTTGAATCGCTGTCCGAGAAACACGAGTTTTTAACAGAGGTATTTAAGGAGACTCGCCAGGTTAAGGATGAGCTTCAGCAGCAAATTATGAACAACGGAGACAGCTTTGGTAAAATTTATTCTGTTGTTAAAGAGCTGGAAAGTCTGGAGCCGGAAAAAATCTTTACTTCGACGGTTAGCGTCGTGGAATCGGTCATGAAATCGCAGACGGTTACGATCTATACGGTGAATAAATACGGCAGCTACCTCCGTCTCTTGGCTAGGTCAAGCGGTACGCAATTTGACGCGAGCAAATCGATGAAGGTGGAGGATTTCCCTTATATCCAAAAGCTCCTTCAGGAGAAGAAGCTTTTTGTTAACAAAGATTTAAAAGGGGACATCCCCCTCCTTGCCGCTCCTGTCTTCAATAATGGCAAAGTCGTTGCTGTCATTTCTGTCCATACCATGAAGTTTGATTATTTTACGTTATATCACCAGAACCTTTTCAAAATTATAGTGGACTTAATCTCTTCCTCCCTTTCGCGAGCACTTTCCTATGTGGAAGCTACGGCCGTTCAGCGGTATATGGATGGAACGCCTGTATTAAAACCGGAGGTTTTTGCCGACATATTAGCTAGTAAACAAGTTGCTAATGCCAAGCATGGCGTTGAGTTTATGCTGCTTACGCCAATCGATGCTTTTGATGTTTCCGATGAAACGCCACAGAAAGTTTCAAGATTTTTGCGGGAAACGGATTATTTGGGTATGAGCAGGGACGGGAAGCTTCTTGTGCTTCTCTCCAATTCGAGCCAGGAGGAAGCATCCTTCGTCTTAAATCGTTTTGAGCAAAATGGTATTTATATGCGCATGCTAGACGAGGAGTTCAGCAATGCTTGAGTGGATCCTGCTTGTTTACATCGTATTTTGCTCTGCAGTCATCGGATTCCGGCATCGGCAGGATAAGAACGAAGCTTGGGTTCGTATCGTACTTGCTGTCGGATTTCCTGTAATCGGATTTCTTCTGCCTGCCTTTCGCTCCAAGCGTTGGCATGAACGTAACGATGTACGTCATCAACAAGCGAGGAAATCGTTGTTTGACGATATTCTTATCGAAAACGATCATCTTCCGGATGTGGTGAGCAGGTTGGAAACGGAAAAGGAAATGAATGTAGTCCCACTGGAGGAAGCGCTGCTCGTCAATGATATTTCCACGAGGCGCCGGGTGATGATTGATTTACTGAAGCAGGATTCTTTGGACTATTTGGAAGTTCTTCAAATGGCCGTCAGTAATGACGATACGGAAACGTCGCATTATGCGGTTAGCGCGATTATGGAGATGAAGCGCAAAATAACACTAAACCTGCAAGAGCTGGCGGTTAAGTTCGAGGAGAACAAGGAAGACACGCATGTTCTTCGTTCTTACTCCGACATATTAAAATCTTATATGCGCAGTGGTTTTCTTGATGAACGGACCCGGATTAAATATAGCTATACTTACACGAACGTGTTGAAATTGTTGATTGAACAATCGCCGGATTCAGCGGAAGTCTATGTCGATAAGATTAGAACCGATCTTGATTTGGAAGAGTATGCGGAAGCGGAACAGACAGCTTTACTGTATTTAAAGCAGTATCCGCTGCATGAGGATGCTTATCTCAGTTTAATGAAAGTGTATTATACGATGCGTTCGATCGAGCAATTGAAGTCGACGCTGATACAATTAAGAAAATCTCCCATTCGATTATCGAATCAGGCATTAACTATCGTGAGGTTTTGGTTGGAGGAGAAGACGGATGAACAAAGTCAAATTCAATCGTAACGTCTATATCATTCTGATAGGTATATTGCTGCTAGCTATCGCTGTTCAAATTACGAATTCTAAATTTATTCTTCAATTCAACCGCAACGGTACAGCGAACGATGGCCTGAAGGGGTTGAAATCAGCTGTTGCCCAGATACAGCCTTCCGGTAAGCCCTATTGCATTGTATTCGATAGTACTGATGACTTCAGTGAGAAACAAAAGACCCAAACGGAGTATGTGCTAGGATACATGAAAAAGCCGGTAAAGACTCTCGATGTTCAAAGTGGAGCTTTCCAAGCTTCGGGGTGTCAAGTCGTCATATCGACGTTCGTTGACATGGGCTTGCTTGGAAATCTCGATGAGCTCGCTCAATATGTGGCACAAGGCGGATATGTATTCCAAGAGACGACTCCCGTAAAGGGGGATGCTTTTTATCGACTTTACCGCAAGATGGGAATTGTGAACGCGGGCGAGAGTCATGATGCCCAGGGTGTTCATCTGACTTCTAATGTATTGATAGGTGAGGAAAATTTAATCATTAACGATCCATTCATCACCAATTCGGTGATGTCGGTTGAGCTCGATAAGAAGAGCAAAGTTTTGGCGAAAACGGTGGAGGGCGCTCCTCTTCTTTGGGAGTATCCATATGGTCAAGGCAAGTTCATGGTATTTAACGGGACCATGCTGCAGGAAAAAATGAATCGCGGACTCATTTCAGGAGCAATTAGTATGCTGGAGCCTGTGTTTGTATACCCGATCTTCAATTCGAAGATTGTCTATCTGGATGATTTTCCTATGCCGATAGCTTCGGTAATAGATCCAATCATTTATAATGAGTATCACAAAACGAGGCCTGCCTTTATCAAAGATATTTGGTGGCCGGATATGCTCGCGTTGGCGAAGCAGAGTGATGTTAAATATACGGGGGTTCTGATAGAATCCTATCAGGATCGAGTCAAGCCTCCTTTTGAATCACCGACAGACAAAGATTCAAAGGGGCTTATCTCGTACGGACGTGAGGTGTTGAAGAGCGGCGGTGAAATTGGGCTGCATGGGTATAACCATCAATCGTTTACAGGAAGTCAAGAAGTCGCGGATGAGTTCGGTTATAAGCTATGGAGCAGTACCGATGATATGGCGGCGGCAACCAAGGAAGCTGTGAATTTTGCACACGAAGCTTTTCCGAGTTACTCCATGGTAACGTATGTCCCACCATCTAATGTGCTTAGTCCGGAAGGCAGAGAAGCGATTAAGAAGAGTTGGCCGACGCTTGCGGTCATTGCTTCTTTATATCCTGAAGACGGAAAAGGACTAGCTTATGTGCAGGAATACAGCATTGCGAAAGATGGCATTGTGGAGATGCCGAGGGTGACTTCGGGCTATACCGAAGGCGATTTCCAACGGTGGTTAATTGCAAATGCCATAACGACGCATGGGGTTTTTTCTCATTTTGTCCATCCCGATGACGCCTATTCAAAGGATCGTAGCGGGGGTTTGACTTGGGAGAAGATGTATAAAAACTTTTCCGAAATGCTTGAACGTATCCATCAAACTTATCCATGGCTGAGGGCGATGACTTCCGCAGAAGCTGCTTTCGATATGGAGCAAGAACTCGCGGGCCAAGTTACGTTAAGTACGGAAGGGAATGTCTTGCATGGCAAGATTGCGCCTTTCCACGACCGCGCCTTCTTTATTTTAAGGATGGAAAATAAAATAGGTAAACTTCGTGGCTGTAAGATAGAAAAAATAGATAACAACACGTATTTGATCACAGCGAATAATAATGAATTTGACATCGAATTGGGTGGATGAAGAGTATGCGTATCTGTATTATCGCTGAGGGCTCCTATCCTTACGTGACGGGGGGAGTCTCGAGTTGGATTCATTCCCTGATTACGAATATACCGGAGCACGAATTTGTGATATTCACCATCGGCGCCTTCGAGAAGCAGCGAGGGCAATTTAAATATAAGCTGCCGTCCAATGTCGTAGAGGTGAAGGAAATATTTTTGGATGCCTACATGCGGGAAGAGGGAGAATGGGGTCATCGTTTCCGGTTGACGGCAAGCGAGCAGGAGTCGTTTCGTGCCTTGCTTGGGGGGGCCGGTCACATGGACTGGGG
Organism: Paenibacillus andongensis; assembly: GCF_025369935.1. Taxonomy (NCBI): domain Bacteria; kingdom Bacillati; phylum Bacillota; class Bacilli; order Caryophanales; family Paenibacillaceae; genus Paenibacillus; species Paenibacillus andongensis. Next base: position 7,417,952 of record NZ_CP104467.1, on the reverse strand, counting down.
TGGCATTTTCAATCTGCTGCGTACGAAGCAGTTTCGTGTAGCTGCTGATTTTCTCATGAGCAAGGATTATTTTGATTTGTTGGTGGAGCTGTGTAAGGAGCGGTATCCCCAAATCCCCTTTACGGAAATGTTCTGGACTGTACGCTCAATGGTGCTTCCGTTGTTCTTATCCATTCGTCATGATATTCCGAAAGCCGATCTCTATCACAGTGTCTCCACGGGTTATGCGGGTGTAATAGGCGCACTCGGCAAGCATCTTTACAATAAACCCTATCTGTTGACCGAGCATGGGATTTACTCACGCGAGCGCGAAGAGGAGATTATTAAGGCGGGTTGGGTAAAAGGGTATTTTAAAGATCTATGGATTGATTACTTCTATCGCTTGTCGGAATGCTCTTATGAAAGTGCGAATGAGGTTATTACCTTATTTAACCGAAATCGTGAGATTGAAATTGAGCTAGGCTGCAGCCCGGATAAAATTAAAATTATCCCTAACGGGGTCAATCTTGCAGACTATGAAGAAGTTATACAAGAGAAACAACCGGACGATTCTATCGTGCGTATTGGCGCAATCGTGCGCGTCGTACCGATCAAAGATATCAAGACAATGATTCAAAGCTTTGCGCTTGTAAAGCGGGATGTACCGCATGCTGAACTATATATCATGGGACCATCCGAAGAGGATGAGGAATACCTGACAGAGTGTCAGCAGCTTGTAGAGACGCTGCAAGTGGAAGGAATTATTTTCACGGGTGAAGTGCGGATTAAGGAATATTTAGGTCGAATGGATGTCATGGTGCTTTCAAGTGTAAGTGAAGGAATGCCACTCGCAATTCTGGAAGGAATGGCTAGCTCCAAGCCCTTTGTCGCTACGGATGTGGGCAGCTGCCGTGAGCTGCTTCAAGGGATGGATGACGGCATTGGCCCAGCGGGGTTGATTGTTCCCGTGATGCATTACGACCAGATGGCTACAGCCCTTATCAAGCTTTGCAAGAATAAAAAGCTGCGTGAAGAAATGGGGAGAAATGGTCTGGAGCGGGCTGGAAAATATTATACAAGGAAGCAGTTTATTGAAAGCTATCAAAGCCTGTATGGATCATATAAGGAGGTGAATACATGGCGGGTATAGGATTCGAACTAAGGAGGCTGTTTGGCCAGCAAGGGCTGTTAAGCAGTTTCAGAGCGTACGCCTATTCATCGATGACGACAGTGGGACCAATGATTTTGTGCATGGGCACCATTGTTTTTATGCAGAGGTTCATGATCTCGGCAGGCTCCCCTTACTTGGAGCGCCAGCTTTTCCTCGCGACCGTCGTCTATTGCTTTATTTTCTCCGTTCTGATTACCGGGGGGTTATCCATGATTGTCACCCGCTATATCTCAGATATGATCTATCTAAAAAAATTCGAGCACTTGCTTTCCTCCTATTACGGAGCGATTGCAGCTGCATTGCCAGTAGGATCGCTAGTTGCGTGGTTATTTCTCCGAAAAGTATCCGCCGGAATTGGTTATAAAGCCGCCGCTTATCTGTTCTTTTCTGAATTGATTATTATCTGGCTGCAGTCGGTACATTTATCTGCGCTTAAGGATTACAAAAGAATCGTGCGCAACTTTTGTTTCGGTGTTGTCATTGCCATAGCTGGCTCCTGGCTGCTTCTGAAGTATACCCCATATAAAAGTGCCACTGCTGTACTTACGATGATGGATATCGGTTTTATGCTCATCGTGCTGCTGACAGCCTATCATTTTGAACAAAAGTTCCCAAAGAAATCCAGCCGTGTTTATTTTGACTTTTTCGCCTATTTCCGTAAATATCCCTCTTTGTTTTTTATCGGCACATTTTTTTATTCAGGCGTGTACGTGCACAGCTTCGTCTATTGGTTTGGTCCTTATAACGAAATCATTGCAGGGCGTTATATCATTTCTCCGTTCTACGATTTGCCAGTCTTTTACGCATATTTGACGGTAATCCCAACACTTGTTACTTTTGTTGTTTCTGTAGAAACGACTTTTTATGACAAATTCCGCGGTTACTATGATAAAATCTTGAATGGAGGCACACTGCTTGAGATTACACGTGCCAAATGGGATATGCAGCGAACTTTGATGCAGGAGGTCAGCTTTATGATGGAGGTGCAGCTGTTGTTTACCGTCGTGTTCCTTGCATTGGGCATTAAGCTGCTGCCCATGCTCGGGTTTTCAATGGCACAGATATATACGTTCAACATTCTCGTTTTGGGTTACTTCGTGTTCATCATGGCCTTTATCATTATGCTCATCATGCTGTATTTTGACGATCGGAGAGGTGTTCTTGCTGTAAGCAGTTTATTCGTTGTATTAAATGCAGGATTCACATACTGGTCTATGAATGCTGAATATCATGGTTTTGGCATTTTCATAGCAGCCTTCGTCACGCTGGTGTGTGCGTTAACCCGTCTTATCATGTATGTAAGAAATATTGATTACTATACATTTTGTGCACAACCTATTACGGTTCAAAAGAAGGTTCCTTTTTGGAGGCGACTCAGGGGCAAATCCACAGCCGTTACAATGCTAATGGTAATCGCTGCAGTTTTTCTAACTGCCTGCTCTGATGACAAGACGAAGGAATCAACATCGGCAGTACAGGCCGCGCCGCCTGTTGCAGCTCCGATTGCGTCCAATGGTAAGCTGGTAGAGGATAAGCGCATCTACGAGCAGGACAATGATACTTCCGTAGATACGATGTACTTAACGATACTACCGGATAAAAGCGGTAAAGAGAATCCGCTCACCTGGTATGCGATGAACCGGATCAGCAGCCGAATGGATGAGGGGAATCTAAAAGTCATCATCCAAGAAGGTGCACCTGATGGAAGTGGTCCTAAATCTGGCATGTTCGGATTCGGGGCTGTAGAAAGCAATGGGAAAGTCAGTTTGCGTGGGAATACGGCTCGTTATGCAGCACAACGCTCCTATAAAATCCGCTTGGAAGATCAAGCCGGATTGTGGCATGACCAGCGGACGTTGAACCTGAATAAACACATTTACGATTACGCCAGAATTCGCAATAAATTAAGCTTTGATATTTTTGAGACGCTTCCCAATTTTACAAGCCTTAGGACCCAATTCGTTCATCTTTACGTCAAGGATTTATCAGAAGGAAACGGGGCGGGAAAAACTTTTGAGGATAATGGTTTGTTTACCCATGTTGAACAGCCAAACGAAAAGTTTTTGAAAAGTCACTGGCTGGACCCGAACGGACAATTGTATAAAGCAGTAATGTTTGAATTTTTCCGCTATCCGAATGAACTCAAGTCGATGTCTGACCCTACGTACGATAAAGCGGCATTTGAGAAGCATTTGGAAATTGACGGATACGAGGATCATGATAAACTTCTGGCCATGCTCGATGATGTGAACAATTTGACGATGCCTATTGACGAGGTGGTTGCCAAACATTTTGATCTGGACAATTACTTAACGTTCCTTGCATCAAATATCCTGATGGACAACATGGATACAGACGCTCAAAATTTTTATCTATACTCACCTTTGAATTCGAAAAAATGGTACTTCCTCCCTTGGGACTATGACGGTGGATGGGAGCTTCAACGCGGTTTGGGAACCATAGGTCCGAGTAATGAAGGAATCAGCAATTATTGGCAAAGTGTGATTGACAACCGGTTTTTCCGAAGTGAAAAGAATGTCCAATTGCTAAAAGATAAAATCGATGAGCTTTATGCATCTATCAACAATGATACTGTGGCTAAGCGCTTGCAAACTTATCGTGGAGTTATTGAGCCGTTCATGTCCAAGGCGCCGGATATTAACTTCCTGCCGATTCAACTGAACAAGTTGGATGATGAGTATAAAAGGATTGCGGGAGTTCCGCTTCGTTCCCTTGAGCGTTTTAAAGAGGATGTGGAGAAGCCGAAGCCTTTTTACTTGGGAGATTTAACTCGTGAGAATGGTAAATATCGATTTGAATGGGACCCGTCCTTTGATTTGCAAGGGGACGATCTGACATACGATTGGACACTTGCAAAAGACCCCTCATTTACACAGATTGTAGACCAACGACAAAAAATGAAGGAAACCAGCCTTCAGCTAGATAATCTGAAACCAGGAGAATATTACTGGAAGGTTATCGTTCATGATGGGAAAGGACATCAGCAAATCGCTTTTGATGTGTACGAGTCGGATGATAAACCATACTACGGTATCAAGGCTATAAAGGTGGAGTGAAGGTGGAATTTCTCGGAAAAAAACTGCGGCACGAGCTGAAATATTATATTCACCCTTACGAATATGTTACGCTGCGGCAGCGGCTTTCTGCGATGCTTCAGTTGGATGGCAATTCCGATGACAAGGATGGGTATGGCATCCGCAGCTTGTACTTCGACGGGCCCCATAATCATTCGCTTTATGATAAAGTGAACGGCATCTTCGATCGGCAAAAATTTCGCATTCGCATTTATAATGGCAGTGATCGGACGATCAAGCTGGAGAGAAAAAGCAAATACGGGGATTATGTGAGCAAAGAAGCCGCTCAGCTGAGCAGAGAAGAGTATGATCGGATATTAATGGGGGATGTATCGTTTTTGTTAGAGTATAACGTTCCGCTGCTTAAGGATTTCTACACATCTCTGCAAGGCGGGTACCAGCCAGCAGTCATTGTGGATTATGTGCGTGAGGCCTATGTGTATGAGTTAGGCGATGTCCGCATCACATTTGATAAAATGTTATCGGCAGGCATTAATACAAATGATTTATTTGATCCGAATTTGGCCGTGTCGGAAGCACTCGATTCAACTAAGACTATCATGGAGATTAAGTACAACGACTTTCTTCCAGAAGCGATTCGACTCATAGTCCGTCCGGATACGCATAACCGTTCCAGTATTTCCAAGTACGTCATCTGCCGTGAGGTAGGCTATCGGCATTTTAGACCATAACAGTTCGATGGGAAAGGGGGAGACACAATGGGGGATTCGCTCAATTTTCAGGATGTCGTCAAAAAAAGCATTATTCATTTGGAGGCATTCCGCAATATTTCATACATCGATATATTGCTAGGGCTTGCCGTTTCATTTGGAATTGGCATGTTCATTTATTATATTTATCGTAAAACGTTCCGTGGTGTTGTCTACAGTTACAACTACAACGTTACTTTTGTGCTGATGAGTATGATTACGACTCTTATTATTATGACCATCAGCACGAACATTGTATTATCGCTCGGTATGGTCGGAGCACTCAGTATTGTAAGGTTCCGAACTGCGGTGAAAGATCCGCTAGATATCGTCTACATGTTCTGGGCGATTTCGGTGGGTATTGCAACTGGTGCAAAGCTCTACCCGGTTTCGCTGCTAGGCTCTGTCGCTGTGGGGGCAGCTCTTCTGTTCCTGTCCAGGCGTAAAATAAGAGAACAGCCCTACCTATTGATTATACGTCATACAGACGAATCCATAGGAGAGCTGCGCACAAGGTTAAGACAAATGAATTATCAAGTGAAATCGAAAACGGTCCGTAAAAACTTCACGGAGTTGACTCTAGAGATGCGTCTGCGGGATGATAATACGGCTTTTGTGAATGAGCTCTCTAGAATTGAAGGGGTGCAGGATGTGTCTCTTATTAACTACACAGGAGACTATGCACAATAACTTTATAAGGCCGCTGCCTCGCTTAGTTGATAATCTGGATGGTCCGAGTCGCATTCTCCCAGATCACGGTCGCACCAAGCGCTTCTCCAACGAAGCGCAGCGGTACGTACGTGCTTCCCTGATAGAGGACCGGAGGAGCATCCAGTTGAATCTTCTTGCCGTTTAGCAGTGCCTTCTCACTATCCAGTGTTAGGCTGATTGTTCGACTTCCTTTTACGGCAGTAACAGTTTGAGTATCCTGATTCCAGACTACCTTTGCATTCATAGCCTCGAAGATAGAACGAAGAGGAACGAATGTGCGATCGTTAATAATTTCAGGACGTTGTGGAAAAAAGCGCTCCTTGCCATCTATGATGAGGCGAGGGGCGTTTATTTTTTCGCGAACGGCAAGAATGCCGAGGCTTGGTGACGTGCAAAAAGCGTCTCCTGAAGGTGCAGCCTTGCACACCAGCTGGTTATCTTGAGCTTGCAGAAGCAGCTTGTAGCGCTCTTTGCCGTTACGGTCAAGCGAATACCAACTGCCGGTGTTATCCTGAAAATAGATATGCTCGGCAGCATCATATTGGAGAGAGCTTGGACGAATCTGATTGGTCTCAGGAAGGGAGTAGGTCCAGAGTTCTTTCTGATCTTCGAGCAAGGTCAAGCTGCGCTCGGTTGCTTTCAAATTTAGCGAAATCAGCGGTTTCGCGGCCTCGGGAAGCTTAGCGCTTTGCTTAACCGGCAGCCGTTCTCCGCTTGGAAGGACAGATTTCCACTGACTATCGGACTGGTAATAGGCCGTGCTGTCATTAGTGATAAATAGCTTTTGAGGAGAAGAGTCCTGCAATCTCCAAGCGACCTCAAATTGGTCTGCACCCTGAAGAGAAGCGTTAATTGGCTCCATGTTTGAAGTAATTTGCGATCGGAATTGCAGTAATTCTATATCTGGACTGCGGGTTTCTGAAGGGGAGTCAGCCCCTAGCAGGAAAATGATTGGTAGGGATGCAATAAAGGGAATCCACCGCATGTTCTCATCCTCTTTGAAGTAAATTGAAACGGTGGTAATAGGTTACACCGGGTTTCTACTTCTAATATAGCAAGAATTCTGGTTGATTTAAATCAATTTCGTAAACTAGGTCTACTCTTATTAACATTGGAGTCAACTTAGTTAACATGAGTTGATTTTATAATCCTCCCCTATTCTATGAAACTTTACTACGAAAGCGCTACCTGTTAGTTTACTTAACAGAAATTTAAAAAATGTTTGACAACAGATAGGTGTGTTGTTAATATTTAATTATTAACATCACTGGAATAAATAAAAGATGAATACCGGGTTAATGCCGTCTTATCAATCGATTTCTTCTAGTAATATGATTATTCCGTTGTTTTATTCCGATAATTAATAACATGTATGGAATAATTGGCCTCGCAACAATAGTAGACCATGAAATTTAACGCAAAAGAGGGGAAGACGAAATGGATAAAAAATTAGTTGAAGAGTATCGTGGAGGTGCGTTGGAATGCGTGCATAGCGGGCATATTTGCGGAGTCTCCATCTCGGGTGCTGTTAAGTACGCAGTAGGGGATGTAGAATCATTAACATATTTAAGGTCATCCGGAAAACCATTTCAAGCTATTCCTGTCATTCGGCATGGAGCGGATAGAAAGTTTGGGCTTTCTGATAAGGAAACGGCGATTATGATTGGGTCTCATCGTGCAGAGACCTTCCATGTTGAAGCGTTGGAATCCATGCTTACCAAAATTGGAGTGGGAGAGGAAGCGCTTGTCTGTCACCCCACTTACCCCTTAAGTGTGCCTGCTTCAGAAGCCATGCTTCGAGCACAGAAGCCTAAACGTTCGATATATCATAATTGCTCTGGGAAGCATCTGGGCATTCTTGCTTTGTGCAAAACAATGGGATATCCGACGGAAGGCTACTTTGAACCTGATCATCCCGCTCAAATTGAGATCGTAGACACGCTCGCTTACTTATCCGAATGTCCTAGAGAACAGATCCACTTAGGTACGGACGGTTGCGGTTTTCCAGTGTTTGCTATTCCGCTTAAGCATTTAGCCACTGCCTTCATGAAGCTTGCCTGTCCCGAGGTGATTGAAGATCTTGAGATTAGAGCAGCCGTGATTCGAATAACCGCTCTAATGAACGAGCATTATGAAATGATTGCAGGTTCAGACCGAATCTGCTCCAGTTTACTTATGGATTCCAATATTGTCGCTAAGGGCGGAGCGAAAGGCGTGTACTGCTTTGGATTGAAACAAGAAAAGCTAGGTTTCGCGCTTAAAGTGATGGACGGTTCTGAGGACGAGTGGCCCCTCATTACGGCATCCATCCTTGAGCAGATTGGTTATAGTAACCAAGAGACAATTGACCGTATGTATCAACTCACGCCAACTGACATTACGAACGATAATCGTAAGATAATCGGAATGAACAAAGCGGTGTTTATTTTAGAAACGGTGTAAAAACCCAGGCTTAGTTACTAAATGTTGTTGAGGAAACTATCTTCAGCAAGATTTTATAACATAGATCAAATTATAGGAGGGGTTATAAAATGAAGAAAAAAGCTACGATTCTAGCCTTATGTACCAGTCTTGCACTTACTTTTGCCTTAGCAGGCTGCTCTACGAATGGCGGGCAGAATGAAGCGGCAAAAGCCACTGCAACCGCAGGTGCCAAAGAAGCCACAGGCAAGAAAGCGAAGATCTCGTATCTCGATCCGCTTCCAAGCCCGGAAAGAACAGCGCTTATGCAGGGGCTTTTGAAACAATTTCAAGAGAAAAACCCGAATATCGAAGTTGAATATACCTCTGTACCTTGGGATGATGCGAATAAGAAATGGATGACCATGGGTGCTGCTGGCATTCTTCCTGACGTATTGAGTATTGATGATACTTCCTTAGTAGCGATGGCTTCAGCTGGTTATATCGAGAACTTGCAACCCTTTTACGACAAATGGGATCAATTAAATAATTTAACGGAAGCAACCAAGCAAGCGAGAAACAAATTCAAAGGCAATGTCTATGCGATTCCAGATGGATTCTTGCTGCAAGGCTTATTTATTAGAAGCGATTGGTTTAAAGAACTGAATATGCCCGAAAACATCGCGACATGGGATGATTACTTTACTCTAGCGCAAAAATTCACAGACTCCGCGAAAAATAGATACGGTATTTCCTTTAGGGGAGGAGCCAACGGTGTTATTCGCGCAATGGAATATGTGATGGCGGCGGTTCACTCTGACAGTTGGTTTGATAAGGATGGCAAATCGATTTTGTATAAACCAGAAGCACAAGCGGCCTTTAAGAAATTTTATGATGTTTACTTAAACGGGAATGCTCCTAAAGAGTCTGTCAATTGGGGCTTCAACGAAATGGTTCAAGGGTTCTTAAACGGGCAAACAGCTATTTTAAATCAAACGCCTGAAGTTATTATTACTGCTCAGAAAAATATGAAAGAAGGCACATGGAATGTCGTTCCAATGCCGAAAGCCGATGACGGAAAACGGTATATTTTCTGGGGTTACACAGCTGCTTACGCCATGTCTTCCAAATCGCAAAACAAAGAGGCTTCTTGGAAGTTAATCGAATTCTTGAGCTCTCCTGAGAATAACCTAGCATACAGCATCAAAAATTCTACGATTCCTATTTATAAAGATAACCTGAAAGATCCGTTCTTCAGCAAAGGTCCTATTGCTGGGTACGCGGGATCCATGGCGGATTCCAACATTGTGTTTGCAGGCCCTCCGAGCCATTTAGCGAAGCTTGGTCAATTCACGGGAACGTTTGCCGTGGAAGAAACGCAAAAATATTTGACAAAAGCGCAATCGCTCGAGGATACTGTTAAGCATCTTGCAGATTTTCTGACGAAAGAACAACAAGCTTATATGAAGGAAAATCCATAAAAAAGAAAGCAGATAACCGGGGACACGGATGAATCCCCGGTTATCTATTCTAAGTATTGAAAAGGCGGGGAGAGAAAGCATGCTGAAAGCAATTCGATGGAAATCATTCGAGCCCTATTTATTAATCGCTCCTGCTGTTCTAATAATTCTAGCTTTTTTTGCTTATCCATTACTTTCGGGACTTAAGCTTGCATTTATGCATTATGTCTTATTTGAACCGGGTAATATCCACTTTTCAGGTTTTGAAAACTTTAAATCTTTGCTGGTTGATAAGAATCTCCTTCAAATATTAGGCAATTCTGTTCTTTGGGTCATCTTAACGGTCGGTTTGCAATTCGTTCTTGGCTTTATGTTGGCACTAGCGCTAAATAAGCAGTTTAAAGGGAAAAACATCTACCAATCTATTGTTTTCCTGCCTTGGGCCGTGTCTGCTTTTTTAATCGGGATGATTTTCAAATGGTTGTTTAATGAACAGAATGGGCTTATTAATTACTTATTGGTGAAACTCGGAATTCTGGAAAAAGGCATCCCCTTTTTGGCTATTCCACATGTCTCTATTTTCCCAGTCATCATGGCTATGGTTTGGTATGGAGTGCCTTTTTTCGGGATTATGATTCTTGCTGCTCTACAAAATGTACCTAAAGACATCTATGAATCTGCTGATATGGATGGGGCAGGCCGAATGACCAAACTGTTTAAGGTTACGATTCCTTATATCAAACCTACGATTATTATTACCTTGCTGCTCCGAGTGATTTGGGTATTCAATTCAGCCGATTTGATCTACATCATGACCAATGGGGGTCCAGCGAATACTTCTCATAACTTGCCTTCCTATATATTTAATAAAATCTTTTATACGACGGACTATGGGCAAGCCTCCGCTTTGGGCATTATGATGCTGGCGATTCTTATTCTATATACGTTAATTTTCTTGAAAACGACTAAATATGATGATGCAGGTGATTTCTAATGGTCTCCTATGTTCGAAATGCAACCCCGACAGTTTCTAGAGTCATTGCGTTAACCTTGTTCCTAATCGGTGCTTTGTTTCCTTTTTATTGGATGTTGGTCACTTCGTTAAAGGATAGACAAGAAATTTATAGCGGGAAGCTAACGCTTTGGCCCAAAAATTTAACGTTTTCGAACTATATAGACACTTTCCAGAATTCTAGCTTTCCGCATTATTTTATGAACAGTTTTATTGTAAGTATGAGCAGTTCCATCCTGGTGTTGATAGTATCCATTCTAGGCGGCTATAGTATGGCCAGACATTCATTTCGAGGCAAGAAGCTATTTCTAATATCCTTTTTAGCTACTCAAATGATTCCTGTGATGGTCATTCTAGTCCCGCTTTTCATTTCATTCAGCCAGTTGCACTTGTTAAATAAGCTGCCTTCGTTGATTATTACTTATACGGCCATGAACATACCTTTTTGTTTACTGACGATGTCCAGTTTCTTTCAAAGAATTCCCGTCTCACTTGAGGAAGCGGCTCTTATTGATGGGTGTAACAAGTTTCAAACGATGATCAAAATTATTCTGCCGATTATGCGGCCGGGAATTGTTGCTACCCTTGTATTCGCATTTACAGGCGCGTGGAATGACTTGTTTTTCGGAGTTATGTTTACGAATAGCGAAAGCACCAAAACAGTCCCGGTAGGACTAAGCAGTTTTGTGCAAAAATTTGATATTAACTGGGGCCAAATGAGCGCAGCGGGTATTTTATCCCTGATTCCGGTTGTGATTATGTTTGCTTTTGCCCAAAAATACATTGTATCAGGTCTGACAGAAGGTGCAGTCAAAGGATAATGACATCAATTGGGAAGGTGGCAGAATTATGCTGCTGGAAGTTATTGCAACTACCGTGAGGGATGCTTTATTGGCCGAACAGAGCGGTGCAGATCGTATCGAACTCATAACGGGGATTCTAGAGGGTGGGTTAACGCCTAGCTACGGCTTAATTGAGGAGGTTGTGCACAGCACGAACATCCCTGTTCAAGTGATGATTCGCCCGCATAGTCAATCTTTTTGCTATGACCAGAGAGATCTGGGCGTTATGATGAAAGATATACAGACAGTGAAACGGATTGGTGCTCATGGTATTGTGCTTGGGGCGCTTACCGCAGACCGCAGGATTGATCACGAGACGCTGCGCCGATTGTTAGATGAGGCGGAAGGGTTGTCCGTGACGTTTCATCGTGCATTTGACGAAGTAAGCAATCTGGAGATGGCTCTAGAGGAACTTCTGTCATATAGCCAAATTGACCGGGTGCTCACATCCGGAGGAAAGCCAAACGTGCTTGATGCGCAAGAAGAAATCAGACAGCTTGTCAAAAAGGCGGAGTATTCTCACCTGCAAATTTTGGCCGGAAGCGGCTTGACGGTAAGTTCAATTCCCTCATTCCTGCAAGCGACAGGTGTGAACGAGATTCATTTCGGTAGAGGGGTACGAGTGGATGACAATCCGTTAAATGAGATCGATACGGAAAAAATGAGGGATATAAAAAATATAGGCTTGGATCATGCTGCTAATGGTTGACTGCGGTGTAGTAGCTTGATAACATGAGTTTATTAACATGGGTGGAATAAAGAAGAGGAATCTAAGTCAATGAAGAAAATTGAGAAACATGACCAAGATGTGATCAGACTGCATAATAAGCAGATGATTTTGGAAATCATTAAAAAGCGTCGGCCCATCTCCCGTGCGGAAATCACCAAAATCACGAAGCTCAGTCCTACATCTGTTGGGCGCATCGTAGCTGAGTTATGTGAACAAGGATTGGTGAGGGAGACCGCGTTGACCTCGGTAGGCGTTGGACGGAAGGCGATTATGTTAGATATCGATCCTCAAGCGGTTTATACCATTGGGGTGGACATCGGTAAAAAGGCGATTAAGTTCGGAGTCATGGAATTCAGCGGCGAACTTCTTCATGAGGAGCGAGTTGATCATATCGCTTTGCAAACAACTCCTGAAGCTACAGCCGCCATCATTTCCGAAACGATTAATTTGATGATTGCGCATAAAAATCTCGACAAGTCGAAAATCATTGGCATCGGCATAGGCGTGCCCGGTGTGATCGATCATGAACGGGGAATCGTCCAATATTCGTCGACATTGGGTTGGCGAAATATCCCTTTCGCCCAATTTATCCAGGACAAGCTGCATATTCTTACGGTCATTGACAATGACTTGAAAGTAAAAATCCTTGCGGAGTATTTGCTAGGCTCCGCACAAGGATCGAGAAAGACAGCGTTGATTGAGTTAGGCACTGGAGTCGGTTCCTCTTTGATTATTGATGGCGACATTTTTCGCGGGGGTTCCAACAGTGCCGGGGAGTTAGGACATACCACGCTGGATCCGAACGGCAACATGTGCGAATGCGGCAAAAGAGGATGTCTGCAAACGTATATCGACGAGTCGGCTATTCTGCATGAAGCAAACCGAATCAAGGAGACTGCCGATATCCAGCAGCTGTTTGCAGCGGCGCACAACGAAGAGAACTGGGCCCAAGATATTATTTCCAGAACTTCGCTTTACATTGGCATAACCATTAACAATATCGTCTGCATGTACAATCCCGATGCCGTCATTTTATGTGGTGATTTGGTGGAAAACTACAGTGAGATTGTGCCTTTAATCGAAGAACAGTGCGGGCAGGTGGTTTGGGAACCTTTTCGCGACACGTTTAAAATCCTGACTTCCGAATTGAAGAGCAAATCGATCGTTGTAGGCGCAGCCATGTTAGTGATGAATAACTACGTCGATAAATCATAAAATAAAAGCGTTACGGACATTAGTGGCAGCAGCCGCATGTTCGTAACGCTTTTTTCTATTGAAATGTACAATTAGGCTTCTAAGGTCCGACGCTTCTTCCTTGAAATACCTTGAGCTCGAAGCGTCTTGATCGATAAAATAATGCCCGTAATCGTCAGGAAGATCATACTAATCGCCGCTATGTCGACAAGCCATTTCACATTGGTGTTCCCGATTTTCTCCTCATGGAGTCCCTTGATGAAACCTGTCAAACTGTTAGCTCCATCCTGACCGGGGCCGGGGCCGGGGCCGTTAAATGCAGGTCTATCTCTCTGCGTAGCTCCAGATGTTCCTTGATCGCCCGCGGTAGAAGGCGTCATCGAATTGGAGGATTGATTGGATGGAGCTGCTCCAGTACTATTTCCATTGGTCATGCCTTGAGTCATAGCCCCAGGAGGACGCATTTCTGCTCCACCTGAGCCTGTCAGCCACTTCTCGGACAAGAGAAGCCCCGTAATCGATTGGATCAAAATAAAAACCGAGCAAATCAGGCCAATCCATAAATGCAGTTGACGTGTTCTTTTCATGTGAAACCCACCTTTTCCAAAATTGTTGGTATGGGTGTAAGTATAGAGGCTTATCCTGAAAAGAATCTGAGGCCTAGCTGAGGGATTGCTGAGTATAGTTAACACAAAAAAACCTACTGATGCATGTTGCATGCAGTAGGTTTATTCAATGTGTGACTAGGCAGCCTGTGTTGGCCGCTGGTCTTCTTACTCAGCTGTTTTGACGACGGGAGCCGGAGCAGTGTTAGCTTTCTCCGTCGGAGCTTTCTGCTTGCCAATGAACAAGCTGAGCGGCAGCGCGGCTAGCACGATGAAAGTGGCTAGCAAGTAAACATCGTTTACACTCATTGTGAATGACTGCATCCCGATCACAACCTTATCCTTCAAACCGCTGCTGGCCAAATCCTTGGCATGCGTAGCTGTTTGAGTGGAAAGGACAGAAGTGAACAGGGCAATAGCAAAGGAGCCGAACACGTTGCGTACCCAGTTGCTGATCGAAGTCGCATGACCAGACAACGTTCTCGGAATTAGCTCCATCCCAGCGTTGCTTGATGGCATAGTGGCAAAGGCGATCCCGAGGTTCCGAACGATCATCCAGAACACGATATAACCGCGAGATACATCAACACTTAGCCAGCTAAGGGTTAATGTCCCAATAGCGATTAAGGAAATACCGATGAAAATGAGAATGCGCGGACCTACAATACTATATAGTTTACCCACAATCGGCATGCTTAATGCCATCACAAGTGAGGCAGGAAGCAGGATTAAGCCAGTATCAAGCGGCGTCACGTGCTGTATATTTTGCAGGAATATTGGAGTCAAAAAAGTGCCAGAGTACAAACTAATCGTGACAATACTAGAAATAATTAGTGTTAGTGTATAACGTGAATTAGATAATACGCGAATATTCAGCAGCGGTGTTTCTACGCGCAGTTCTCTCCAGATGAAGAGCAGAAGAACGAGAATACCGGTCGCAAACAATCCAATCACTTTACCTGACGTCCAGCCCCAAGCATGACCTTGAGAGAAAGCGACGAGTAAGGAAAGACTGCTTACGATGACCGTTAATAAGCCAAGCAAATCAAACTTTTTCGGTACAGAAAGACGATAATACGGAATCAATTTAAATACGAGAAGAATCGCAATAACACCGACAGGTACATTCATGAGGAACAACCAATGCCAGCTCCAATTTTGCAAAAGCCATCCAGCTAAGGTAGGCCCAATCGCAGGAGCCATCATGGCAGACAAGGACCAAAGGGAGATCGCAATCGGCTGTTTATCCCGCGGTATCACTTGGTACACAATGGTCATGGTCGCCGGCATGATGAGTCCGCTGAAGGCGCCTTGCGCAATACGGAAGGCAATGAGAGAAGGAGCGTCCCAAGCGACCGCGCATAAAAAGGAAAAGAGCGTAAAGCCCGCGAGTGCCGTGGCATACAGAAGTTTATAGCTGAACCGCTCACCCAAATAGCCTGTAATGGGGGCGATCGTACCGCTAGCGAGCATGAAGCCCGTAATCGTCCATTGAATTTTGCTTAAATCAGAATGAAAATGATCACTTAAAATCGGTATCGCAATATTAATCGTACTCATACTCAGGATCGCAACGAACGACCCGAAGAAAATAGCAATCATGATCGGCCAAAAACGAACCTGCTGTAACTCATCTTTACTCAAAGTAATGCCTCCACTCTATCCATTGATCTTATCCGTAGTATTCTCTATAATTTGAATGAAAATTATCATACTACCAAATGAATGGATATGTCAATAATGACATAACGAAGGAGAGGCTATGAATACCCTTTCATATGGCTTACTAAGCCTTTTAACCAGAAATTCCCGAACGGGCTATGAATTAACACAGAACATTCAACCATTTTGGCAAGCGAAGCATAGTCAAATCTACCCTCTCCTCGCTCAATTAGAACAGAAGGGGTACGTTGAATTTGTGCATGTTCCTCAGTCGGATAAACCGGATAAAAAGGTGTATTCCTTAACGGATAAAGGCCGGGAAGCACTCCAACATTGGATTGCGCAGCCTACAGATGAGCCAGTGGTAAGGGATGAGTTGTCATTGAAGGTTTTCTGCATTGGCCTTGTAGACAAAGAGCAAGCGCTGAAAGTGCTTCATGAGCGTGAGATCTACTACCAGAAGAAGAAAGAGCGGTTTACACAATCTTATGAACGAATTAAACAGGAAAGTGCCAAACCGCTCGAGGAACTGGAGATCCATGACCCGTTATTCGGGCTTTATGTGCTGTTCCAGAAAGCAACGCTGAAAGTAGATGCAGACTTGGTCTGGTGCGAATGGATGAAGTCTAAGTTGAAATAAAAGTAACGAGTTTAGATTTATTTAAGGATTCATTTAGCAGGGTTTTAGACTAGAGATGTAAGATAGCAGAAGGAGTGATGAACTTAAACGGGGGCTATATATGAGTAAAAAACTAGGAATTTTCTTGTGTGTCATCATCATAGGCGTGGCGATTGCCGCGATTTTTCCCTATGTCACCTTGAATCCGGCAGACAGTCGAGTCAAGCTAAATACGGCATTTTCCCTACACTATACAGTACTTGTTCTCCATATTGGATTCGCGTTCGTTGCGCTTGTTAGTGGTTTGTTTCAATTTCATAGGCGCTTCCGGACCAACCATCCGGCATGGCATAGGGCTTTGGGCCGCGTATATGTCATCAGCGTGATGATTGGCGGTCTCTTGGGACTCGTTATGACCTTGTACATCGAAAGCTTTACGAAGGCAATGGCATTTCTAGCACTGAGTCTACTTTGGCTATTTACAACATGGAAAGGCTTCCGATACGCTGTCAAAAAGCAATTTGACGAGCATCGTGTCTGGATGATTCGCAGCTACGCCATTACACTCGTCGCCACTTCAGCAAGATTGGTTGTCCCGATTTGTATTTTGCTGTATCTCGCTATGCAGGGGTTCCATCTTCCCGCGGGCG
This sequence comes from Paenibacillus andongensis, assembly GCF_025369935.1. Lineage (NCBI taxonomy): Bacteria > Bacillati > Bacillota > Bacilli > Caryophanales > Paenibacillaceae > Paenibacillus > Paenibacillus andongensis. The sequence goes on along the minus strand of NZ_CP104467.1, from coordinate 7,401,112 downwards.
GTCGTGAGCAAATGGTCGCTGACATTTTAGAAATAAACATCTGGATCGGTTTGCTTGTCAATCTTATTGTTGTGGAATGGTTCCTGTTGAGAGCACGGAAAGATAAGTGACGACTGAGATAAAGTCCCATTAAGTACGGTTAGGATATTTTCTTTAAAATAAGGTGAATGATATCTTCCGTTTCCAATTCATCCGTCCTAATATGATCCTCAAAAACAGGGTCCTGTAAGGCGGCCACACACTTGTCCACTTGCTGAAATGTCCATCCCCCCGGCTCATCGCCACGCTTGGTTATGCGTCTATGCAGCGTCTCTGCGGAAGCGCTAAGGCAGAAATGAATGACATTCTTGTCTATTGCTTTGAATCCATCATAGATATAGTCGAAATTTTGACGTTTATAAATCGTCATCGGCACGATGAGATGCTTGTTGTACGTCGATTTCAACTCCGCGGCGGGCTTGACCGTGAGAACCTTCCACATCTCCAAATCTTGAAAATCATCCGTTCGCTCATGGGCAAGTCGATGCTCTACAGCAACTAGCTTTCTAAGCATATAACCAATCTCTTCCGGGTCAAAAATCATGCTGTTTGGAACGAAAGGAAGCAGTCCATTGGCGGCTGACGTCTTTCCTGCTCCAAAAGCACCATTAATCATGATTATCATGATATTCCTCCTGATGGCTAGATCAACCGCCAACCTCTTGAATAACCGTTTGAATCTTCTGTAGCCGGATATATTCGGACTTTTCCAATTGAGGCCGGAAATAGGCGTACAGATAGGCGGCGTCATGGAATTCCAGACCAGGGTAGCAAACAACCTCTTGCACGACTTGAGGGTTATCCATAATAACCTGCCACTCGCCTTTGCGGTCTGCTTCCGTTATGGTAGATAAGACATGCTTTTTCGCTGCTAGGGTAGCATGAAGTTCAGGCCAAATGCATTCCCACGAGGGGCTGAAGTTAACTGGCTCAGGGAACAGACGGCTTGCTTTGGCGATGGTCAACTCAATGCCTTCGATGTCAGCATCTCCAGCTGTTTTGATCTCCTCCGTTATGCCATCTAACAGTCGGCGGAACCCGGAGTATCCCTCGGTTAGGACTGCATGTTGAAAAGCTATTTCTGCGTCACTTGTGGAAAGCGTTTTGAAATCTGCAAATGTAGGATTGGCCATATAGGTATTACCCCCAAATCGTTCCTTTTCCCAAAAATGTATCACAAATTTTTTTCCAATAAAAGCCTTTACATATTAAAACGCCCTCCCGGGTTTAAATTCAGTTTATAAATGTCCCTTATGCTAATTTCATTCGAAGGAAATGGCAAAGGAGCGATCATTAATGAGTAGTGAACCAAAGAAAGTAGCGTGGATTATAGTAGGGCTAATGCTCGGAATGCTGCTGGGAGCCCTGGATCAGACGATCATCTCGACGGCGATGCCAACGGTTATTCGAGATCTTGGCGGGATTGCGATGTACAGCTGGGTATTCTCCATCTACATGTTAACCTCGACGACGAGTATGCCCATCTTTGGGAAATTGGCGGATCTGTATGGTAGGAAGCGTGTTTACCTCGTAGGGATTGGTATCTTCGTAATAGGCTCTGCGCTTTGCGGGCTGGCGACGAACATGACGGAGTTGATCATCTACCGCGGACTGCAGGGTATTGGCGCCGGTGCATTAATGCCGATAGCCATGACGATTATTGGCGATATTATGCCAGTTGAGAAACGTGGGAAAATGCAAGGTTTGTTCGGCGGTGTCATGGCTTTATCCAGCATTATTGGGCCAGCGATTGGCGGCTTTATCGTGGAACATTTGAACTGGAACTGGATTTTCTATGTGAATCTTCCGTTTGGTATCGCAGCGATGGTGATTATCGGTTCAGCACTTAAAGAAAGCCGTACCAACGAGAAACGCTCCATAGATTGGTTAGGTGCACTTACATTAAGCGGAGCCATTGTTTCGGGTTTGCTCGGTCTGGTCCTAGGGGGCGATCCGGAGGCAGCGGGAAGCCTGCATTATGCGTGGGGCTCTCCACAAATTATCGGTCTTTTCTCAGCGTGTGCCATTCTCCTGGGTCTGTTCCTCTGGGTTGAATCCAAAGCCAAAGAGCCAATGATCCCCTTACATTTGTTCAAAAATAAAGTCATTTCCGTCACCAGTATGATTGCTGTTTTGATGAGTGTAGGGATGTTCGGGGCGATTACTTACATTCCTTTATTCGTACAGGGCGTCATCGGTGTTAGCCCATCGATTGCTGGTTATATCTTGACACCTCTCATGTTATCCGTAGTGGCATCAGCCATTATTGGCGGAAGGATATCGAGCAAGGTTTCCTATCGCACCCTAATAGGTACGGGGATGATTCTCATAGGTATCGGTTTCAGCTTCATGTCGACCATGGATGCAGGTACTTCTAAGCTCTTCATCATTCTCTATATGATCGTGGCTGGGCTGGGTATGGGTCTTATTATGCCAACACTAAACATTGCGGTGCAAGGTGAAGTTGGGGCAACTAGTCGCGGTATCGTAACATCGCTAGTACAATTTTTCCGTTCCATCGGGGCAACGGTGGGGGTGAGCATCATGGGGGTCATGATGACGAATCGAATGGCAGAAGGCCTTTCCGGTATGGGCGAAAAGTTCCGCCAAATCCCTGCGGAGCAGCTTAAACAATTCGCCAATCCACAGCTGCTGCTGGATGCGAATGCGCGAGCGAAGCTGCCTGCCGACATTTTGACAGAGCTGCAGCAGGTGTTTGTTCATGGCTTGAGCGGTATCTTCTTGGCAGGAAGTCTCATTGTTTTTGCCGGAGTTATCATTGCATTCTTCTTAGGTAAGGCAAGGATGCTGCCGCAAGAGACAAAGCCTATGGATAGCGATGTACGACCGAATAAAGAATCGGTGCTGCAGCAATCTGAATTCGTCTAAATCTGATTGCTGTTGTATGCTAGAAGGAATAAAGAATGAATCTAGATTTAATAAAAGGAAACAAGACTTAAAAAGTGAGGCTACCATATGGCACCCATTATGATCGTAGATGATGATCCTTATATACGTGAGCTGGTCCGCGTCTTCATGCTGAAAGAAGGCTTCGATGTCATCGAAGCCTCGGACGGCGCTGATGCGCTCAAACAACTCGAAATCGTCCAAGTCGACATGGTGATCATGGATATCATGATGCCGAATATGGACGGGTGGGAGCTGTGCAAAGAGCTGAGGGAGCATTACGATATCCCTCTGCTCATGCTCACCGCCAAAGGCGAAACCTCTCAGAAAGTCAAAGGCTTCGAGCTGGGTACCGACGATTACCTCGTCAAGCCATTCGAGCCTGTGGAGCTGGCGATGCGAGTGAAGGCGCTGCTGAAGCGTTACAAAATTGCTTCGTCCCAAACGGTTCAGGTTGGCGACTTGAGCATGAACCGCAAAACCTACGAAGTAACCGTAGGCTCTGAGAGCGTCACCTTACCGCTCAAAGAATTCGAGCTACTCTATAAGTTGGCGAGCTACCCAGGCAAAACCTTCTCACGTGACCAGTTGATTGAACAGATTTGGGGTTTCGATTACGAAGGTAACGAACGCACCGTAGATGTGCACATTAATCGGCTCCGTGAGCGGTTTCCCGAGGAGAGGCATGCTTTTCGGATCGCAACAATCCGCGGGTTAGGTTATCGGATGGAGGTGCTGCGAACATGAGAATCAAGAAGCGAAAAAGGTTAGTGAAAAGCAAAATGACAAAAGCTCAGCGGGTACAAGGCTTTTTGACTGCTGTAAGCATTTTTTTGCTTATTATTCTTTATTGGTTGGGAGCCTTTTACGGAACAGAATGGCTGTATACGACGATTAACAAGCGCCCTTCAGAGGTCGTTGTCCAATTGATCAACTCGCTCGGCGGCATGTTTCTTTGGGGAATAACCATGTCCTTTCTAGGCAGGTTTTTCCGCAGTAAGCAAATGCTCTTCTTTAAAACGATGGTTCAGGCGATTCAAAGTATGTCTAGAGGGAATTTCAACGTGTCCGTCGATAATAATCCGCATGGTGGTCCTTTCGTGGAGCTGGTGGATTCGATCAACAACATGGCCGTTGAATTAGGGCAATTAGAGAAAATGAGGCAGGAATTCATCTCCAACGTATCCCACGAAATACAGTCGCCACTGACCTCGATTAGCGGCTTCTCGCGCGCTCTACAGAATGACCAGATTACACCTGCGGAGCGTAAACATTATCTAGAAATCATTGAAGCTGAGAGTACACGGCTATCCAAGCTTAGCGATAACTTATTGAAGCTTTCTTCGTTAGAATCGCAGCACCACCCATTTGAGCCCAAAAGTTACCGGCTGGATAAGCAAATTCGCAATCATATTCTGGCCTGCGAACCGCAGTGGCTGGATAAAGACATAGAGATGGATGTTGAACTAGAAGAGATTACACTAGTTGCTGACGAGGACCTGCTGAGCCAGGTATGGACCAATCTGATTCATAACGCAATCAAATTCACGCCTAATTGCGGAACGATCGGCGTTCATCTCACAAGCAGCGGGGAAGAAGTCATTATCCGAATTTCGAATAATGGGGCGGGCATTTCGGAGGAGGAACAAGCGCATATTTTTGAACGTTTTTATAAAGCGGATAAATCCAGAAATCGAACGTCTGGCGGTAATGGACTTGGCCTGTCTATCGTGAAGAAAATTACCGAAATGCATCAGGGAACTATTTCCGTCGTCAGTGCGCCGGAAGAGAAGACCACATTTACGGTTCGACTGCCTCTGCCAAAGTAGGAGTGAACGCAAATAGAGACCCCCGCTTATCTATGATAACCGGAGGTCCCTAAGGATCAATAATGGTATTCAATTGTACCTACACAACTCCAATCAATCAACTAACGTTGCAAATTACGACTTTACTTTCAAACGGATCCTTTCCTCGAATAAACGCTATTCACATTTACCGTGTTGGATTCCCACATGCCCCATGAACATAGACCGTTCCCGCACCTTTTCTTCCGTCGTTTTGAAGTAAAAGTGGGCATGTTTCGCTAACGTGGTCCATTGGACTATCCCCTTCCTAAGTTGAGAATATCCTGGCTCCTATCAGGGTGCCGTACCGTCTGTGCGGCTTGTCCTTCAAGTGGGCCTGCTCTTACTATAGCCCATTATTAAAATATTGTAAATATTCAGATTATTCGATAAAATCCAATTTTTGCCGACAAATTTAGGTTATTCGTTGAATTCCTTCGGTATACTTTGTTTTTTAGGCGAAGTCCTGAATTCTTGTTTGTGGGTGCTAAGTTAAGCGGAAAAACCGGGTGGAACTGACTTTGCGAGGGGGGTGTCGCGAGGGAACTGCTACTGGAGTGATTGAGTTGATGCTGGTTTGAAGCCGATTTCTATTGCTTATCTAAATTATCTATCGCCGCGAAAGGCTTAAGGAACTGTTCAACATAACCTTGTTGAGTGTGATGTATATCAACTACCTTCTTACCGCCCGCAACACGCTCAGGCCTTCTCGAAAACCATTTGATGTATAACATGCAGTTAATTTCGCTCCAGTTAGGCTTTGCGATTCCATTTGCTGCTTTTCCTGCATCAAATTTCACTGAAACAGCCCTTTTGGAGTGATTCGGGAGAAATTACCTGCACATTTGTATATAAAACATTCGAACAGACGATCAACGTGTAATTTTGATGCACAAAATGCATCTAATGTGGTTCTCGCGTTCTACTAAGCTGTCCTCCAAAACCGTTTCCTCCAACCGCAGCACGATCCAAGTAACCCCAATCATATCTACTCGGTACTCTAATGTGAACTCTCCTGCTTGTAAGCGTGTATTTCATCGTTAAAGTCGGGATACTGCTCAATGGATAATGCATCATCTATTTCCGAGTTGTTGCAGCTGGCTGAGGAGCTTTTTGGGAGCCGTTCGGGCATAGCCTTCCATCATCAGGTCTTCGATTTCACTCCAAGGTACTTTATCTATATCTAGAATCGATACCCAGCCATGCTGTCCAATGTAGGCCGTTTTGTGATAGGGTGTATCCTCTTGCTGAAGGAGGAACTCTTGTGTTGTCAGGTTTGTTTTGATAGCGGTAGACGGCTGACCATCCTTCTCGCCCATCATCACGAAGGGTTTATCTTTCACACGGAAGGTGATGTGACCGAAGCCATCCACTTTTTCTTCTACTTCCAGCAGTTCCATGCAGAAAGCTCTAACTTTGGCGACCAATTCTAAGCCCTTTTCGCTCACTAACTGATGTGTCATAGGAAGCACTCCTTATGAATTTTATAATAGAGGACGTAAGAATTCCTTGAACCTTGTGCCCTGATACGTTAATGTTCCCTGGTCACCCTCTACGATATAACCAAACTGCTCCCGTCCCACCCATAACTCAAGCCTACTTCTGTCTTCGAATTCAAAGGTTGCATAATAACTCGTACTTGTACTTGAATCTCCAGAACCACCGCTGACATGCATTCTTTTGGCTACGACCTTACAGTTCCGACTTTGGATGGGGGAGGCATTATTGGATGACCATGTCATAAGTGATTTGATAATCAAAATGATAAAAGTGCCAATGACGAGAACGAATACACTCGTAAAGATAATTAGAAAAAGATTTCCGCCGCTTCCACCAGGGAAAGGCCCCATGTTAAACCCAGATGACATGTCTTTCACTCCTTAGTGTAAACATATTCCCGATTTTCTAGAGAAATCGTTTAACGAATCGGTAACCCGTTTCATGAAAGCCTAATGGCTCATTGGCAGCCCGTGACGCGTCGTTCTTCTCTGATCCTGTGATCCACCACATACCGGAGCAGGCGTGCTTAGTTGTTAACTGCTCGGCATAGCTTTTTAATTTATCTGCGGCTGCTTGGCGGGTCTTCGTTTCATCAACAGAAATAACGGAGATTTCACTGAATTTCAAAATCATATCGGCACCATGACGAATGCGAAAGCCTAATGTACCGAGAATTTGATTCTTCTCCTCATACACATAGAGGGATTCATCCGGGTTCTCACGCATAAAATGCAGCCTATTTTCAATGTGCAAAGGTGAAATGGCCTTGCCGGTACGCTCTGAAACAAAGCTGCTTATTTGTTTGGTATCTTGGGATGTTGCCTCACGAATGGTATACGTCATAGTCGTCCTTCTTTCTATAATCCAATGATTCTGCTAATTATACCATATATTGGAACATAAGTTCTATATTTGCTTGAAGATCTCCTTTCTCAATCCTTTTTCATCAACGATTTGCAAGGGAAAGTAGCGATCTACAAAAAGAAAAAGTGATTTAGCAGGAAATACATTCTGCTCGACCACTTTTTGTGCTAATACTTATTTAGATGTGTAAAAGAATGCGACTACGCTTGAGCGTGGATCGTATTCAATGTTGTGCGGTCGCTCGCTTGCACGAGCTTGATCAACAGTTCCTTCGCGGCGGCGTAATCATCCACGTGAAGAATGGACGCGGATGTATGAATGTAGCGCGCGCAGACGCCGATGACGGCAGAGGGAATGCCGCTGCCTTGCACGTGCACCTGTCCGGCGTCGGTCCCGCCCGCCGAGATGAAGTACTGATACGGAATCTTATGCGTCTCCGCCGTATCAAGAATGAACTCGACCATCCCACGGTGGGTAATCATCGTGGGATCAAAGATACGCAGCAGCGCACCGCGCCCTAGCTGCCCAAAGGCGTTGCGGTCGCCGGTCATATCCCCGGCGGCGCTGGCATCCAGCGCGTAGAACAAGTCCGGCTGGATGAGATTCGCAGCCGTGCGTCCGCCGCGCACGCCAACCTCTTCCTGTACGGTTGCACCGGCGTACAGGATATTCGGGAGCTTCGGCCCGCCGTGAAGCTCCTTCAACAGCTCAATCGCCAGGCCGACGCCGTAGCGATTGTCCCAAGCCTTGGCCATAATCCGCTTCGGATTGGCCAGGGGTGTGAACGGGCAGATGGGAACAATCTGCTGCCCGAGACGAACGCCGATGCGCTGCGCATCGGCTTTATCTTCAGCGCCGATGTCCACATACATCGTCTTGATGTCTGCAGGCTTGCTGCGGGCCGCTTCATCCAGCAAGTGCACGGGCACCGAGCCGATCACACCGATGATCGGCCCATTCGCCGTCATGATCTGCACGCGCTGCGCGGGCAGTACTTGACTGAACCAGCCGCCGAGCGGCTGGAACTTGATCGTGCCATGCTCCGTGATGCCGCTTACGATAAAGCCGACCTCGTCGAAATGGCCGGCTACCATGATCTTAGGGCCTGTTTCGTCGCCGCGCAGGATACCGAACAAGCTGCCGAGTCCATCCTGAACGAACTCGTCTGTATATTTCTCCAATTCACCGCGAACAAACTTGCGGATTTCTCGTTCAAAACCGGGTGCTGCTTGCATTTCAGTCAGCGTCCGAAAAAGCTCTAACGTTTCTGTATTCATGTGGGTTCCTCACTTTTATCGAAATAGGCTGGGATACAAATATGAGATCTATTTTACCATAATGGAGAAAAAAATGGATTTCAGGCAATTTCCCTCTTTACAAAACTAATGATATTAGTTATTATACTAATATAAATAGTAAACGGGAGGCGTTATTATGAAAATGACACGTATCGGTTCTTTGTATCAACTGGCTTTTATGCCGAGATTTTTTCCGGTGAATTGTTATTTGGTGGAGGAAGAGAAGGAGTTAACGCTTATTGATGCGGCGCTGCCGTTCAGTGTCAAAGGCATTCTTCGAGCCGCAGAACAGATTGGAAAGCCGATCACTCGCATCGTCCTCACGCATGCACATGGAGATCATATTGGGGCACTGGACGGTTTGAAAAAGGCGCTGCCGAATGTTAAAGTCTATATCTCAAGAAGAGATGCCAAGCTGCTGGCTGGCAGCAAAGAATTAGAAGCCGGCGAACCGAATTCGCCGATTAAGGGAGATGTTCCTAAGTCGGTACAGACGAAGCCGGATGTACTGCTGGAGGATGGCGACCGCGTAGGCTCGCTGCAAGCTGTATCAGCTCCTGGGCATACGCCAGGAATGATGGCTTTCCTAGATGTCCGCAGCCGGGCGTTGGTTGCTGGGGATGCTTTTCAAGTTCGCGGCGGTGCAGCGGTCTCGGGTGTTGTGAAATTCTGGTTTCCGTTCCCGGCGATGGCGACATGGAATAAAGAAGTATCGCTCGAGAGCGCACGCAAGCTGAGACAGCTAGAGCCGAGCCTCCTGGCCGTCGGACACGGACGGATGATCGAGCAGCCGATTCCAACTATGGATCGCATTTTAGAAGAAGCAGCCAAAAAGTTTTATCCAGATGCAGCAACAATTTAGAGACAGAAAAGAGGGGTTTTCGTGGCATACAGACAGGGCTTAGACGCAGAGACTGTACTCCAAGCAGCAATTGAAATGGCCGATTTACAAGGTGTTGAACAGCTCACACTAGCCGCATTAGCTGCTAAATTAAACGTAAAAACACCATCACTATACAATCATATCAAAGGCTTGCCCGATCTCAGAAAGCAGCTTTCCCGGCGCGGCCTCGTACTCATTAAAGAAGCAATGGTCGAGGCGGCTATTGGCAAATCCGAAGATGACGCACTGCTGGCAGCAGGCTTCGCTTACGTCATGTTCGCTAGGAAACAACCGGGATTATACGAGGCGATCTCTTCATTGCCTGACTACGAGGATCCAGAATTACAAGAGGCAGGGAGCCAAGTTGTACTCTTCATACTGCGCATTTTAGCGCCTTATGGACTCAGTGAAGAAGATGCGCTGCACGTGGTACGCGGATTTCGGAGCATGGTGCATGGCTTTGCCTCACTTGAGCATAGAAACGGCTTCCGAATGGAGCTGGAAAGAGACGAGAGCCTGCGGCGTTTGCTTCAAACGTATTTAAGAGGATTACGAATAGCGGTGAAATGAGAATAAGCGCGAGGGGCCGGATGGCTTCTTGCGCTTTTTTAGATTGTGAAGATAGATGGGCTATCGTGGGGCTCGTCTAAATGACGGCTTAAGTCTATTATCCTTATTCCAAAATGGGTTTCGTGCAAGCTTCCACCTGCAGGCCTGAATCCACAAACCCCATATCAATCGCGCGCCATAAATATAACGAGGCAAAGCTGCGATAAGGCGCCCAGCTCGGAGCAACTTCGCCTAAGTAGTTACCATCCTTGCGATCGGCAAGGGTATGCAGCCATTTGGCCGCACGCTGGAGGCCGGCATCGCCAATCGACATGACATCGGGTCTGCCTAGTGTGAAAATGAGGAACATTTCAGCCGTCCAGGCACCGATACCTTTGACACTTGTGAGCTGTTTGAGCAGCTCTGTGTTATCTAAATCTTGTAGATGGTCGAGTGCCACCTCGCCGGCTATCACCTTTGTGCTGAGGTCCCGGATGTAACGGATTTTGGGATAGGAGACCCCACATTGTCTAATAGCCTCCTCTTCCACAGCGAGCACAAGTTCAGGCGTGACGTTCGGTATAACGAGCTTCACTCTGGCTTTAATCGTTGCAGCCGCTTTGGCAGAGAGTTGTTGGGAAATAATCGACATCACGAGCGACTCAAAGGGTTTGTGGCTGGGTGTGAGTGTAAGATCGCCGATTCGTTCAATGAGACAAGCTAGCTTGCTGTCTGCTTGGGACAGGGTCATTATTGCTGGGTGCTGTGTATTCAACAGAATTGTAGATACCTCAGGTTGTATTGACTGGCTTGACTCCTCGAATTCCGTAGTTTCCATGGCGAAAAAACCTCCTTAGATTCAGTATTTCCATCATAATGGTCAACAGGCTATTACACCTAGTAAAATTTGCAAAAAAGTTTAATGGTGATAGGTAGGCTTACCCCAATTGTATGCACTTTTAGTATAATGAAGATAAGAAAGTGATAGAAAGGGATTCGGGCTCTGATGAGGGATGACAATCAAGTAATATCCAGGAGGAATGTGGGCATTTTTGCACACGTGGATGCGGGTAAAACGACAACGACAGAGCATATTCTTTATTATAGCGGGCGAATTCGCGCGTTGGGTAGTGTAGATAACGGGACGGCACAGACGGATTCTATGGATGTGGAAAGAGAGCGGGGGATTTCGGTTCGCAGCGCGACGACTTCTTTTTCATGGAAGGATACGTTGATTAACCTTGTGGATACGCCAGGGCACGTCGATTTCTTGTCAGAAGTGGAGCGATCACTGCGGGTAATGGACGGGGCTATTCTTATTGTTTCATCGGTGGAAGGTGTGCAGTCGCAGACGGAAATGATCTGGCACACGCTGCAATCTCTAAAGATACCAACCTTGCTGTATATGAATAAAATGGACCGCGTCGGCGCAGATCCCGAGCGCGTGCTGCGCGACATTCACAAGCAGCTCACGGAGATGGCGGTGCCGATCTATGCACCGCTTGGTGGGGAGGACACGTTCCGCGGCGCGGCGAACGTGCTCATGGATGACGCGGCGGATGCGGTCGCCGCTGATGGGGTGCGCGGATTCGACTTCGCATCCGCGGTGGAGAAGTTATCGGAGCTCGACGAGCGGATGCTCACGAGCTACATTGAAGGCGCGCCGGTGGAGGCGCGCGAGGTGAAGGCAACCCTGCAGCGGTATGCGCGGCAGGGGGAGGTTTTTCCTTTGCTGGTGGGCGCCTCCAGCAAGGGGCTCGGTATCAAGGAGCTGATGGAAGCGATCCTTGATTATTTGCCTGGGCCGAGCGGCTCTGCGGAGCAGCCGCTTTCGGCCGTGGTGTTCAAGGTCGAGCGGGACAAGACCATGGGGAGAATGGCGTATGTCCGCCTCTACGAGGGGACGATCCGCAATCGGGACACCGTCGTCAATGTCACGCAGGGCGTGGAGGAGAAGGTGACCCAAATTCGCAAAATCGACGGCCGTAAGGCCGAAGATATCGGGTTTGTCACGGCCGGCGACATAGCGGCCGTCTGCGGCTTGACGCAGGTGCGGATCGGCGATGTGCTGGGCCGGGCGGATAGCGTGCCGCCTGCGCCGCAGATGGCGGTTCCGCTCTTGACGGTGCAGGTGCACGCCGAGAGCGAAGCGCAGTATCCGGCGCTCGTCGCTGCGCTGCAGGAGCTGACGGACGAGGATCCGCTGCTCGATCTGCAGTGGCTGCAGGAGGAGCGCGAGCTGCATGTGAAAGTCATGGGCGCGATTCAGCTCGAGATTCTCACGAGTCTCTTAAGCTCGCGCTTTGGGCTCCAAGTAAGGTTCGACCAACCTTCCGTCATCTACAAAGAAACGCCTTCGCAAGCTGGAGAAGGCTACATCGCCTATACGATGCCCAAGCCGTGCTGGGCGATCTTACGCTTTCGCATCGAGCCTGGTGCGCCGGGCAGCGGGCTCGTGTATGAGTCGCTAGTACGCGGCGAGCATCTGCTCGTGCAGTACCAGAACGAGGTGGCGCGCCGCGTGCCGGAGGCGCTCCAACAAGGGCTGCTCGGTTGGGAAGTCACCGACCTGAAGGTGACGCTCGTAGAAGGCGAGCATCACGTGTGGCACACTCACCCGCTCGACTTCGCTGTCGCAACGCCGATGGGTATCATGCAAGGCCTTGCGCAAACGGGTACGACGCTGCTCGAACCGATGCTGCAGGTTCGTATCACCGTGCCTGAAGAGTTCGGCGGCAAGGTGCTCAGTGACCTTGTGCAGATGAGAGCGGCTTTTGATCCGCCGGAAATTGCTGGAGGCCGATTCGTAGTAAAAGGTCGTCTTCCCGTCGCTACTTCACTGGAATATCCAGTGAAGCTGAGTGCAATGTCAGGCGGACGAGGTGTGATAACTTCCTCTTTCGCAGGCTATCAGCCAAGTCCGCCGGATGTTCATGCGGAGCGTAAGCGGCGTGGCGTCAATCCGCTGGATCAGTCGAAGTATATTTTAGCTGTGCGTAAGGCATTGTCGACCTAAGTTAGCTGGATGATCATTGTCATTGACATCATGTACTTGCGTCAGTACAATGAAGGTAAGTTAATAACATGTGACGGAGCGCAGGAGACTCACTTGGATTGCCCATTGAATATCATTGGCAATACTTGGTGAGTCTTTTTGCTTTCATTTCCGCTCATTCTGAGATAGATACAGATGTGCATTTTTTTAAAAAAACGGGGGCGATGGTTATGTCTTTGCAAACGCAGCGGATTTTACCCGCCATTCGCAAAATGAGAGACCTAGAGAAGCTATTTAAATCCAACTATACGTATATTGTTCTGTTGGATTGTCATATTGGGCAGCTAAAAAGTATCGTAGATCTGGCCAAAGCAAACGGAAAGAAGCTGCTGCTGCACGCTGACTTAATAGAAGGGCTCAAAAACGACGATTATGCGGCGGAATTTCTGTGTCAGAGTATTCGTCCTGCAGGTATCATTTCGACCCGGGGGAATGTGATTACGAAGACGAAACAGAATGGATTGATTGCCATTCAGCGGCTTTTTCTCTTAGACAGTAGTGCCTTGGATAAAAGCTATACGCTTTTGGAGAGGACCAAACCCGATTTCATTGAAGTCCTTCCCGGAATTATTCCGCACATTATCACGGAAGTGAAGGAGCGTTCGGGCATTCCTATTTTCGCAGGAGGACTCATTCGTACAGTGGAGGATGTGGATCTTGCGCTAGGAGCTGGAGCAACAGCAGTCACTACGTCGAATACGGAGCTGTGGCAGCATTATCATCAATGATCCTGAACATTTGGAGGCAAGGCAATGGCAAATACGGGGACAAAACCTTCTTATATCCTTTCCCTGGATCAGGGAACAACAAGCTCTAGAGCTATTTTATTTAATCAAAAAGGGAGTATTGTGCATACAGCCCAGAAGGAATTTAAGCAGTATTTTCCGAAGCCGGGCTGGGTGGAGCATGATGCGAACGAAATTTGGCTGTCGATTCAGGGCGTCATTGCGGCGGTACTATCAGAGTCTGGGGTGCAGCCAGCAGAGATCGCGGGAATTGGCATCACCAATCAACGTGAAACAGCGGTTGTTTGGGATCGGCACACGGGGATGCCTGTCTATCATGCGATTGTGTGGCAGTCGCGGCAGACAGCTGATATTTGTGAAGCGCTAAAAGCGCAGGGGCTTAGCGACCTGTTCCGGAAGCGTACGGGGCTGCTGATTGATGCTTATTTTTCGGGGACTAAAATCAAATGGATTCTTGATCACGTTGACGGTGCCAGAGAGAAAGCGGAACGTGGGGATTTGCTTTTTGGCACGATGGATACGTGGCTGATCTGGAAGCTGACAGATGGGAAAGCGCATGTGACGGACTATTCGAACGCTTCGCGAACGCTCATTTATAACATTCACGAGCTGAAGTGGGATGAAGAGCTGTTGGGGCATTTGGACATTCCAGCTTCCATGCTGCCGGAGGTTCGCTCCTCTTCTGAGGTGTATGGCTACACGCAGGAAAGCCTCTTATTCGGTTCGGCGATTCCCATTGCGGGTGCGGCAGGGGATCAGCAGGCGGCTCTGTTCGGGCAAGCATGTTTTGAAAAAGGGATGGCCAAAAACACGTATGGCACAGGCTGTTTTATGCTGATGAATACGGGCAATCACGCGATTCCATCGCGCAGCGGACTTTTAACTACCATTTCTTGGGGATTGAACGGGAAAGTGGAGTACGCGCTGGAAGGCAGTATTTTCGTGGCGGGATCGGCGATTCAGTGGTTGCGGGACGGTCTGCGGATGATAAAATCCGCGAAGGATAGTGAAGATTACGCGAAGCGAGTCGCTTCGACGGATGGCGTGTATGTGGTACCGGCGTTTGTCGGACTAGGTACGCCATATTGGGACAGCGATGTTCGAGGTGCGGTATTCGGGCTCACGCGGGGGACGTCGAAGGAGCATTTCATTCGGGCAACGCTCGAATCGCTCGCTTATCAGACCAAGGATGTGCTGCAAGCGATGGAGGACGATTCCGGCATTCAGCTCACGAAGTTGCGAGTGGATGGTGGTGCTGTGAAGAACGACTTCCTGATGCAGTTCCAAAGCGACATGCTGGGTGTCACGGTGGAACGTCCGATGATTAGTGAGACGACAGCGCTTGGCGCGGCTTTTCTGGCGGGTCTGGCTGTTGGTTTTTGGAAAGATCAAGCGGAGATTGCGGCGCAGTGGCAGGTGGATGCGTCTTTTGAACGGGAAATGGAAGCTGAGCTTCAAGTGAGTTTGTATGACGGTTGGAAAAAAGCAGTAAATGCCGCAATGGCTTTTAAATAAGCGTGAGCAATGATATACTAATAACAAGTTAATATTCGGTTGGAGACTAGGAGAAGCCACAGCGGCCTATACGTGTAAACGTGTTAGGTATGTTGTGGTTTTTTATTTTATATCCGCGAGGGAGAGAATGAGATGATGAAGGAACAAAAGCAAGCCAATGGAATAGGGCAACAGGGGTTTAATGCGCTGAAAAGAACAGAAATGCTGCAAGCCATGTCGGAGCAAAAGCTTGATCTTATCGTAATTGGCGGGGGGATTACAGGAGCGGGCATTGCACTCGATGCACAAAGCAGAGGGCTTCGCACAGCGTTGATTGATATGCAGGACTTCGCCGCGGGTACTTCTAGCCGTTCGACCAAGCTGGTTCATGGCGGACTGCGCTATCTCAAACAGCTGGATGTGAAGGTTGTTGCTGAGGTCGGTAAAGAGCGTGCGATTGTGTATGAAAATGGGCCGCACGTGACGACTCCGGAGTGGATGCTGCTGCCTTTCTATAAAGGGGGCACGTTCGGGAAGCTGTCCACCTCGCTGGGTCTGCGGGTTTATGATTTCTTGGCGGGTGTCAAAAGGTCGGAGCGCCGCAAAATGTTCCGCCCAGAGGAAACCCTCACTCATGAGCCTCTTTTGAAGAAAAAGGATCTCAAAGGTGGCGGCTACTATGTGGAATATCGCACAGATGATGCGCGTTTAACCATTGAGGTTATGAAAAAGGCCGTCGAGCTGGGTGCTTTGGCGGTGAATTACGCTAAGGTTGAAGAGCTGCTGGTGGAGAATGGCAAGTTGGTTGGTGTGCGCGTGGTGGACCAGATGGGCGGCAGTGGGGTGTCTTACTCGCTTTACGCGAGTAAGATTGTTAATGCGGCCGGGCCTTGGGTCGATACGCTGCGCGAGATGGACCGCTCGAAGCACGGTAAGACGCTGCACCTGACCAAAGGGGTGCATCTGGTTTTCGATCAGAGCAAGTTCCCGCTGCGGCAGGCAATTTATTTTGATACGCCGGATGGGCGGATGGTGTTTGCTATTCCGCGTGACGGCAAAACTTACATCGGGACGACGGACACGAATTACAAAGGGGATATCGCGAATCCCCGTATTACGGAAGCGGATCGCGCCTATGTGCTGCGCGCCGCGAACGAGATGTTTCCGTCCCTCGGGTTGACAGAGGCTGACGTCGAATCGAGCTGGACCGGGCTACGCCCTCTGATCCATCAAGAGGGCAAAGATCCTTCTGAGATTTCGCGGCGCGACGAAATCTTCGTGTCGGACTCCGGCCTCATTTCGATGGCCGGGGGCAAGCTGACCGGCTACCGCAAAATGGCGGAGTCGGTCGTGGACAAGATCGCCGCCATGCTGCTGGCGGAGGGCAAGGTCTCGGCGGCGCTGCCGCCGAGCCGCACCCGGACGCTGCCGATCTCCGGCGGCGATGTGGGCGGCTCCGCGAAGCTGGCGCCGTTCTTGCGGGGCAAGGTCAGCCAAGGCCTGCGGCTGGGGCTGACCGAGGCAGAGGCTGCGCTGCTCGCGCGCAGATACGGCTCCAACGTGGACGCCGTATTCGAGCTGCTGGAGCAGCATCGGGCTGAAGCGGCGCAGCAGGGCATGCCCGCCGCCGTGCTCGCTGCGCTCGTATACGCGATCGAGCGCGAGATGGTCGTGAAGCCGGCGGATTTCTTCATCCGCCGCACGGGCGCCCTCTTCTTCGACATCGCGTGGGCAAAGAAGTGGAAGGCGCCTGCGATCGCCTTCATGGCCGAGCGCTTCGGCTGGGACGAAGCGCAAACAGCGGCCTACACCGCTGAGCTGGAGCAGCTGCTCCATGAAGCGGTGAACCCGCTGGAGGCGTGAAGCTCCAGCGGCGCGGGCTTTTTCGGACGTGTCCCTGCTATACGCTGTTTTAGCCGTTCCGTCCGTTCCCGCTATAGCTGTTCCCTGTTCCAACTGTTCCAGCAATACTAGCTCTTCCAGCAATACCTGCTATTCCAGCTTTACTAGCTATTTGCTCCATTGCTACTTTTCCCGCCAATAATTCATTCTCGGCTCCACAAGTTGGTCCATGCCCACCAGTGGGCTTGAACCAGTAATTCTTTTTTTACAACAATTTGGAGCAATTGACCGAATTATGCGGATTGTTGCAGACTTCCCGGCAGAACCTCCTGAGAAGGCAGAAAAGGCTGTCTCGGAGACTCGAATGGAGCGAAAGTGTCCCGAGGCGTCTGAAAAAGACTTCTCAACGGCTGAGAGCAGGCAAATCAGCTGGTTTGCACAACTTGGTAGGTATAGGTAACGTAAACGGACTATGCTTAGTCAGTGAATATCAGCAAACATATTCTAATCTTTGCTTTAAACTAGTATCCGCAGGCGAGATCCCGCATGTGTCAACTTAGTGATTTCCACTTAAAAATAAGCAACCAAGAACCTCCATGTGCTATTATGCCTATGGAGGTCTTTTTTTCGTTAATTCGAAAGTTTATCCTAATCTCCAACTAATTGTTAAGCGAGTAGGTGTGCATACATATGGGAATAACAGAACTCTTGTCCTATCTCACGGAAGAAAATTTGGCGATGATTTTGGACAAGTATCGTTCACTCGGTCCCTTGCCTGGTCTTCTTCTACCTTTCATGAAATCGTTCATTCCGCCGCTCCCAACGCTTGTCATTATTAGTGTAAATGCGGCTGTATATGGGCTATGGCTCGGCTTTCTTTACTCATGGATTGGTATTGTGTGCGGGTGTTTGGTAACTTTTGCGATCGTCAAAAAAGTAGCCGGTCATCCTTATCTGGAACGCTGGGCACAAAAGCCCAAAGTTCAAAAAAGTCTCCTCTGGGCGCGCCGTCAGGCCTTCAACTATGTGTTTATACTCAGTCTTTTTCCGATAGGACCTTTTGTTGTGATTAATATGGCAGCAGGGCTAGTCGGCATGAGGTTTCGTTCTTTTCTGGTTGCAGTTGCGGCGGGAAAAGCGGTCATGGTGCTGTCGGTTAGCTTCATCGGACATGATCCTAAGCGATTCATTGAGAATCCGTATGAGCTGATCTATGTGGCCTTATTTATTGCGATCTCCCTTGTGATTAGCAAGAAAATCGAGAAACGTTTCATGTAGCGTAGAGTTTACGCGTGTACGTGTACGTATATGTTTTCGTCATCTGCATCTCGGCTTACATATAGGCAGTTTAAGCAGTTAAGCAGTTAAGAAGAAAGCATCTCAAGAAATTTAGCTGCCGCAACAGATGAAGTCATATCTCGACGGGTCGTAATTCCGATGCTGCGAGCAGGAATGGCTTTGGCAGGCATCAGTTCATGCAGCGTACCGTCAGCCAATTCTTTGACGACATAAGAACGAGGGACGAAGGCAACGCCGAAGCCGAGTTTGGCAAACTCGATAAGCAGATCAATGCTGCCGAGCTCGATATCCGCTTCAATGGTGACATCTTGGGCAGCAAACCATTGCTCAATAAAGCGCCTAGTGCTGCTTCCGGGAGATAGGAGCAGTAAGGGGAATTGACTGATATCCTGCGCGGAAAGCGGGTGTTTATCTTGATTACGGTAGGCTTCACCGCCCACGAAGCAGTCTTGGAGAGTCATAATCGCTTGGACATCGAGAAGAGGATCATCGGCCGTTGGTAAATGGATAAGCCCGAAATCGATGCTGCCCTCTTTGACGCGAGCTGTAATCTCGGATGTTTTGCCGTGAGATAGCCGGATGCGGACATCGGGATATTGTTTATGATAGCTATCCAAATAAGGGAATAAGAAGTGCTTGAATAACGAATCACTCGCTCCGACACGAAGCTCGCCTCCTGTGAGGTGCTTGAGTGCGGACATTTTTTTCTCCCCAGCCTCCAAAAGCGCAAAAGATTGCTCCACGTAAAGCAGTAATTGCTTCCCCTCCTTTGTTAGTTCCACGCCCTTGGATTTCCGATGAAAAAGCTTCATGGATAAAGCCTGTTCCATTTGTTTTATTGCATAGCTGACGGATGGTTGAGTAATGTAAAGTTCCTCGGCTGCTTTCGTTAGATTGCCCGCTTTGGCGGCATGCAGGAAGATTCGGTACCATTCTAAATGGATCATGATATAGAGCTCCTTTATGGGAAGGTGCTTATTTGGTGATTTCATCTATGTCTGTACCTCCCATTATAATTGGCTTACAAGATACACACAATTGGAGAGGGTGGATGAGATGCAGGAAACAACTATGCACGAACCAGATCGGAGAGCTAGATCTCCTTGGTCACAACATCTGGAAGGACAGGAGGTACGCCTGTCACCGCTTCATGGAGCGGTAGATGCGACTATCACGATACCGGGCAGCAAAAGCTTCACCAATCGCGCACTCCTTATTGCTGCACTAGCGAAGGGGACTACACGTTTGCAGGGTGTTTTACAAAGCGATGATTCCTATTGGTGTATGAAAGCGCTCGGGGAGCTGGGAATTGAAATTGAGATGGATGGAGATACGGTTACGATCACAGGTAATGAAGGGCACTGGTCAGTCACGAAAGCGGATTTGTATGTGGGAGCTGCTGGTACGGTTGCACGCTTTTTACCCGGGGCGCTTGCGGTTGGTCATGGGGAGTGGATACTTGATGGCAGTAAGCGCATGACAGAAAGGCCTCTTGCGCCTTTACTGGATGCGTTATCCAGTTTGGGGGCGGATATCCGATATAAGGGCAATCCTGGATGTGTACCGCTGACGCTTCATGCGGACGGTCTTAACGGAGGAGAAGTAACGGTTTCTGGTGCGGTTTCCAGCCAGTTTATTAGTGGCTTGCTGCTCGCAGCTCCTTATGCCAAAGATACGCTAACCATTCGAATCGCTGATCAAATTGTGCAGCGGGACTACGTCGAGATGACCTTGGATATGATGTGGGCGTTCGGTGTGAGGCCGGAAGTTCACGAGGATGGGCAAGCGATTACGATTCGGCCGAGCGCTTATGAAGCACGTACATTCATGCTTGAACCTGATGTATCCACTTGCGGTTACTTCTGGGCACTCGCTGCCCTGACGAATGGACGTGTACGTATTGAGGGTATTTCCGTGCAGACACGGCAACCGGATATTGAGCTATTGTCTGTTTTGGAGAAAATGGGCTGTTCGGTGACGCATGGTGAACATTACATTGAAGTTCGGGGTACACACCGTCTGAAAGGCGGCTTCACAGTGAGTATGCAGCGTTGGTCGGACCAGACGCTTACATTAGCTGCGCTGGCTCCCTTCGCGGATGGTCCCATTACACTGACAGATGCAGCGCATATTAGGCATCACGAGTGTGACCGCATTGCGGCGATGTGTGAGGAACTTGGGAAGCTTGGCATTCAGGTGGAGGAACATGCGGATGGGTTAACGGTGTACCCAGGGGAGCCGCAACCCGCGCTGCTCGACCCTCACGACGACCATCGTATGGCGATGGCGCTTTCGCTGATCGGCGCAAGGGTGGATGGCGTCAGGATTGCGGATCCGGGCTGTGTTTCGAAAACATGCCCAGACTTTTTTGATCGTTGGGGAGAACTGGGTGTCGGGGTTGAGGTTATTTAGCGAGATCACTCTGCACATGAATATGCAGCTTCGGATACAAAACGGCAAAATCCTCGGCTTGTTTCTCAAGCGTGCTTAGCTCAAATGATTGGCTGAAAATATCGCGGTCTGGCAGGAAGGTAACACTCGTTCCAGTTTCCTTGGTAACACCTACGGTTTGAAGCTCGCTTTGCGGAATCCCATGCTTATAGTGCTGTTGGAACACTAGACCGTCACGCCTGATCTCGACGGAAAACTTGAGTGATAGCGCGTTGACGACGGGCATGCTGATGCCTTTTTCACTGCCGGTTGCTAAGAACGTAGCACTTGCACTTAGACGGCTCATGTCCGTAAGTACAGTCTGAACACGCGGGTGTTCACTGCCAGGAAGTGCTTGAACGGGGATGCCCCGGCCATTATCTGCAACTGTGATGCTGCCATCCGCATGCAAAAAGAGGCTAACCTCGCTGCAGGTGCCATGCAGATGCTCCAGAATGCAATTCTCAACAACAGCCCACAGCAGGAAGTGTGGATCATAGATGTCTTGTGCTCCGCCTAAATAAGCATGCACATTCGTTCTTGCTTCAGTCATAGCTAAATAGTCACTTGTATCCATAAGATCAGAAGCCGCAGCTAGCAGCAATAAAAGTGGAAGTGAACACGGGCCTGGAATGGTATACTTGCCGCCTCTTTCTTCTTGAACAAGAAGGTCTGCCCCTACTAATGCTTTGATATGATGATATAGCTGGCCTGTTGTCCCCATGTTTAGACGTTCCACCAGATCAGGTCCGGTCAGTGGTTCTTGTAGGACGGCTCTTAAAATATCCAGTCGCTGCTTATGAGCAAGGGCTCCCAAGATTTTGGCTGTTTTATCGCCGTCCAATTGGATTAACTGACTGACGTGCTTTTCTTGTGGCTCCCACCGGTAACTAGCCAAATCTCTCCGGTATTGCATTTCGTCACTCCTTAATCGCCCCAATCATGACACCTTTGACGAAATACTTTTGAAGGAACGGATATAGGCAAATAATGGGCAGCGTCGAGATAATAATCGTCGCATATTTAATCGTTTCTCCAATGGCGTATTTGTCATCGTTGGCTGCACCCGTCATCATTGAATCGGTATTGTTGGCAATTAAAATTTCACGGAGTACGAGTTGGAGCGGGTAGTCTTCACGGCTCCGCAAATAGACTAGCGCGCTGAAGTAGGAATTCCAATGTCCTACCGCGTACCACAAAATCATGACCGCAATAACAGGCATCGAAAGCGGAATAATTATGAGAAACAAAATCTTCCAATCGCTAGCGCCGTCCATTCTCGCCGATTCCTCCAAACTAACTGGGATGCCTTGAAAAGAGGTCCGCATGATGATCATGTTGAATGTATTGATCGCACCGGGAATAAGAAGTGCCCACATCGTGTTCATCATCCCGAGATCGTTCACAAGCAGGTAAGTCGGAATCAAGCCGCCATGAAATACCATCGTAATGACGATGAAAAACATGATGATATTTTTGAAAAATAAATGAGGTCTGGACAATACGTATGCGCCGATCGCCGTCATGACGAGATTAATTGCGGTACCAAGCACCACATAGAGCAGCGTGTTCTGGTAGCCTTTCACAATCATTGGGTTATGGAACACGGCTTTATAAGCGCCGAGATCGAAGCCAGCCGGACTGAACATCAGTCCGCGATGCTGCAGGAAAGACGTTGCATTGCTAAACGAAGCAAACAGCACATATAAGAATGGGTACAAAGTGACTATGCAAAGGCCGATCATAAGGAAGGCATTTAAATATCCAAACGATCGTTCACCCGTTGTTGGTTTCATCGACGAGTCTCCCTTCTGACCACATAAGAAAGTATAAGTTTTCTAACAGAGAAACTTGACTTTCTTATTGGCGATAAAACTTACATTTAAACGCGGTCGCTCATCTTCGAAAGGCTTCGATAGAGGTTTTCTCACTACCAAAGTTTATTTTCGGTGAGCCGCTTGCTGATGCTGTTGGCGGATACAATCAGAATGAAGCTTACGATGGAGTTAAAAAGCCCCACCGCTGCCGTAAAGCTGTAGCTTGCCTCCAGAACCCCCTTACGATAGACGTAAGTTGAAATGACATCCCCTGTCTCGTAAGTGAGCGGATTGTACAGAAGGAGTACCTTCTCACTGCCAACCGACAGCATGTTGCCCATATTCAAAATGAATAAAATAATAATCGTGGGCATAATGCCGGGAATTGTGATGTGCAGCGTCTGTTTCCAACGGTTCGCACCGTCCATGCGGGCGGCCTCATACAGGGTCGGATCGATGGTGGCCATCGCCGCCAAATAGATGATGGAGCCCCAACCGATTCCTTGCCAAATACCGGATGAAACAAACAGGAAACGGAACCAGCTCGCTTCTTTCAAAAAGTCGATCGGCTCGATTCCGAAGGAGGCGATGATCTGGTTAATGAGACCGGTACGACCTAAAAAATCGACCATCATCCCAGCTACGACAACAATTGAAATGAAATGGGGCAAATACGAGATTGTCTGCACAACACGTTTGAACATGCTATTGCGAATCTCATTGAGAAGCAACGCTAATACAATGGCCGCCGGAAAGCCAAATAACAGCTCATATACATTGATTAAAATGGTGTTCTTAATTAACCGCCAGAAATAAATGCCGTTAAAAAAGCTTTCAAAATGCCTGAAACCGACCCATGGACTTCCCCAAATGCCTTTTACCGTTGAAAAGTCTTTGAATGCGATCTGTAAACCGTACATCGGTCCGTAATGAAACAGGAGGTAATAAGCGATAACAGGAAGGGCCATCACATAAATGGCCCAATGCCGCTTAAGATCGGAGCGAATAACTTGAAGTAATGTCGGCTCGCGATAGATTTTGGTTACAGTGCCTGCCTGTACGTTTCCAGAGCTTTGCGCCATCATTTCTCCCTGCCTTTCTGCATGGTAACGATATAAAAGCTGGGAGATGAATCCGATCATCTCCCAGTCCGATCTTTCGATTCATTTAACTGCGCTTATTAAATCGTTCGAGCGCCGCTTGCTGAATTTTGGTGGCGTCTTCGATGCCCATGCTTTGAATCTTCTTAACGTATTTGTCGAAGTTCTCGATCGGTTCCACGCCCATAATGAACTTGAGCAGCATTTCGTCGCGATACGTCTCGACATCCGTCATAACGGAAGCATACTTGCTGCTTTCATCTTTCGTTGGCGTCACGAGCGGCATTTTGCGTTCAGCCGTCGGCTTCGACCAGATGGCAAGCGCATCTTTCTGCTGCGGGAGCGCGAGATATTGCAATTGAAAATTATCGCTAAGCACGAATGGTGCGCTCCACGTCGAGCGGTTATGCTTCGAAAACGATTGCGCTAGGCTGACTCCGCTCGGCGGGTTGAGCACTTCCGGGAGGAATACGGCTTTGCCGTTCTCCATTTTATAGCTGACGCCTTCTTTGCCGTAGTTAAATAGCAGATCGCCTTTTTCACCGTAAGCATAATCAAGCCATTTGACAGTCTCAATCGGATTTTTGTTGCTCGTCGTGACAGCAGCGCCTATACCGTTGGATACAAAATCTTTCTGGCCCCAAATCGGTTTATCCCCCTCTTTCAATACGGGGTAAGGAGCGGCGACTAGCTTGAAGTTCGGGTCCTTGTCCTTCATTAAATTGGCGTATTTGCCGATGCCCCCGCCGTTATAGTACACGGATGCTCCCATTAGGTTTGTCGTCATTTTGTTGTCGTACAATTTATCGTTCGGAGCTGCAAAGTCTTTATCAAGCAGACCCTCTTTGTACCATTTGTTCATCGTTGCAAGGAAATCTTTGAACTCCGGCTGGATCGGGCCGTACTTCACTTTGCCGCTATCTTGGTAGAAACCGTAATTAATACCCCATGCGCCGAGGAACGGAGCGTCGGTGGCGAATATTGCTTTGTCGAGGTAAATCGGAATTTCATCCGCTTTGCCGTTGCCGTTCGGATCTTTCTCTTTAAAAGCTTTCATGACGGTGTACCATTCGTCGATCGTCGTTGGCATTTTTAACCCTAGTTTGTCCAGCCAATCCTGACGTACACCTGGGCCGAAGAACACTCTAACCTTGTCACCGCCTCGCAGGAACGGGAACGAGTAGATGCTGCCATCGTCTGTCATGATTTGCTTTTTCCAGTCTGGATGGTCCGTCAACAGTTTTTTAAGGTTCGGTGCGTATTTATCGATCAAATCATTCAGCTTAATGATTTTATTATCTTGAATCGCTTTCTCCGGTCCACCTGGATACCCCGTCCAGCTCGTTTCAATAACGTCCGGCAGTTGGTTGGAGGCGAGCATGAGGTTGAACTGTTCTTTGGCCTGCTGGGCATCGGTCGGAGGATGCTGGAATTCAACCTTCACGCCAGTTACTTTTTCGAGTTCCTTATACATTTCCATTTCTGCATATGTCTTCATCTGCGAAGCGGCTGAGGGCTGGTTGGTTACCCAGTACGTCAGATTGGTCAGCTTCGGCGGCTGCGTTTCTTTGCCAGGCTGCGGTGAAGATGACTTCCCGCCATCGCTGTTACTGCTGCATGCGGCAACTGAAGCTGCGAGTAAAGAAATCAGCATGACGGAGCTTACATGTTTCATTTTTTTCTTCAATGAAAACGCCTCCCTTTTCATAAGTGAATGAATGCATATTTGCTTGCGAAACAGGATCATTGATGTCCCATCCTCTAGTTCCGAGTGTAGCTTCTGCCTGCGAGAATGGATACTTTCTTCTTTTCATTTGCGTTGTATTTTCGTAAGAAATACGGGCTAGGAGAAAACAAATCAGTGGGATATTAAAAAACGTCAGTGTGCAATTTGTTGCCCTGCTTCGCTCAAGGAGCACCGATAGCCTGGCTGTACGCCACATTCAGCTTATCAAAATAA
The DNA here is from genome assembly GCF_025369935.1 of Paenibacillus andongensis. NCBI lineage: Bacteria > Bacillati > Bacillota > Bacilli > Caryophanales > Paenibacillaceae > Paenibacillus > Paenibacillus andongensis. The sequence continues at coordinate 7,375,482 of NZ_CP104467.1, read as the reverse complement.
GGCAGCCCTTTAGAGGCTGCCCTTTATGCGTCGGATCCGGTTTTGTCCGGCCTCATTGCTTCGCGGTATTTTCCAGGTGGAATACCTTCCTGCTTCTTGAAAGCGCGAATGAACACAACGTCGTTCGTATAACCGACCATTTGCGCAATTTGTGTGTTTGTCAGCTCCTTGTTGTCCATCAACATTTTCGCTTTTTCAATCCGTTTGCGTGTGACGTAATCTAACAGGTTTTGCCCTTGATGTTTTTTGAAGAAGGTGGAAATATATGGCGACGTCATCTGGAGACGGTCAGCGACAAGCGCCAGCCCCATGTTCGGATCATCGAGATTTTGATCCACGAAATGGACGATCTCCTGCAGTAATTGCGTGCTGTGATCGGACCGTTCGACTTTAAACAAACGGGTGAGCGTTGCGTACAGATCCTTCGTTTTCTGGTACATGCCATCCGCCGTCGGATAGCTGAAAACCGCTTTGATCGGATCGAAATTTGCACCAAGCACTTCTTCCGGGTTCGTATTTGTGGCGTTCACAATTTTCAGAAATGTGCTCATGACATTGAAGAACAAACACTTACCAAGTTCAGGAGTGATATGGTTAGAATCGAAATTCATCGAATAGATCGTAGAGAGCAGTTTTTCCACATTATCGGAATCGCCGCTCCGAACGAAATTGATAAGCTGTATTTCGATTTCAAGCGGATAATAATAGTGATGTGTGGCATCTATGATATCTTGGAAGTGGATGACGGCGTTTTTCCCTTTAATGAGTCTATATTCAAGTGCTGATAGCGCTTCTGGGTAGGAGTCGCGAATCGCCTTTGGCCCCTGATGGATATCTCCTGCGGCTACAGTAATGTTGATTTTGAATTTTTGTGAGATCATGTTGTTAAGCGATTCTGCGAATTCTCGTATATCGACAGCAGAGCGATCTCCTCGACGATCCTTCAGGTTGATGAGAAAAGCAAGACGATCGCGATCGAGCTCAACCGAATATCCGTTATGATGCAGTTGAATAAGATCAACACCTATATTTGATACGATAAACCTTGCATGCGCCCAGCCTTGTTCGGATTGTTCTTCACTGAAATCATCGATGTCTTCGATCTTGACAAGGAGTATGGCAAATTGATCACTTACGAACGATAGATCCATAAACCGAAGTGTTTCTTCGTTTTCTGGGGAAACGTTCACATCCATGTATCCGCGTATGAGGCGGGATAAGTAATTGGTTCGAATTAAAGGGATTTGCTGGGCTAGCAGGTTGCGCAAGTTTTTCTCTTCGTGAATCGATCCTTCGAACGTCTGTTGGATAAACTCGTATTCGTTGGAGGCAGGGCGCCTAATCATGTCTTTCCCGCGCATAATCGCGTTCACCGTTCTCTGGAGCGGCTTGTAATTGCGGTATACCCCGGCGTAGACGGCTAGCAGCCCAGCGATCAAGCAGATAACGAAAAGCCCCAAGGACCATCTTTGAATTTGATTGACCTGCTGCATAAACACGTCATTTGGCGTCACCGACACATACTTCCAGCCCGCCTTTTGCGAAGAAGTGACCGATACCATTTGATTGACGCCAGCGAGCTGGTAATCGAATGGACTGCTATTGGTTTCAATGTGATTGAGGAGGTCGGACGATAAGGGGATATCGCTCGTGCTCATAATTGTTTTTCCTGTAGGGTCAATGATATAAATCGCGCTGTCGCTAGCTGTTTCCAACTGCTTTAACATCTGTTTGATTTGGTCGACATCGATCAGAACGATAAAATTACCAAGGGTATCGGATTGCGAACGAAGGGGAAGCGATTGTTCATAGACGACGACCTCCTTCGGAACGTATTCGGTGTTCGTGGATATTTCGTTCCCTCGAGAGAGGGAGGCGGCTGGCAAGTAAGACATGCTATGCACACTTGTCAAAATATTCTTGTGCCACTGCTCATAGGTCATGTCCTTAAAAGTATAGTAGGTGGAATAATACGTACGAGAATCGGTCAATAAATCTGCTTTGACAATTGTATCGCTGCTGGCAAAATAAACGTAATAGTCAAAAATGAAACTGCTTACCATGCTGCGGTACCTGCCCAATTGGTTGCGCATGAATTCCACGAAGCGGTATTTGTCGGCGCTGTCTGCATCTTTCGGAATTTTCAACATATAATCCAACTTCGGATCGAGCGCGACCTGACGCATCAAATTATCTACTTCCGATAATTTATAGTCGAGCGACAGCTTTAATTGCTCTAGCATCGCCGTATTGGAACGGTTGGCGTTTGTTTCCAGACTATGCTCCACTTTGGCGTACAAAAAGAGTCCCATGGCAAGCGGAATTAACAGGATGAATAAATTGGAGGCGATCATCGTCGTCAGCGCACTTTTGCGATTGCCAATTTGAAACCAAGTCTGCGGCATTTTCAATAAGATCACCTCATTCCTCAAATTGCTTGTTTACGTCGAACACTTTTACCCAAACGTTATCCCGATAAAAATTGAATGGCCCCAAACCATTCCATCACGATGTTAGTTATATTTTAGCTGTAATTTCAGATATATTAAAGCGCTTTCTTAAATGACGGATCTAACGCTTTCTTATCTAAAAAGCAGAAAGACGAACAGACGCAATCAGATCAGCGTTTGCTCGTCTTTTTCATTGGTCTCTAAATCGGTGTATATACGTATTTGATCTTGATCATCTATGGTAGCTAGTTCAACTTCCTTCATATCGAGATGTGCGGCGTGAATCTGAGCTTCCAGCCATGCATGGTCTTTTCCCAGCTGAGCAAGCATTTTATCCTCGCTGGAACCTTCAACAATAATCGGCTTTACAAGAGAGAACGTCGATGTAGGTATGTTCATATCTTTGGCGGTGACAGGTTGATATTGCGGCTCAAGGAACACGGAAATGATTCCTCCTGGCTCCCACAGCGCAAGTGCGACTTTGGCTATATCCTCAATCTGCTGCTTGCGCAGCTCAGAGAATAGGTGATCAATGGAAATTTTGGCTTTACGCAGATTTTTCATTTGAATCTGTCCATTTTTAATTAACTTAAGAGGAGGCGGGTCTAAATAATGCATAAGGAATTTCCACTTTAGACTAAGCCAGGAGGTTGTCAGATATAGGACAACGAGTACAATCGTGGTGATCATGGAGCCAGTTAAACCTAAATGCTCATCCGAAAGCGGATGGGCAATAATATTTCCTAGAATGAGAGCAATAATGAAGGGAGATGGAACGCTGCCCCAAAGCTTTGGCCGTAATTAATAAGAAGAGATAAGCAACAACAGCGCGCAAAATCCACTGGATCGTGGTTAGAGATTCTTGGCTGTGAAAGAAGTCCAATTCACGTCACACTCCGAAAATGAGGGTAAATGCTCAAATAATGTTTCCTCATTTTCCAATTATTATCCATAATGAAGGGTGGGAGTGAAGGGATTCTAGGGGGCCAACGCCTACTCTTTTGTTAATAATCTATACATCCCTAAAAAGCCAAAAAGAGCACAAGGATGTGCTCTTTCATCTCTTCAAGCCCTTCAAGCCCTTTAGGCCCTTCCTGCTCTACCAAACTTTTCCATAAAGTTAAGTTCGTTCTAAACGACTTCACGCTACATTCATCTACCTTAAACTCACACCAACGGCTGCATGCCGCGCTCCAACCAATCCTCGCGAGTCGGTCCGTAAATGTCGGGAACTCGCAGTCCGGCTTGACGCATCAAGACGATCATTTCACCACGATGGTGAATTTCATGCGAAATGAGGATGCGCAGTGTTAAGCCATTGAGCCATTGCTCACCATACATGTCACTGCTTTCAGAGAGCTTAGCATCTGTCCACTGGGCCTGAATAGCTTCGGACAGCCCAGCAGAGGAGGAGCGATAGGTGTCAGCAATTGTTTTGGCGGATGCTGGTGCGAGTTCTTCACCCTCGGGAGTGTCGAATTTGAGCCCTGTACGTGAAGTCATTTCATGAACAGTTGTCGCAATATGCCAACCCAGTTGTCCTAACGAGCGGAAGTCGGGCGCGATTTGCTGCTTAAGAGAAGCATCTGTCAAAGTGTCCAGCACGCGCTGGGTAGCTTTTGTTTCATGATTCCATTCGTTTACAAAATCTTCGATTGTTCTGAACATGGGTGGAGCCTCCTTAGAGTTTTTCGCCAGAAAAACTGGCATCGTAAGCATGCATTGATTGGTTTCGCCTACTTCATAACCCCATTATAGACAACCACCGCTGACAACGTCCTGTCAGTGTTCATCTGCGTAGAGTTGAACAATTTTCTCGGCTTTATCTTTAATAATGGCTGCAATATGGGCCGGTTCGAGAATACGCAGGCTAGGACCATAGCTAAGAAGCATGCCATGAAGCCACGATTCATCCGGTTGAGTGGCGGTAATCATCAAAGTGCCGTCAGCTTGGACGGTAATTTGCTCAGGACGGAAATAATCCTCTACTTGAGCGCGAACGTTCGGCTGCGCATGCAGCACGAGTTTGATGAGCGTGGAGGGATCTCTTTTGCCCCAGTTATGATCCAGCTGTTCTATGGTTCCTTCTTTGCGTTCAAAGGTTCTCTGAAGCACTTCAATCTCTTTCATTCGAGTTAATCGGAAGACGCGAAAATCTTGACGCAGCAGGCAGTAGCCGTACAAATACCAGCCGAACCCTTTGACTACAATGCCCATAGGCTCTACTGTTCGCACAGATTCCTCACTTTGGGAAGTGATATATTGAAAGGAAATCAGCTTGGATTCCTTTATTGAACTGCGCAGTGTACTTAGCTTCTCTTTGTCTTGATTGCTGCCGCGCCAAGGATTCATATCAATAATAAGTTGATTGTTTAGGTTAGCGACGGTGTTCTGTTCCGATTTCGCCACGAGAGCGCCGACTTTATCAAGAAGGTTGCTGATCTCTTGGTCGCCAACGGTAGAGCGGATTCCTTTGAGGCCGACAATAATAGATTGCAGCTCATCGAGGGACAGGAATTGGCGATCCAGCCGATATTGGTCCATAATCTCATAACCACCGCTCATCCCAGCATAGGAAACGACAGGAATGCCAGCTTGGTTAATGGCCTCAACGTCGCGATAAACGGTACGCAGCGACACCTCAAAACGCTCCGAAAGCTCTTTGGCGCTGATTCTTCTTCGGTTCAGAAGCAGCATGGTAATGGCAAGCAGACGATCAATTTTCAAGAAAAGCACCTCATCGATTCATGTGTGTTATTAACTTAACATTCGATTCCAGAGAAGGAATTCCCTTTGTGGAGTTCCGCATATCCGATGGAAAATTTTGAAATAATAAGCCGAATTCAAATCTCAAAGGGGAGAGACTTTGAGCTACACTCAAAGATCCCTATATTAGGAGTCGGATGACATGTTTAGAAAATGCGTTAAAATCGCCCTACACTCAGCAGTGATTAGCTTACTATTGAGCAGCACATCCTTATGGAAAGGGGAACTCGTGTCCGCTGAAGAATTACCGCCACCACAAACCGCACAGCAAGGCGAGCTTATACAAACGCGTGAGATTGATGTCACTGGTGATGGCAAACCAGATACGGTATCCCTGGTAGGGATGAAGTCGGATACTAGCAGTCCGTACTATGATAAGCTATTCATTACCGTCATAGGACAGGCACAGACCCATGTTGTCATCCCGCTTGAGGGCGGGTATAATCCGCAGATGGATTTCTGTGACTTTATTCAGGACAAACTGCCTCAAATCTATGTATCTGCCGAAACAGGGGGCAGTGGGGGACTATCCAACTACTACATATACTCTCTGAAAAATAATGTTCCGACTGCGATCCCGCTGCCTAGTCCACTTCATGTAAAGGCCGCCTTCAAGAAAAATTATGTGGTAAAAATGAAGATTGAAGAGACAGGGAAGTCTTTCAAAATTGATATTAAAGACCGCAAGGACGATTATGAGAAATTCGGTGTATACAAAAATGGCATAGTAGTGAAGCCGATAATTGTGGATGTTCATGCTTATGGCGCTTTGAAGCCGATAGATGTAGATCGGGATGGGTATTGTGAGCTGAGAGGTGCTCAGCGAATCACCGGTATAGCGAATGCCGATACACTGGGATACGCCATCTCCGTTTGGAAATGGAAGCAAGGGAAATGGATGTTAAAAGACTCTTCGATTGTTAAAACACTGCCTGGCAAGTTACGTTAAAAAGACCGCCATCTCACGGAGTGCAATGGTTCCATGATGTGGCGGTCTTTCTATTATGCCCAGTTGCCTTGGCGGAACAAAGGCTCGCGGCTTCCATCTGCAAGAATGCCATCGATCTCCATGCTAGCAGCGCCGATCATAAAGTCAATGTGGATTAAGCTTTTATTGTAGCCATTCTGAACTAACTCTTCGGGGCTCATCGCCGTTCCGCCTTCAATCGTGAACGGATATGAATTACCGAGCGCTACGTGACAGGAAGCATTTTCGTCGAATAAGGTGTTGTAGTAAATGAGGCCTGACTGTGAAATGGGGGAGTCGTAAGGCACGAGTGCCACTTCACCCAAGTAACGAGCGCCTTCATCCATGTCCAGCATCTTATTCAGCACTTCTTGACCCACCTCAGCTGTCGCTTCTACAACTCGGCCATTCTCGAATTTCAGGCTGAAGCCATCGATTAGGGAGCCTTGATAACTCAGCGGCAACGTGCTGCGAACGGTTCCGTTCGTGCCATTTCGTGCAGGCATCGTAAAGACTTCTTCCGTTGGGATGTTCGGCACGAAGAAAATGCCTCGCTCCGACTCGCTACCTGCGGCAACCCATTGATGCTTAGGGGCTAGCTCTATGTATAAATCTGTACCAGGAGCTCTGAAATGAAGCTGCTTGTACTTTTTGTTGTTCAGTAAGTTCTGTTTTTCGGTCAGCGTCTCAATATGTTGTTTCCATGCGGCAACCGGATCTTCTTTATCCACGCGAGTTAGCTTGAAAATCTGCTCCCACAGCTTCTTAATGCGTTCGGGTTCGCTCAAATCCGGGAATACCTTAGCCGACCATTCCGCTGTCGGGAAGGAGACCATCAGCCAGTTCACCTGATTGCTGCGCAAATATTTCAGGAACCCTTCACGCGCAGTTGCCGTAGTTTTTCCAGCGATGGCGACCCGCTCAGGGTCTACATCTTTGAGTAAATCGGAGTTAGGCGCGTAGATTTGGAGGAAGGCGGCACCTTCCTTCGCCATCTCTTCCAGGCCGTTTGCTCGCCACATCGGGTACTCGCGCAGCGTAGATTCCGGGGCATGCTTGATGCGCAGCGCCTTCACTTCATCGTCGTCCCAGTCGATGACGACATCTTTGGCGCCAGCGTCGTAAGCCTTTTTCGTTAGCTTGCGCACAAAATCAGCGCAGGAGATCGGCGTCATGATGACGACGGTTTGGTCCTTTTGTACGTTTAATCCTACACGAATTGCAAGCTCTGCATATTTATCTAAATAATGTTCGAATGTCTCCATATCGCGGACTCCTTTATATTTTAGTAAGATTTAGTGTATGATATAAAATAAAACTTTAACCGGTGGGAGAAAGGCTGGGCGAATATGGAAACGAAGAGTACAACGATAAACACTCCATCCAATTTCATTAAGAACATTGTAAACGAAGATCTGAAATCAGGCAAAGTCAGTCAGGTAATCACCCGATTTCCCCCGGAGCCGAACGGTTACCTTCATATAGGTCATGCGAAATCGATTTGTCTTAATTTTGAGCTTGCAGATGAATTCAAAGGGTTAACGAACCTTCGCTTCGACGATACGAATCCGGTGAAGGAAGATACGGAATATGTAGAATCCATTAAAGCCGATGTGGCATGGCTCGGTTTCCAGTGGGATGGCTTGTTCTTTGCTTCGGATTATTTCGAAGAAATGTACAACCGCGCACTGGTATTGATCCGCAAAGGGTTGGCGTATGTGGATAACCAAACAGCGGATGAAATCCGTGAAACCCGCGGGACGCTTACACAGCCGGGTACGAACAGTCCTTATCGCGAGCGCAGTATCGAAGAGAATCTCGACTTGTTTGAGCGTATGCGTGCAGGTGAATTCAAAGATGGAGAGCGTGTTCTTCGTGCTAAGATCGATATGTCTTCGCCGAATATCAACCTTCGCGATCCGATTATCTACCGTGTCGTGCATGCCCATCACCATAATACGGGAGATGCTTGGTGCATCTATCCGATGTACGCTTTCGCGCATCCGCTGGAAGATGCTATTGAAGGTGTTACGCATTCCATCTGTACGCTCGAGTTCGAAGATCAACGCCCGTTCTACGATTGGGTTGTTCGTGAGTGCGAAATGCCGAATGTGCCTAGACAGTATGAATTTGCACGTCTTAACCTGACGAATACGGTGATGAGTAAAAGAAAGCTGAAACAGCTTGTCGACGAGAAAGCCGTTGACGGTTGGGACGATCCGCGGATGCCTACCATCTCTGGTCTGCGACGCAGAGGATTTACGGCTGAAGCGATTCGCAATTTCGCTCGCGAAATCGGCGTAGCTCGCAGCTACAGCGTCGTAGATGCGAAGATGCTGGACCATTTTATCCGCGAGGACTTGAAATTGAAGGCGCTGCGTACGATGGGTGTTCTGAATCCGCTCAAAGTCGTGATTACGAACTATCCGGAGGATCAAGTGGAAATGCTGGATATGGAGAACAACGCAGAGAATCCGGAGATGGGCAATCGCCAAATTCCGTTCTCCCGCGAGATCTACATCGAGCAAGACGATTTCATGGAAAATCCGCCGAACAAATATTTCCGGTTATTTCCCGGCAACGAAGTGCGTTTGAAAAACGCCTACTTCATCAAGTGCAATGACTTCATCAAAGATGAGAATGGCAAAGTGGTTGAGCTGCACTGCACCTATGACGTGGAAACGAAAAGCGGTAGCGGCTTTACCGGCCGCAAAGTCAAAGGAACGATCCACTGGGTGGATGCGAAAAGTGCTGTACCTGCGGAGTTCCGCTTGTATGAGCCGCTGATTCTTGATAACCAAGAGGACGAAGATGCTTCATTCTTAGAGAACCTGAACCCGAACTCGTTGCAAATCATACAAGGTTTCGTGGAAGACAATATGAAGCAAGCACAGCCGCATGATAAGTTCCAATTTTTCCGCCACGGCTATTTCAACGTAGATCCGAAACATACTACAAGCGACAAGCTGGTGTTTAACCTAATTGTCTCGCTGAAAAGCTCGTTTGAAATATAAGATTGGACTCGTTTGAGTCCATACAAAGATTAGACAGGAAATCCTAGTGAGAACTAGGATTTTTTGTTGTGTAGGCAGCCTGGCGAGAAAAAAATGATTTTGAAAAAATATATTTTTTGTTCACAAATATCCAGTAATATAAACGATATATCCTATTTTTAAGGAGAGTGCCGTGTGACAACCGTATTGGTGGTAGATGATGATCTTAATATTTGCCGGATTACGAAGTTATACTTGGAAAAAAACGGCTATAAGGTGGTAACCGCAAATGACGGTGAGCAGGCTCTAACCCAGTTCGATGAGCTTCACCCAGACTTCATTGTACTCGATATTATGATGCCCAAACGCGATGGCTGGGAGGTCTGTCAGAAAATTCGTGCGAAGAGTGATGTGCCCATTCTCATGCTGACGGCTAGAGGTCACGTGGATGAGCGAATAGAAGGTTTGCAGATGGGCGCCGACGATTATCTAGTGAAGCCCTTTGACCCGAATGAACTGGTTGCTCGTGTGACCACAATTCTCCGCAGGACGCTGCTCCGCACAGAAGCTGCTGCGCCTGCTCATCTATATGAAATGGGCAGCTTGCGAGTGGATAGCTTGTCCCATGATGTGACTGTAGAAGGGCAGCTCGTTGCTTTGCCCAAGAAAGAGTATGAGCTGCTGCTGTTTTTCGTGCGAAATCCGAATCAGGTATTCACCCGGGAGGACCTGATCGCCAAGATATGGGGTTGGGATTTCGAGGGTGAAGACCGCGTCGTGGATTTATATATTAAACGTTTGAGACAAAAGCTTTCGGCTTTGACGCAGAGGAAAGAGGACTGGAGCATCCGTACCGTATGGGGCGTCGGGTATAAGTTTGAGGGGCCAGGAGCATGCTGAACTCCTTTTACCGCAAGCTATTATTTATTTATATTTCAATTACCGTTGTGTCCATTCTTGCCATTTCCGGAACCATTGGCTACACGATGAAACAGAAAACCTATGAACGCAGCGAGAAGCTTCTCCTAGAGAAGGTTGAGCAAGTGGGAGAACTGGCCAAAGATTTGTTCGATAACTCGACACAGCTGAAGGATTTCCGTAAGCAGATTAGCGCCATTGAAAAAACGTCGAACGTTCGCGTTGCCGTTATCAAGCATCCCAGAGCCAATCTGGATAAGATTCAAGCGGTGGGCGAGGCCCCAGCACGTAAGGAATGGGTGGATAAAGTGTTGTCGGGCAATCAAGTGACAGTGCGAAGCAATTTTGCTCAAAATAGTACGGTAAATATGCTCATTGTCGGGCGGCCTGTGATGCAGGAGAATCGCGTGATTGGCGGGATTTTCTTATATACGCCCATTATAAATATTCAAGATACGATCAATGGCATTAATCGAGCAATATTCCTATCAGCACTAACGGTTGCGTTACTTGCGATTGCTGTGCTGTACTTCGTTTCGAGACATTTTATGAAGCCGATTCAGCTCATGAGTAAAACCGCAGAGGCTCTGGCCTTGGGGGATTTCAGCGGAAGGGTACCCGTTAGAGGCAAGGACGAAATCGCCTCGTTGTCAGGATCTTTGAATCGCATGGCCGGTAAACTGCAGAAGGTAGAAGAGGGACGCAAACGATTCCTATCCGAAATTTCCCATGAGCTGCGGACGCCGTTGACGACCATTAGAGCTTCCCTGCAAGGGATAACGGATGGTGTTGTTGAGCCTGAGGATGCGAAGGAATTCATTCAAGTATCTCTTCAAGAGACCCTTCGACTGAGCCATTTGGTTGATGATTTGATGGAACTGTCGTCTTTTGAGGAGAAGCAGGTCAAATTAAATCTCCAGGATGTCGATGTCCCTGACTTAATAGGGCTGGTGGTTACCCAACTCAAGATGAAAGCCAAAGCAAAGCAAATCGAGCTGAGCTCGGAGGCAGAAGGGCCATACTTGGTTTATGCGGATGCTGACCGTTTGAGGCAGGTGTTTATCAATTTGCTGGACAATGCCATTAACCATATTCCTGAGGGGTCCTCGGCAGGTATTCGAGTAAAAGTAGTCAAGAACGAACGCTGGATCGAAGTGTGGGATAACGGACTAGGTATCGCGCCAGAGAAACTGCCGCATCTATTCGATCGTTTCTATAAAACGGACGAAAGCCGCAACCGTTCCGGCGCAGGCCTCGGCTTAACCATCAGTAAACACATCGTAGAAGCGCATGGCGGTTCGATTCGAGTGGAATCACAACTTCAAATGGGTACGGTATTTAAAATATATTTGCAGTCGCCTAATCTTCGCCGCATGACAAACTTATGACATAACTATTCGGTAAGATAGGGTTTGTAAGGTAAACATAACCATAAACGAATCGAGGAGCGATACTTATGTTGAAAAAATTAACAGGCCTTGCGTTGGTAGGAGCGATTGTATTGTCTGTTCCAGTGGCTGTTTTTGCTGAGAACACTCAGGGGGCGTCTACTGCAGCGCCAACAAGCAAGTCTGCTAAACCAGTCAAGCAGCTGCTTCTGGATAAAGCGCAAATTTTTGGCCTATCAACAGATGGTAAAACGACTGAGCAGATCAAAGCGGAACTTAAAGCTTTAAGTGCAGCCAAACATACAGAGCAATTGAACAAAGCGGCAGCGAAGCTGGGGATTAGCACAGACGGCAAAACAGCGGAACAGCTGAAAGCTGATATCCAAGCTGCTGTTCAAGTGAAGCTGAAAGAGAAGGCAACCAAGCTAGGTGTTAGCGCGGATGGGAAGACGAATAAAGAGCTGAGAGCAGCGCTTAAAGCGGCCGTTTTACCGAAGCTGCAAGAGAAAGCGGCTAAGCTCGGTATTACTACCGATGGAAAAACAAATAAAGAGATTAGAACAGAGCTGCAAGCGGCAGCTTTATCGAAACTGCAAGAAAAAGCAACAAAAGCGGGTGTTGCCACCGAAGGCAAAACAGCCAAAGAAATACGCGCTGCTTTAAAGGCGAGTAAAGAAAGTAAAAGGGCCGAAAAGCTGAACGAAAAAGCGGTTAAATTAGGTATCTCCACGGAAGGTAAGACCACCGAGCAGGTATTTGCTGAAATAGAAAGTGCGCTGAAGGCGAAATGGGAGAAGCGGGCGCAGAAATAAGGTGAGATAGTAACAAACCTCGAGGGCGGCCTCGGGGTTTGTTTTTTGAGTTCTTGGATACGTGCAGCGACGATCCACTTTGCCGAACTTGTTTTTGCCGGCACTTTGGTTTTCTGAGACGTGGGTTTCCCTAACTCATTGAGCTCAGGCACATCAAGGGATTGATCTTCATTGTAGATATCGCTCCGGTTGGCAGAGCTGGGGGCTTCCCCTGCCGGGTAAGGATTACGAGGCTTTTTCTCGCCGTTCAGACCAGAGTGCAAATCCCAGCCAAGCCAGGGCTAGCCCCATCGGCACCGCCAAAATCCGATCGAGCGGGTGCGAGAGCAGCGAAGACGCGAGGGTCGACACGGCACCGAAGGCAAGCAGACCGGCCGCCCAGCGCGGCAGGATACCGGCGCGGAGCGTAGCGATGCCAAGTAGCAGGCCGCCCAGAATATAAAGTGCCCCTGCTAGCGGCCCTACCGCTGTGAGAGCTCCGAGGCTAACCTCGCTGGCGGACCCACTGAAGATCCCCAAGAATCCCTCCACAAACTTCGGCGCGTCGGACGCCAACAGCGGCAAGATAAAGGCTTCGGCGAATGTAAAGGCCGTCGTAGCTACCCAAAAGAGGCTAAACAGGAGAAAGCCGGCCAAACCAAGCCAACCGCCCTCTTTCACTTGCCTGGCGTAGATCCCCGCAATGCCTAGTAGGCCGAAGAGGGCCATGGCGATGGTCAAGTAGTGGACGATTGCCCATGCGCCGGTAGTGACTGACGAAAGATTTTCAGGTGGATGGATCGACTGAATGACTATGAAAAGGATCCCTGCCAACATAGCTGCTAAACCTGCCCAACGGATGAGATTCGAGGCTGTTATCTTCATTTTTCTCTCCTTATTGTTCCCTTTAATGTCTGGTGTCTGGTGATTGGTATTCATGTGTTTGTCTCCTTTTTCGAACGATTGTGATCAGTGTCCGCGCTGGCATCAGGCCTGTTCGCCTGTTTGGGATCAACCTGAATGACTGAGATCAATGGCAGTCCGAGATCACGCACTTTCCTCAGCAAGCCATGTAATGCGGCCTGATCGACCACGGGTCCGGTGAGGATGGTTGTTCCGTCGTTTTCGTAGGTGAAGCTCAGCCCCTCAAATCGGTCAGCCCACCGGGCATCAAGATGCCCCTTGAGGCGAATTTCGTAAAGTTCAGCCTCGTGATGGTCCTCTGTTGATACGTGTGTTTCACTCATTCTGCGCCTCCTTCATGTTCCTCCTGTGGATGCATCTCCACTTCATTGCCTGCGTTCCTTTCTTAATCTGAAGATACACGTTCATGTGGTGAGACGGCATCACCATATGTGGTGATTGATGTGATGATTTGTCAATCGGGAGGCTATGTGGGAGAAAAAAAGCCCCGGCACTGGTTCGCTAAACCTGCCAGGGCCGGGGGTAGTAGTTGCGGGCTTGCTAAAACAAATCGAGTTCCTCAGCCCGGCGGACTGCTGTCCGACGGTTATTCACCTCAAGCTTGTCATAAATGTTTTTGGTATGGGTCCGCAGGGTGTTCAGGGACACATTGAGTTCGCGGGCAATGTCAGGGCCACTCAAGTCGGTTCTGAGCAGCCGAAGTACTTCACGTTCTCGTTCGCTCAATGGCTCGCTCACAACTTGTTTGGCAGGCGTTCTGCTGCCCTCAGCCTTGCCAAAGGCTGTCAGGAGGTGACGGACATAGTTCGGGGCGATCCCCTGTTTCACGGCCGCTTTTAGCAGGGCCGCCATGGGTTGGCCTTCGTCCACAAAGATGCGGACGTAGCCCTCTGGCTCAGCCAGGGTCAGTACGCGTTTCAGCGGCACAAGCGCAGCAAGGATATCGCCTTGCATATGGTGAGCAAGTGCCTGCACCACCAGGATTTCGATCACGCTTCCCGTCCTCTCTCCTTCTTCCGCTGCTTGGAGGAGGCGCTCCAGGAGTCCCTTTGCCTCAAGCATGGAGCGGTCTGCACGGTCGTTCTTATACTTGGCCAAGAGCACTCTGGCCAGGGTGATGTGCTCGAATTCGCGCAGATAGCAAAGGTCGTCCCGAGCGGACAGGCCTTGCTCCCGTGTCCAGTCGAGGGCTTCACCCAACCTACCCTGCGCGAGCCACACACGTGTCTTCAACGCCGCTACAGGACGCACATTTGGGAAAAATCCACCCAAATACAGGTGCTCTGCCTCGTGGAGCAGGTCGAGCGCACAGTCCAGATCTCCTTGTGCCTCCCGTATTCGAGCCATTGCGACGTGCCAGCGATACCGGTTTTGCGGGAATCCAGTACGCTCGCTCAGCTCTTTGCTTCTCAGCAGGTGCTGCATGGCGGCAAGCAGATCGTCATGCTCACAGTAGAGCTCACTCATTCCCACGTATATATCTGCCGTTCCCCGCAGTTCAGGCTCGCCCTGCTCCCTCGCAAGCTGCAATCCCCGCTCATAGGTACGTATCGCCTCGCGGAGTCGACCTTGAGTAATCCGTATATCAGCCAGAGCGATTGCGCCCCCGATTGCGTCAGAAATGTTCCCGGACAGCTGCACACTAGCCATGCCATCGGCAAACATCCGATATGCTGCCTCGAGATCCCCACTCGCCCAGGATACCAGTCCTAGGAGCGCAGTTGCCGCTCCGCGCGGGAGATGGTCGTCATCAGGTACGAGGTCGAGCACTCGCCGGGCGTATTTCATGGCGGCGGGTACATCACCCAGCACCTGGGCATGTGCGGCACGGTACACGGCGATCGCACCCGGAAGACGGCGAAATTCCTCTTCGTCCACAACGACCATCTTAGCCAATGGGGCTTCCGGTCGCTCACGCATGTCTGCCGTCGTCTCCAGCCATCGTTCGGCGTCGCGCAGTCGGTCCTCAACGGCCTCTAACTCGCCGCCAGCCAGTAAAGCCCAGGCATACACAACGCTGAGCACAGGCCTGCATCGGACCAGCTCGTCGGGGAGCGCCTTCAGCCAGCCCAACGCCGCAGCCCCCTGTCTACTCCTGAGCATGGCTGGCCATGCCAGCTCGACCAGGTCCGCCGCTCGCGTAAAATCCTCGGCGGCCAGCGCGTGGCGGATCGCATCGGCCGAGAAGCCATGCTGCTCGTACCATTTGCTCGCCCGACGATGCAGCGTAGCTACCTGATCGGGCAGATCCGCCCTCAAATGCGCAGAGAGAACCTCGCCAAAGAGATGATGATAGCGATACCAGTGGCGCCTGTCATCCAGTGGAACGACAAAGAAGTTGCCTCGTTCCAGGGACTCCAACCGCGCGTTGCCTTCCTCATGGCCGGTGACGGCATCGCACAGCGGGCCATGCAACCGGTCGAGAATGGAGGTCTGTAGTAAAAAGCTCCGGACATGATCGGGCTGACGCTGCAGGACCTCTTCGACCAGATAGTCCACAATGTACCGATTGTCTCCAGCGAATGACCGAATGAACGCAGGAATGTCCTCGCGCCCCTGCATCGAAAGTGCCGCCAGTTGGAGTCCCGTAATCCAGCCTTCGGTACGGGTCTCCAGCGCACTCACTTCATCGGCCGATAGACCCAGGCCCATCACCTGTTTAAGGAAAGTGTCCGCTTCGCTGGGAGAAAAACGCAGGTCTGTGTCACGCAACTCGGTCAGATGGCCTCGGGCGCGTAACCGACCCAGGGGAAGGTGCGGATTTTCACGGGTGGCGATGACCAGGTGCATCTGTGGCGGGAGATGCTCGAGTAGGAAGTTGAGGGCATCGTCGATCCGTTTGGCACTAATAACATGGTAGTCGTCAAGGACGAGGACGAATTTGTACGGGAGGGCTGAGAATTCATTGAGCAGGATCGTTAGAATCGATTCGGTTGACGGTGGCTGAGGGGATTTGAGTGCACTGACCACGCCTCCTCCAATATTCTCCGCAATCGTCTGCAGAGCAGCGACAAGGTAAGTCAGGAAGCGTGTAGAGTCGTTATCCCCTTCGTCCAGTGACACCCATGCGACAGGTCGATCACAACCGGCGACCCACTCGCTGACCAACGTAGTCTTGCCAAAGCCGGCGGAGGCAGAGATGAGGGTCAGCTTACGGTCCAGACCCTCGTTCAGCCGCTCGATCAGACGCGGTCGGAGGACAACTTTAGACCGTGTCAGGGGGATATACAGTTTGGTGGTTAAAATTGGAATATTCATAGATTTATACTCACACGAAAATTACTTCCGCCCACATAATTCAACATAATTGATTGCCCCATCCTATGACTTAATATCAATCATGATAACTTCAATTAAAACTTTTCACCACTGCAAGTTACTTCAACAAAAGCAGCTGACCTTCGGGCCGACTGCTTTAGCTGTTTGTGAAAGTAGCAATCACAGAACTAATTCACAGACTGTCGCACCCAATATGGGTAGCGCTTATGGGAGATTAATCCTTTTTGACTGGTTGCACCAGCCTTACCTTTGTTTTTCATAGAAAGATGTGTAAACTACTAACCAACTCCATAAGCATTTCAGAGGCTCAGCCTTTTTTGAAAAAATGCCGAGAGGGTGGCTCTATTTTGTTAACAAAGTGGCTCTCACTCATTAACCCCGCGGCTCTGCCTCATCGAAATATTCATCTATAAACTGATAATATTCTATTGTTTCTGAATCAAAGTCATTTCTGTAAATTCCTGTGCCGGGGCAGTCTCGGGCTTTTATTATTGAAAGACAATATCCCGCGTATTGGCATCAGGAGCGATCAAATCAAATAGGCGTTCCGCTTCATCAGTAACCTCATCTTGAGCAACTTGGGATAAGGGCTCGAATAAGTTGATGGTCAAAATAGCCGATTTATGCTTCTGGGTAATGGACCAAATGCCGCGAACAAAACCATCGACAATCAGCGTGGCACGGATGATGCCATTGTCCGAAAACACTAGATGCTTATCTTCATCACGCATGATGCGGGTGCGATCGTCGTAGGACAGGAGCATATTGTCGAACTCCGACAGGAAACGCGGCGGAGCTGGGGTTGCAGGGTCCGGCCGAGGAGCGTCCGGCAGGTCGAACAGCTCGTTTCCTTGCTCGTCGCGGAAGGAGAGCAGGCTTGGGCGCAGCCGCTCGACCACCTCGCGCAGCCGAGTAAGCCCGGACCAGACCTGCATATCCTTGACGGATGCAGGTCCGAAGGCCGCCAGGTAGCGCAGCAGCATGGCTTCGGGGTCTTGCCCTTGTGCCAGCGGGCGGCCGAGCCAAACCTCCGCTGTGGTGTGGGCGGCCTGCCCGCTGGCGCCCCAGATGCCGCGGGGCGGCACCTGGACAAGCGGCAAGCGGCAGCGCACCGCTTGCGAGAGAGCAGTGGCATCGCTCTGCGGCCACTGGGCTTGGAGGCGCTTGCCGAGCTCACCGAAGGTGAGCGGCTGCGCCTCAAGGAGCGCTCGCCCGGCGGCGGCGAGCGCGTCTAGATCCAGTTCGGCAAGCTTCTTGCCGAACGTGCCCTTTAAGGCGCGGTCCTGCACGGACTGCAGGACGGGGCGCAGCGTCAGGCAGTCTTCGGCCGTGACGAGGTGGATCGTCGAGCGCATGAGGGCGATGCGCACGATGCTTCTGTCCATGATGAGCCGAGACAGCTCCTCATGGCGAAAGTTCTGCAGTCTAGTCCACAACGCCACGTACGGTGGGTTGGGAGCTTGCGCCTGCAGCCCGACTAGATGCTCGACCGCTGCGCGGATGGGCATGTCCGAGCGCTCGAGGAGCAATTGCCGAGATAGTAGGGCTCGGTTTAAGGAGCGCTGACTAAGGATAGGGCTGGCACAACCGGTCATGTCGGGTTTAGCAATGTCCATTTTAGCGCAGCCCTCGTCTGAAGAATTAAATAATGACATGTTCATGCCTCCTATGATTTGAACGATCATTTGATATATTAATTCCATTATATAGCAAGTTGCTGACAACGTAATGTCAGGGAGGAATGACTGTTTTATGACCAGATAAGTTGTTTCCGTTGGCATCAGCACGCTACAATGGGATTAACGAACGAATTGCCGAGAGGTGAGGGACATGATCAACATCGGTCTAGCCGGCTGGGGCGACCATGAGTTGGGCGGCAGCAAAGGGAAGCTGCGGGAGTATGGCGCACACTTTCCGATTGTGGAAGTGGATACATCTTTTTACGCGATCCAACCGCAACGTAACTATATAAAATGGAACCAAGACACGCCAGAATGCTTTGGTTTCATTATTAAGGCATACCAAGGAATGACGGGTCATCTGCGGGGAGAGAACCCTTTTGCTGGTGGGATGGTACAAATGTTTGAGGTTTTCCTCCAGTCGATCCGACCTGTTCAAGAAGCGGGGAAGCTTAAAGCTGTTCTGTTTCAGTACCCGCCATGGTTTGATTGCAGTAAGGCGAATGTGGATGTGCTGCGTGATGCTAAGGAGAGGATGGGGAATGTACCAGTTGCACTGGAGTTCCGCCATCAGAGCTGGTTCACGGAGGAAATGCGAGACAAGACGCTTACCTTTATGCGGCGAGAGGGTTGGATGCACAGCATCTGTGATGAGCCGCAGGCTGGGATTGGTTCGGTGCCGACTGTGTTGGAGGCTACACATCCCGAGATGACGATGGTTCGATTCCACGGCCGCAATGTGGGCGGATGGGTGCAAAACAACGAAGCGAACTGGCGCGACGTACGGTACTTATACCATTACAATCAGCAGGAACTGCTGGAGTGGAAAACGTGGCTGCTAGAGCTGCAGCAGCAAACGCGAGAGGTATGCGTGATCTTCAATAACAATTCAGGCGGACATGCCGCAGGAAATGCCAAGGAATTGATGGGGCTGCTCGGTTTAGAATATGAAGGGCTGGGACCACGGCAGTTGGATTTGTTTTAGCCATCGAAAAGGGGTTATTCGTTTGCGTGTTTACAGATTTTCGAGCTATAGTAAAGGGTAATAATAAGGGATAAGTAAAAGAGGAGAGTTAGACAATGGTTGGTGCCATCATCTTAGGTATTATTGCCCTTGTGATCATCGTGGTTTTGACATTCTGGGTAACGAAGAAAGCGTACTCCCGCAAATGGGATGAAGAGGATAACGATTAAAGATAGAGACAGTGAATTTGCTAGTAGTAGGAAATGAGAGAGTGGGCAAAGTTGTCCACTCTTTTTATAAATGAGTCTAGCGGTTCGGTTGTCAGGTATATGCTTTCTTGCTATGATTGAAGCAGTATATATAAAGGTGGCTGGCCGATGAACCGAATGGAGGCCGAATTTAGTAATCTAGTGAAAGCTTACCGCAAAAAGCATATGGGCAAGGGGCCGGAGCGCGTGATGACGACCTTTTGTAAGTGCTGGGCGATATGCGAAATGGCAGGAAACCTCTCTCCTGTCGAAAAGTTTATAGCGAAAACCGGCGATGGCAGGCAAATGCTCCGCACGGCTCGCACGGAAATGGTGAAAGAGATTTATAAAGAACACCCCCCTGTCGAAATGGAGGAGCTGCTTGGCGCGAAGTTCGTTAAGCTGTTCGTCGATATCGATATTGAGCTGGATGAGGGGATGTCGGTGTTTGTTTTTGATCAGGATTTGGAAAAGAAGTTTTGTAGGTAGATAGGATGTAAAAAGTGCATCTATTTTCGGCTAAATAGCGGTGAAATCGGAAAGAGCTGCAAATTGTGCAGTAAAATTAGCTGCTTTTGACGTTTTTGCAGAGATTGGGCCAGATTAGCTGTAGGAAATGCATCAAAACCATTGAATCTAGTAAAATAAGCCCGCTTTGCTGCACTTTTTGCAGGTGCGGTTCAAATGGAAGCCATCTAGTAAGAGGATTTCTTTAAATAACTGCTCGACTAGCAGCATATACATAGGTAAAGGTGCTTGGCACTTGGTAGCGAACCTGCCGGAGACTAACCACTGTGAGACAAGGCTTGAGACTTCCTCTGATGAGAGGGGGCTTGAGATTGTTTTGCGGTGGTTTTTTGCTTGCTTGGGTGATGTTTTAGTGCAGCTATTGGGTGCACGGAGTTGGGGGGAAGCGATAGTGATATGATGCTGCGTGAGATGGAAGCGGGGGAAGTGACTCGAGGATCTGAGCCAATGGGATAGCGGTTAGAGTGGGGTGTAAGCGAGGGTTACCAGAGAGTTGTTCGTAGGTATGAAGGTGAAGAAATACATAGAGTATGTGCAAGAGTAAGAGTAAGAGTAAGAGTAAGAGTAAGAGTAAGTGCAAGGCCAAGTGCATAAGCAAGAGCAAAAATAAAAGCAAAAGCAAAAGCAAGCTAGTGAAAAGGATATAAAAATAGAACCAAAGGAGCGTTTTTAGATGGGGAAAACGAAACATACAGGGCCAATCAAGCTGCCCGCAAAACCAGATCCGAAGCTTTGGGTCAGCAAGGTGCCGTTTGGGCTCGGGAAAATAAAGCCACAGCATATTCGCGAAACGGCAAAAATCGCCTGGCAGAATCGCGATAATCTGCCCTATGCGTATCGCATTCTGACGCAAGGTGTGTGTGATGGCTGCGCGCTAGGCGTATCAGGGCTCTACGACCAAACGCTGGCGGGGCCGCATCTGTGTACAACGCGGCTGAATGTGCTGCGTTTGAACACGATGCCGGCGATTCGCGAGGAGCTGCTGCATGCGGACATTGATGAGCTGAGCCGAATGAGCAGCACCGAGCTCAGACAGCTCGGGCGTATTCCTTATCCGCTCATTCGCCGCCATGGGGAGCGGAAATTCAGCCGAGCCACATGGGATGAGGCGCTGGACACGATTGCAGGAAAGATGCGTACGATTGATCCGAAGCAGATGGCTTTTTACTTGACGGCTCGGGGGATTACGAACGAGTCGTACTATGTGGCAGCGAAGGTGGCAAGGTTGCTCGGTACGAACAACATCGACAACGCCTCGCGAATTTGCCACTCCCCGTCGAAGACGGCACTTAAGCGCTCCGTTGGCGTGGGCGCTTCGACGTGCAATTACAAGGACTGGATCGGCACGGACGTCCTTGTGTTCTGGGGCAGCGTGGCCGCGAACAACCAGCCGGTCTCGACGAAGTATATGTACGCGGCCAAGCGCAAAGGGACGAAAATCATTGTCATAAACCCGTACTATGAGCCGTCCATGGAGCAGTACTGGATTCCTTCAATACCCGAATCCGCGTTATTCGGGACGAAGCTGGCCGACGATGTGTATCAAGTGAACATCGGCGGGGATATCGGCTTCATGAACGGCGTCATGAAGGTGTGGTTCGAGATGGAGGAGCGCGAGCCGGGCTCCGCGATTGATCATGCGTTCGTGCAGGCGCACACGAACGGGCTGGAACAGCTGCGCGCCCATGTGGCGCAGCAGGACTGGACGACGCTTGAGCAGTCGTCCGGCCTCACCCGCGAACGCATGCGCGAGTTCGCGGAGCTGCTGGCGCGTGCCAAGAGCGCGGTTTTCGTGTGGAGCATGGGGCTCACACAGCACCGCTTCGGCACGGACAACATCTCGCAGGTGGCGAATCTCGCCCTCCTGCGGGGCTTCCTAGGCCGCGAACACTGTGGGCTGATGCCCATCCGCGGCCACAGCGGCGTACAGGGATCCGGCGAAATGGGCGCCGATCCCTTCAGCCTACCGGGCGGCGACATCGCCAGCGCCGCCGACCGCGCAAGAATCGAGCAGCTTTGGGGGTTCGAGCTGCCGAAATGGCAGGGTGACATCGTCGGTGTCACCCTCGAGAACGCGCTCCTGCCCGAGAAGCAGGAGCGGAAGCTCCGGATGTTCTACACATCCGGCGGCAACTTCCTCGAGACGATGCCGGACCCGGCATTCGTCCGCGAAGCCCTTACAAGCATCGATGTCCGTGTCCACCAGGACATCATCCTGAACACCTCCACGCTGCTTGACGCGCGGGAGGCTGTGGTGGTGCTGCCCGCGATGACGCGCTATGAGCAGCCCGGAGGAGGCACGTCCACCTCCACGGAGCGGATGGTGTACTTCTCACCCGAGATCGCCGGCCCTCGGATCGGCGAAGCCCGCGCGGAGTGGGCGATCTACGTCGATCTCGCCCGCCGCGTGAAACCGGATGCCGCCGAGCAGCTGGGCTGCGGCAGCGCAGAAGCCATCCGCGCGGAAATCGCTCTGGCCGCGCCGAGCTACAACGGCATCCAGTACCTGCGTGAGCGCGGTGATGTGTTTCAATACGGCGGCGCGTGGCTGTGCGAGGACGGCGTCTGTCTGACGCCGGATGGCCGCGGCGCGCTGCTGCCAATTGAGCTTCCGGAGCTGCGGAAGCCGGAAGGGCATTTCGCGGTGACGACGCGCCGCGGCAAGCAGTTCAATTCGATGATCTACAGCGACATCGATCCATTCAATGAAGCGGATCGTTATGATGTTTTGATCCACCCTCAAGACGCCAGTGCTCTATCTTTAAACGAAGGTGAAGCGATCGTGATCTACAACAGCTACGGCAGTATGCACGGAAGGGTTATGCGTGCCGACGTAAAACCAGGCAACATTGAGGTGCATTGGCCTGAAGGTAACTCTTTGATTCCCAAAGGTGTGTATGAGCAGTATGCGGGCATCCCGGAGTATAACACAGCAGTTATTGTAGAGAAGGCAGAAACCTACCACGCTCATAAGGATACACGCTATGCCCAGCGGCGCATCCAAGAACTGGAGACAGAAGTGGAGTGAAGTTATCCGATTGTCGAAATCTGCCCCGACAAATCTAGCACTTCGCTTGGCTCAGGATCTAGGGATTTCGGTCGTTGGCTTCATCTGCGGGAATCAATTATCGGTGTATTCATACCCCGAAAACATAACGGAATGTCGATAAACCCCTCTTTTTGTGGAAATATTTGTATTGTTTCTCTATCTTAATTATGCTAGATTCTAGCTATTGCCATCTTTTGTAAAGAGAGGAACACAACAATGGGGAATTGGAATACGTTTATGAAAAAAGGGATCACGATGCTGCTTGCAGCCTTCTTACTTGTCTCTCTTCAGGGCCCTACGCCATCTTATGCAGCTGAAGTGAATGCTGAGGTTCCGAAGGTCATTGAGAAGACGTCACCTTCGGTTGTAGCTATTATTGGAAAGCCTTCATCTGATTCGGATAAATCCTTAGACAAGAACCGCTTTAATCTCGCGCACGGCACGGGTGTCATTGTGGAATCGAACGGTGTTATCGTGACGAATGCACATGTGGTCAAAGATATGAAAAATATCGTCGTCGTTACGTCGAACGGTACAACTTATAATGGACGTGCTACGAATATCGATGAGGAGAGCGATTTGGCCTTGGTCAAAATCGATGCCACTGGCCTATCACCTGCGAAATTCGCCTCTTCCTCCGATATCAGAGTGGGTGAAACCGTAGCCGCAATCGGGACTCCGATTTCTTTTGCCCTAAGAAACTCCGTCACCGTTGGGATTGTCAGCGGGCTTGACCGCTCTGTGAATTCGCAATATCAGCTTATTCAAACGGATGCGGCGATTAACCCTGGTAACAGCGGGGGCGCTTTGATCAACATGAATGGCGAAGTCATTGGTATTAATACGATGAAATACGCGGATATCGGCGTCGAAAATCTCGGGTTCGCGATTCCGGTGGATACCGTCAAATATGTATTAAAGCATTTTCAACTTTACGGCAAAGTGAAACGCCCATATCTCGGTCTGGAGTTGGAAGAAAGCTGGGAAGCGGTTGTTGGTTTACCAAGCTCTACGGGCTTAAGAGTTGCCTATGTAGAGCCGGATTCACCGGCGGCTGGGGCTGGCATTCAGCAAGATGATCTATTCGTATCGATCGGTACAAGTAAAGTGAAGACGCTGGTGGACTACAATGAGGCGATTAAGAAGTATTTGCCGGGTGAAACGATCGAAATAACCATTCAATCGGGTACTTCCACCAAATCGAAGTCGGTTACTCTCGGAGAAGCGCAGCAACTAGAAACGAAACATACGCAGGACGCTGAGGGTTCTTATTTGGATGCAGACCGCGGCAAAACGAAAATCGGCGACAGCCACTACGGATGGTCTATGAAATACCCTGCTGGCTTAGTGAAAGGTCATCAATCCGATGATGGCGACTCCGTCAGTTTCGTGGATGCGAAGGGGGATTTCTCACTATCGATTAAAGTGGAGAGCAATCAAAGCGACGAGCTGTCACCTTCAGCGCTTCTGAACAAATTGGCGAGCGGTGATGAAGATGATTATTCTGGCGTGGCTGGTAGCCTTTTGGAGCGTCAGTATGTGAAGCGTGAAGGTAATTCCTATGCCAAAATTGTCGGTCGTTCAGGGGATGAAGGCTATATCCAGACCCGCGGATACCTTCACCAAGGCAGCTTATATACGGTGCAATTATTTGTATCGAAAGAGCATTACAATAACAATTTTAAGCAAAATAGCTATAACGATTTACTGGACAGCTTTAAGGTTTCCTTTAACGAAAAGGATGAGTCGCTGAAAGACATTTCCGTCTACTCTGGTGGAAATACAACCTACACGAACGAGTATGGCTTATCCTTTGATCTGCCCTCCAATTGGCAGCAAGGTGGTTATACAGGCGGCTCCTCCTTCTTTAATGATGACTATACCCAAATGCTTCATGTCGGCGTAACCTCAGCCTCATCCGGTGATACACTGGGAGCGTGGGTGGATCGTCAGCGTAAGCAGTTTGAAGATTCCTATGCACCCAAATACCGCAGTATGGAAGAACCCGAGGAGCTAACCTTAGCCGGTGTGCCTGCTCTGAAAGTAACCTATGCGAGTGCGTTAGGGAGTAAGTGGAGTGCAGGCTATTCCCTCTTTTTTATAAAGGATAAGTATAAATATGAGGTGGATGTTAACTATCCGAAAGAGGAAGAAGGAGATTCGCTTGACGATCTCTTGAAAACACTAACGGCTACGATCAAAGTGGACAAAGACAGCATGGATCAAGAGCTTGGCTTCATTCAAGATCTGGATGAACTCATGGATCCCAATCGAACAGTTGCTTACAAAAATGAGAAATTCAAATACGCTCTGCAAATTCCAGAGATCTGGACCAGCAGCAAGGCGTATGATAAAAAAGATGAAGTGAATAAGACGTTCCACTTCACAGGCGGGTACTTGAGCGTCGATGCAGAAACGAAAACAACCTACGAAGAGATGGTTAAAGAGGAAGATGCCGCTCAGAAAAAGAATCACGATAACGATAATGACTATACGTTTACAGATACGGATATCTCGCTTTTTGGCGATGTGAAAGCCAAGAAGTATGAGATCAGCTATGCAAGCGCCAAGATCCCTTACAAGGAAACGACCTACATTTTCAATCGCAATCATATTTCTTACACAGTTACCCTCCGTATGGATGATGCTGTCCGCACCGAAGCCAATCTGGCTCGGCTCAATAAGGCCTTTGAGTCATTCACATTTTTGGACGGTGTGAAAAAATAAAGCTGCGCTAATCGAGAAACCTCTCATCGGTCGAGACTGAAGGGAGGTTTCTTGTTTTAACCTTTGTTGGCTTATCTAAAGGGGATAACTAACTATGAATATCAAGCTCGCTCGGCCGCTTATCTGGCTGCTTTTCATAGGCTATACGAGCTGTTTGCTGTATTGGATGTTTCTAGGCTTCGGCCGGCAAATGCACACAACAGGTCAGCTTGCTTACAATGTCGTTCCTTTTCGAACGATTGGTAATATGTGCTGCATGCCGATTCGTTTTCTACCCGGACTTGGATCATTAATTTGTTTGGTAACATTGGTGTTTTCACTCCTTATGGTTTATTACTTCCTTATTTATTTCGGTCTGCAAGACGTTATGGAACGTTCCTTCTGTACTTTGGTTGTCCGCTTGTAGGTTTGGAATTGCTGCAAATGCTGCTGCGGGTAGGCAGCTTCGATACCGATGACGTGATACTGAATGTGCTTGGCGCCAGCATATCCTTTGTTCTTTTCGCGGCTGTGGGGAGAACCTTAGAAAGAAGAGAATCAAAAAGAAGGTATAAAATGTGAGCAAATGCCTCAACATAGCGGGTGTAACGAATTAACCCCAGAGGAGGAATTTAATCACCATGACACAGCCCGATTCAAGCCTACAATCACAAAATCCGATATCCTCAGCGCAAAACTCGGTAGAAAATGTCCATGCAGCCGTTTCTCGTGCGATGTCTCATCCAACGCCGCAGACGAAGGAAGAGGCTCAAAATTCAATCACTCATGCGGAAAGAGCGCTGGAGCAGGCATCGAATCATTCCGATTCGCCAGCTTTGCAGCAAGCCGTTCAATCGTTGAACGATGAGAAAGCTAGGCTTCAGAGTATCCAGTAATACAAAAAGCCCCGTTTCCTGCCAAGGATCGGGGCTTTTGCGTTTCTTTGGGCAGATCTTGACTTCACATCTACCCCGAACTACAATTTCTTATGTAAGGAGTGTGCCTATAATGAAAATGCAAAACTTTAAATATAAAGGAAGCGGGCTTAACCGCTTTTTCGGCCCCTTAGAAGCAAAGATTATGGAAATTCTCTGGACCAACTCCCTTGAAATGACGATTAAGGATGTCCAACAGAAGTTGGATCAAGCCAAAATTATCAATTTCAATACCGTTATGACTGTTATGAATCGCTTAGTAGACAAAGGAATTCTGCAAAAAAAATCCGTTGTAAGATCGTTTAAGTACAAACCTGTTGTTACAAGAGATGAGTTTATGGAAACCCAGTCCAAAGAGCTTACATTTGACCTTATCGAAGAATTCGGTTCTTTGGCGGTCACCCATATGGTGGATGCGCTTGATAAAGTAGATCCCGATCTGCTCGACCAGCTGGAGCAAAAAATTAAAGAAATCAAAAAGGATCGATAACGATGATGGAAAAACGGTTTCAATGGTTGTATGCTGCGTCACTCGCCATATCGGGGGCTATTTTAGGACAGATGCTGCTCTATGCACTCCAGTATATTTTTAAATGGAAAACGTTTTATAATATTTTTGATTTATGTGTCATTTTATTCAAAGATCTTCATGTACCTGCACCCATTGCGTGGCATGTAGTGAACGCTCTTATCCTTTACTCGTTTAGTGCAATTCTGTGGATATCGGCTCAGCATTTCCTTGGCTCCATCAAAGCGATGAAACTCGTTGAGATGTATCAAGACCCTCATCTATCCGAGCAATACCGCGATAAATTTCAGCTTGGTGAAGGTCAGTTCCAGATCATTTCTTACAAAGCTCCCATCGCAATGACGATAGGGCTGTGGAAGCCGCGGATGATCCTATCATCCGGACTTATGGACATGCTGGACCCTAACGAGCTGCGCGCTGTTATCGAGCATGAGAAGTGCCATATGAGGCACAGAGATCCTCTCGCGATCTTCCTGCTTTCGATGATATCCAAGTCGATGTGGTACATTCCAATATTCGCTTGGATGGCCGACAAATACCCTATCATGATAGAACTTAGGGCCGACAAATTTGCCATTGCACAAATGGAACAGTCCACACATTTAGGCAGTGCTCTCCTCAAACTACTCAAACAAGCACCAACACCGCATGTATCCTTATCTCACGCCTCATTCGCCGAAATTTCAATGAATGTACGCATCATGCATATTCTCGATCCACAGAGGAAAATCTCATTCAAATGGCCCCACGTGCGGCTGCTCATTTCGCTCTTAACAATTATTTTACTTGTGGGACTTATCTAAGATAGGATACCCTGAGACTAATGGTTCACATTTAACAGTCGGAGCTCATGTCAGAAAAGTTGACGGGCTTCGACAAAAACTGCCGAAAAGTCTTGACTTTTCGGATATTCAAAACTACACTTTGTAGTGTGGAATTTTATATAGCTTTTTAAAATGGGGGAGAGAGATTAATGGATTATATCTTGAAAAATTTGCACTACATCGTAACACATGTACCGATCGCACTTCTTGTTTTTAGTTTTATTTTTGACTTAATCGCCATTATCGCGAAAAAACGTGAATGGCACTCCGCTGGTATGCTTTGCCTAGTTGTGGGCGCGCTCGGGGCTATCGCAAGTGTCCTGACAGGCCCATCTCCGTGGCGTAATCCACTAGTGGTTCCGCATGAATTTTATGCGAAATTAACGATGTTTTTGTCTATCCTGTTAGCGATTGTACGTGTTGGTTTACTGATCTGGAAAAAGAAAGAAATAGGTCGTAACCCTATCTATTTGATTGGTTCACTCGCGGCAGTTATCCTCGTTGGCTATACAGGACATATTGGCGGTCAAATGGTACATAAACCGGTTCCGGCTAAGACGACTGCTCCAGCTGCATCACCAGGTACATCTCCGGCAGCATCTACTGCACCAGCGGCTACGACAGCACCAGCGAAATAATAAAGAGGGTTATCCAAAGGCTTGCAGCCTTGTGGATAGCCCTTTTTTGATAGATAAGAATTTATATGATTTGGGTTTTGGAGTAAGCTGTGCTGTTCATTGTGCGGATTAGGCAACTGAAGTAGCTTATTTGTCTTAATAACCCCGGCTATGATTGCATAAGCAAGCTAGGCTTGCTTATTCATTTCTAGCTAAACCACTATTCGTAGAAGGCCCGGGTTGTCCAAGACAGCTTGTAAGAGCGAATGCGAGTTGTACCAAAAGCAGGTCGTAATAGCTTCATCTGAGTAAGCTTATTTTGATTCGTAATGCCTCTATTGTAAAGAAAAAAAACGCTCATCTCCTATTGGAGAGAGCGGTCTGTGTGCTTCACAGCCGGTGATCAAAAAACTTAAAGGACCAAGTCACAGACTAGGTTTATCTTATGCTGAATGTTTACTTGTCCCGAACCAATTCCAGCTCCTCCAAGGTATAACGATGCTCCCACAAAAAAATCATATCGTACTGTGTCGAATCCCTTTCGACAAAACGGGCGATGCCTGCGATGACTCCCCCAATAACAACTCCAAAAGCAACAATCCACCCCATCAGAGCAAATACTTGATCGACCATGCACATCCACTCCCCTATGCGCTATGAACCTATACACTATGAATATGCCGCCATATTTTGAAACATGTGTGACAATTCAAAGGGACTAAAGGCGAGTAAATTCATCCGAAATAACGAGGTAAGATAGTTTGTTTATAGTCTTTTTCTCCGATTGACACAGACTCGCCAAGGATGGTAAGATCACCTCTGTGAGCAAGAACATACAACTTTTGGAAAAGAAGTTATGCACGAAACAAGGTTTCTAACAAAAACGCTAAAGGAGGGTTTCAAAATGATTGATATGGTTATGGATCCTATTACCCATCGTAGATTTACAGATAAAAACCATACAATTTCATATTTGGTAACCCGAATGTTAGCCGGAAGCGCATGATTTGTGCTTGTTCGGCTGCTGCCGCCTCTTCACATACGCTATTTAAAAAGCGCGGGTTACGAAGAAGTTCGTAACGAGCGCTTTTCTGTTTCATAGAAGGCATATCGCTGCGTGCGGTGTGCCTTTTTTGTGTGGATTTGGGTCATTTTGGACAGCACCATTTGAGAGGAGTGACATATTACATGTTTACGGTATTAAAAAAGTTAGCTTGGTTTTTCCGCATGAATTGGATTCGTTACACGATCGCCATTGGACTGCTTATCATTGTTGGAATCATTGATGTAATTCCACCGAAATTGATTGGCTATGCGATTGATGGCATACACATGGGAACTTTGACGGGCAGTAAATTGGTCCAATTGCTCGCTTTTTGGGGGGCATTAATTGTAGCTGGCTATGGGCTATCCTATGTCTGGCTGTATCAGCTATTTGGCGGGGCATTCGTGCTGGAACGTATTCTTCGATCAAGGTTAATGAGACAGCTGCTGCGGATGACGCCTACCTTCTATGAGCGCAACCGCACGGGAGACCTGATGGCGAGAGCGACGAATGACCTGCAAGCGGTGTCGACGACAGCGGGTTTTGGGATTTTGACTTTCGTAGACTCTACGTTATTTATGCTTACCATCTTAAGTATGATGGGCTTCTTCATTAGCTGGAAGCTGACACTCGCTTCGATTATTCCGCTGCCCATTATGGCCGTTGCGATTACGATCTATGGGGGGCGTATCCACGAGAGATTCTTGCTCGCTCAGAATGCCTTTGGAGAAATGAATGATCGGGTGCTGGAGACGATAGCCGGTGTTCGCGTTATCCGTGCTTTTGTACAAGAAAAAGCCAGTGAACAAAGCTTCAAAACGATGACAGATGATGTCTATCGCAAAAATATTGCGGTTGCCGTCATCGACGCCCTTTTTGAACCAACGGTCAAAATCCTAGTGGGCATTTCCTACTTAATCGGATTATGTTACGGCGGATATTTGGTTTTTCACAGTGAATTGACGCTCGGAGAGCTCGTGTCCTTCAATACATTCCTTGGCATGCTGATCTGGCCGATGTTCGCCATTGGCGAGTTAATGAACATTATGCAGCGCGGGAATGCCTCCCTCGATCGGGTGAATGAAACACTTGGTTACAAGCCGGATGTCAAAGAGGATCCCAAAGCGACGACGCTGCTGCTGCCGAACTCGATTCATTTTAAAGGAGTAACGTTCCGCTATCCTTCCTCTTCTATTGATAACTTGGTGAATATCAGTTTCCATCTGCAACGTGGGCAAACGCTCGGTATTGTAGGACGTACGGGAAGCGGCAAAACAACGCTGCTTAAACAGCTGCTAAGAGAGTATCCATTAGGTCAAGGTTCGATTGTTATTTCGGAAACGCCGATCGAGAAGTTAACCATCGACACGCTTCATGGCTGGATTGGTTACGTGCCGCAAGAGCCGATTCTTTTCTCCAAAACGGTGAAAGAAAACATCATGTTCGGGCGCAGCCAAGGAACAGAGGAAGAGCTGCTGCAGGCGCTTGACCTGGCTGCGTTCCGCAAGGACGTGGAGTTCTTACCGGATGGCCTTCAAACGTTGGTAGGTGAAAAAGGCGTCGCCTTATCCGGCGGCCAGAAGCAGCGCGTTTCAATAGCGCGGGCGCTTTATGTAGACCCCGAAATCCTCATGCTGGATGATGCGCTTTCTGCGGTGGACGCCAAAACAGAGGCTGAAATCATTCGTGGTATCCGGTCGGAACGAGCCGGCAAAACGACACTCATCACGACGCACCGACTCTCCGCTGTTCAGCATGCAGATTGGATTCTTGTGTTGGATGAGGGGTATATCGTGGAAGAAGGCACGCATGAGCAGCTTCTCGCGCTCGGCGGCTGGTATAAAGAGCAGTATGACCGTCAGCAATTAGAAGAACAGACAAAGGTTTAAGTAAATAGATATCCGATGAAAAGAAGGTGAGAACCCTCATGAAACAAACAGGCAAGCGGTTATTTCAATACGCGGCGTTATTCAAAAAGCCCCTGCTCATTGCGCTTTTATTCTTATCGGTTGCGGTGGCAACAGAGCTGGCAGGACCTTTTATTGCGAGACAGATGATTGATACACACATTCTCGGTATCGAGAAGCCGTGGTACGAGACAACGTCTGCAACGCAGACGGGCAAGGCAGTCCCCGCGAATGGGATTTTTTACAAACGAAGCGACAACTTCGCAGAAGGCGAGCCGAAAGGGAAAGAGGTTCGTATTTTGCAGGTGGGCAGCCAGTTCGTTTGGGTGGATCAAGCGATCACCTTTGATGGCGAACGCAAGCTAGTAGACGATGGTAAGCTTACAATTACACAGGGGACGGAAAAAGCGGAATATGCAGTTAAGAAGCTAAGTATTCAAGAGCTTTACACGTTCTATAAACCTGAATTTAACAGTCTAATGAAGCTTGCAGGTTTGTATTTACTCTTAATCATTATTGGTGCAGGCTTTACCTATGGACAAAAGTATTTGCTTCAATCGGCGGCGAATCGGATTATCCAGCGCATGAGAAGTGATGTTTTTGCACAAATCCAGCGACTGCCGATCAACTATTTTGATAATCAGCCTGCGGGTAAAATTGTGTCGAGAATTACAAATGATACGGAGTCTGTCAGGGACCTTTATGTGCAGGTGCTTGCGAACTTTTTTACAGGTACGATCTATATTGTAGGCATCATCGCGGCTTTATTCGTTCTAGATTATAGATTGGCTTTATTCACACTTCCGGTTATTCCGCTGCTTTATGTATGGATCATTGTGTACCGTAAATATGCCTCCTTCTATAATCATGAAATACGGGAACGGATCGGCTCGATCAATGGGATGATCAATGAGGCGATTCAAGGCATGACGATCATTCAAGCTTTCCGCCGGCAAAAAGAAACGATCCAAGAATTCGAACAATTGAACGATGAATATACGAGATATCAGAACAAATTGCTTAGCTTGAACTCGCTGACCTCTCATAACCTGATGAATGTGGTTCGGAACTTGTTCTTCTTCGGTCTGATCTGGTATGTCGGGGGCAGTTCCATCAACTCATTGATCACTGTCGGTGTACTGTATGCCTTCGTCGATTATCTGAATCGGATGTTTCATCCAATGGTCGGGATTGTCAACCAGTTGCCGAATTTGGAGCGTGCCCTAGTATCCGCTGACCGTGTATTCGAGCTGCTTGATGAACAGGGCATCGACGTGGCTGCGGAGAAAGCGGATCGCTATCTGGGCAATGTGAAGTTCGAGCATGTTCGCTTCGCCTACAAAGAAGGGGAGGATGTGCTCAAGGACATCTCCTTCGAGGCCAAACAAGGGCAGACGGTGGCGCTAGTCGGTCATACCGGATCGGGCAAAAGCTCGATCTTGAATCTGCTCTTCCGCTTCTACGATGTGAATGAAGGCCGGATCACGGTGGACGGCCGCGACGTGCGGGAGATGCCCAAACAACTGCTGCGTCAGCATATGGGCATCGTCTTGCAAGATCCGTTCCTGTTCACAGGGACGATTGCGTCCAATGTCAGCTTGGACGATCCGTCCATCACCCGGGAACGGGTGGAGGCAGCGCTGCGCGAGGTTGGCGCAGAGGAAATGTTTAAGAGCCTGCCGCACGGCATCGATGAGCCCGTGATCGAGAAGGGCAGCACGCTGTCTGCCGGGCAGCGGCAGCTGATCTCTTTTGCCCGGGCGCTGGCGTTTGACCCGGCGATCTTGATCCTCGATGAGGCGACGTCCTCCATCGACACGGAGACCGAGGCCATCATTCAGGCCGCGCTCGAAGTGCTTTCGAAGGGGCGGACCACCTTCATCATTGCCCACCGCTTGTCGACGATTAAAAGCGCCGACCAGATTCTTGTGCTCGACCACGGCGAGATCGTCGAGCGTGGCGGCCATGAGGAGCTGATGGGGCTCCTCGGTCGGTACTATCAGATGTACCAGCTGCAGCAGGGACATTCGGAAACAGCCTCGGCCGCTGAAAGCGAAGTGCGCAGTATGTTGTAGGGTTTGGAGCCAGCCGTCGGACCTATTGTCCGGAGGCTGGCTTTTGCTTTTCTGAGAAACGGTATATGAAATGTTGCAGTTTTCGTATCATTGATCGTACAGATTGGTTGCGTATTTCTAGTATTTGATCAGCAATAGTTTCACTACCCTTTAGGAAATTGAGGTAAAGAAAAAGCCTGCCGAATGGTAGACTTTGTATGATATATTAAATTATTACAGGACAGCCTTGGGTGAGCATTCTCCTCCAGAAAGGAGGGTAATGCCATGGAAACTTTCCAAACGATTGTAATCATGCTTGCGTTCGGTAGCTTTAAACTGGCGCTAGGAGACGGTATTGGTCGCACCGTCTCTTTGTTATTATAAGCATACTACGTATGCTTTAGACACGTAATATAAAAGGGAAACAGCCTATTGCAGCATCTGAACTAGAATGAACTCCACTAAGGACAAGGCTATTTAACCGCACTAAAGACTATCTGTCGGCGCTATGCTACAATAACTAATATTTCCCTATTTGAAATGGAGGAGCATCATGCGTCCAGAAACGATTCGATTGTTAAACTTGCTTCAGCTGCTGTCCGAAATTGCTATTGCTGTTGGATACTTGCTTGGTCTTATTCCGTTTGTATATTTGTGGTCTTGCTCGTGGGTGATCCCGCTCGTGTTTGTCAACCTGGTTTTTGCCTTACTTACAAGCAATGGGACCACGACAAAGACGGTCATCAATATTGCTATGGCTTTCTTGAGTTTTATTCCTGTAGCGGGGTACCTTTTCCGTGTGATTGGGATCGTTGTTTCATGGATCAACATCCAGGCATTGGCGAAGGGAAGAGGCAGAGGTTACTAGTTGTTCGTATAAAAAAAGACGGATGGAGGCCGATTTAACTGGCTTCCATTCGTCTTTTTTCAATTGCTTTTTAATTAGTCTTTTCTATGGAGCGGCATTAATTGTTATTGGGAAGGAATTGCTGGCGTATATCATAACTTGATAGTTACCTGGTTCAAGACCAATTGTGGGAATATCAACATCAAAGCTAGCCTTTGATTGCATGTTTGTAGAATCGTTGGCATAACCGCCTGTTGGAATGCCTACTCCAATGGCCAATAATAGGGCTAGAGTAAAATAAATGAATTTCAATTTCTTCATGCTAGTTCCTCCCACGGACTGAATATTCTGTAATATTTAAATGACATGACAATTTACAACATTTTCCTTGTAAATTCAATTTAATTATATACATAAATAGAAATATATAGCATAAATAACGAAATCTATGAATAGTAGAAGGTTTATCATACAAAAACACCTTATTTGATCGTAAAAATGCCACGATCAAATAAGGTGCTTT
Source organism: Paenibacillus andongensis (assembly GCF_025369935.1). Lineage (NCBI taxonomy): Bacteria > Bacillati > Bacillota > Bacilli > Caryophanales > Paenibacillaceae > Paenibacillus > Paenibacillus andongensis. The sequence goes on along the minus strand of NZ_CP104467.1, from coordinate 7,340,551 downwards.
TTCATTTCTTTATTTCCAATCCCACGCTAATAAGCAATCCCCACACGACAGCCCACATACTCTCCATCGAGAGCGACTCGGTAGGTGAAGGCCGCGGTGTCGCCCACGGAGATGGACATTCCGCCGTCGGGCAAATAGTCCCGTTCGACGCGGTACTGCCCCTGTGGCTCGCCGTCGGGCAAATAAGTTGGACAGACAACTGTCCAACTTAAGCCCGAGGCAGCGAGCTGCTCCCACGCTTTGCGATGCTCTTCGGCAGCTCTTGTTGAAGAGCGCCGAGAGTTCGGCGCCTCATAGCGCAGCAAGCCGGGATGCTCTCTGCTTTGCAGAATGCCGGCTGTGCCGACAGTGACGATTCGGCTCACGCCGTGTGTCTTCATAGCCTCTATGAGTAGAGGCGTAAACTCAGTCAACACCGTGCCGCCATCGGTGCCGAGGCAGCTTATGACCAGCTCCGCCCCGCGAAGGGCAGCCTGTAGATCTTCTCCGTTCCGAGCGTCCCCTTGAAGAACGGTTAAGCCTTTGGAGTGAATCCCTGTGAGCTTCTCTAGGCTTCGAACAAGTGCAGTGACTTCGTGTCCGTCTGCTAGTGCTTTTTCCATAATTCTTCTTCCTACTCTACCTGTGGATCCTAGTATGAGAATATGCACGATGGTGCCCCCTTATTTCATTATTGGTTATCATTATTATACGCTTATCACACTCGGGGGGGAATTCCTCGAGATATGCTCGCGTTGTCTTGTCTTGTCTTGTATTCTCTTGTCATAACGGTTTCACGGGTCCTGAACCCTTTCTTCAGAAGGGGCAGGAATCTATTAACTTTTTAATAGATACTAGGTTAATATAAGAGTCGAATTCAGATGAGTCGACATAAATTGATAGCATCCCCCTAATAAAGGAGAATGCGAATGGCGACTTTCTATGAGGCTTTGAGGCAAAATGATAGACTTTTCCCCTTGTTGCGGCGGCCTGGGATTAATGGTACCGGTGTCGGGTATGCGGACCCTGATAAGCCCGCTCGTGGTGCGGCTATTATCGTGTACACGAGTAAAAATGCTGCCATTACAGAAATCAGTAAAAGTATCGGAAAGATGATTGGAGCAAGCATTCCTGTTCGCTTTATTACAGCCGGACCCTTCAAACCACATGCGACAGCAGCTCCGAAAAAGATGAAACGGCATATGAAAGCGCCGATAAAAAGAATACGCCCGACACTTTTTCGCAGCAGGATTCGCCCGATTCCAGGAGGAACCAGCATCGGCAGAGAGAATTCCGGTACAGGGACATGCGGTCTCATCGTAATTAGGAATGGCCAATTTTTTATTTTGAGCAACAACCACGTTCTTATCAGAGCGAACAGATTCGGCGCTAACATTATTCAACCGGGGGCTATAGATGGAGGTCGGGCCGTAACAGATCGGGTGGGCACGCCAGTGCAGTTTGTTCCCTTTAATTTAACGGGTCCTAACTTCATGGATGCCGCAATAGCGCAGCCTTTTTCCAACAGTTTACTGAATCCGAGATACTTGGTCAGCTCAACGGGCCAATTGATTGTTCCACAAGGTCATTTGCTAAGTTACAGTGTCGGTGACCGTTTTTTTAAATCAGGGCGTACAACCGGTCTTGTTTTTGGTACTGTCGAAAGTATTGGTATGCAATTTAATGTGGGGCCTTACCGTGAGCTTGGCAATGCCACTTTACAGTTCCGCAATCAGACTTTGATTACAGCACCGAATAACATATCTTTGCCGGGCGATTCAGGCTCTGTCTGGATGAGTGGGCGGTTTGCGGCTGCTTTGAACTTTGCGGGCAGCGGTACTCGTTCTATTAGTACGCCAATTGCAAGCGTTTTGAATACGTTTGGTTTGCGGGTAGCCATTCCTGCAGGAACTGGAGGTTTCAAGGCAGGTAGGGCTACAGGGGCTGCTCCAAAGGGGAATTATGCCTATGTTCGACCTTTATCGGCAGAGATGCTAAAGCAACTGCGTGTCGTTCGCGCCACATCACCGAAATAGATCTATCATAGATCGCCGCGCCATCTGGAATGATCAGTGTGAGGGGCGATCTTTTTATTGCAATATGTTCCCTGCATCAATCCCTTTGAACGCTACTTGAACCGAGTGAGCGAATCCAGCATAATAGGAGGTACTTGATTACGGCAGAGAAGGGGATTTCCCAAGCATGAGAATTAATAAATTTATTAGCGAAACCGGTGTTTGCTCCAGACGGGAAGCGGACAAGTGGGTAGAAGCGAAACGCGTAACGATTAATGGTGAGGTTGCCGGACTGGGGAGCGTCGTTGGCCCTGGGGATGAGGTTCGGATTGATGGTCGACCGATTGGTGAGAAGAAGGAACATGTTTATATTGCACTCAACAAGCCTGTAGGGATTACAAGTACAACCGAAGCGCATATCAAAGGCAACATTGTTGATTTCGTCGGGCATTCGGAGCGTATTTTCCCGATCGGCAGACTGGATAAAGATTCCGAAGGGCTTATCCTTCTGACCAATAACGGAGATATTGTAAACCAGATTCTGCGAGCGGAGAACAACCATGATAAAGAATACATCGTGACGGTGAACCGATCGATTACACCGATGTTTTTGCAAGGAATGGGGAGCGGGGTCCGCATTCTGGGGACGATGACGAAGCCATGTGAGATTTACCAAGTGGGCGACCGCGTTTTCCGAATCATTCTTACGCAAGGGCTTAACCGGCAAATCCGACGGATGTGCGAAGCGTTTGGGTATCGAGTAGTGCGTCTACAGAGGGTTCGGATCATGCATATCCATCTGGGCAATTTAAAAGTGGGTAAATGGCGGAATTTGACGCAAGGTGAAATGCAAGATTTAATGCATACACTTAGCAAAGAGAACACCCAATCAAGAAAATAATTGCAATAAAATATACACATGCACGTGCATTCGATAAAAGGGTGCTCGGACATGTGTTTTTTTGTTGAGTTATCTTAGATTTTTAGCCATAAATCGTTTCGATCTGGTGACATTTCGTGTAAATAAAAAATAAAGCATTAATCTAGTTTTCTAAAGCAACTTTTTCCAGTTTTAAACGTCAAGGATTATTATGGAATCTCTATGTTTCTAATGCTTTAAAGCTGTTATTGAAACGTAAAACGTTGAGGAGGAAGATGACTTTGAAATTAATCAAACAAGCAGGAACGTTGGTACTCGCTTCGACACTGCTGCTAACTGCTGCACCTGGGGTTTGGGCGGCCGAAGCTGCTGTAGGAAGCACATCCATTGCACCCCCTATATCTCCTGGTAAAGAGGATAAACAGCTAGATGCCAAAATAACCAAAGAACAAGCCATTGAACGAGTTAAGACCTACATAACGCTGCCGGAAGGCTATACGTTTCAATCCATCAGTCTGAATGCTTATTACAGCATGAATGGCCGGAATTTCCCAACGTGGAACATTAATTACACCAAAACGGTGAAAGATCGGAATTACGGCTCATTAAACGTATCGATTAACGGCTTAGACGGAACGCTGACCTCCTTTTACATGAATGACAATGACCCTGACCACAAACCAAGCTATCCGCCGAAAGTGGATTTCAAAGCTGCCAAGGAAGTCGCTTCTGCCTTTATAGGCAAAGTGAATCCAGATAAGCAGAAGGAGCTTGTATACAATGATACAGAAGAAAATGCCTTTCGTACGCCGCTGAATGGTAATTATCAGTACAATATTCGGTTCGATCGATCTGTTGGCGGTGTGCCTTTTGCTCCGAATGGTATCAGTGTGGTCGTCAATGGGGAAGGACAGGTTACGAATTATAACTACAATTGGGATGACAATGTCACGTTTCAGCAGAATGTAACGCCGATTTCCAAGGAGAAAGCTGCTCAAATGTTCCGCGACAAGGCAAATCTTTCTTTGCTTTATCAGATTCCATATGGTGCAAAAGGCAAGAAATTACCGATTATTTCTTATATGCTGGGTGGCTTTTCCCTAAATGCAGAAACCGGTGAGATCTGGAATCCAGTCAAAGGGATGGAAGATACGGAGGGGAATAAGCCGTTAACCGACAAGCCATTGGCTGCTAAGCCTACTGCTACGTTGGACCTGACGAAGGAAGAGGCTATTAAAAAGGTGAACGAGGCTTTCAACCTTTCTTCTGACTACAAAATCCAAGAAGCATCCTATAATGAATCGACCAACCCTGAAACAGGGGAAACCAATTCGAACTGGAATTTAAGTTGGAATGAGGCGACTGAGAAGGATTCCAAAGTTAAAATCGTTGGCAAAGGCGCATGGGCTAGCGTGAACAGCAAGACCGGAGAGATTATGAATTTCAACAGTTACATCCCTTACGGACCTGACGCTGATAAAGATATTGAGGGTAAAATTGCTCTGGAAGATGCGATAACAAAAGGTGTTGATTTTGTGAAAAAGCAGCTTCCTGCTTATACCGATCAGTTGTCGCTTCGTGCACAAACGGCTAAAAGTTATTCGGAAGATCAGCTGAAGCATATGCGTAATTGGGATATTAGTTTTAAGCGTGTGATTGATGGTGTGAATGCCGGGAACGAAGAAGTAACGGTAAGCATCGATCGTGTGACTGGTCAAATTGTCGGCTATCACTTCTCCATCAGCAATATGCCATATCCACTGCAAAAGCCGCAGGTGATGGCGATTGATAAAGCCAAGGATCTCTGGCTCGCGCAGTTCGACATCAAGTTAAATTATGTGGCCCAAGGCAGCGGGTTCATCGGTGGCATTCCACTGGAGAAATACAGAGTGATGGTAGCGGCTGGGGATGTTCCGCAATCCATGGATATGAAAACAGACGGGAAACTCGAAGCCAAGCTTGTCTATTCACTCGTTCCCAAATTCAACCGTGAACCTTTCCTCTTGGATGCGCAAAACGGTCAATGGCGGAATAGTGAAACGGGTGAAGTGATTTCCTTGGATAAAGTGACAGTAAGCGACATTGACCATCACTGGGCTAAAAATGAGCTTCAGCTTATGCTCGATTATCAAGCGCTGGATGTGAAGGATGGCAAAGTAAATCCAGATCAAACGATCCAACGGGGTGAGTTGGTTAAAATGCTTGTTATTGCCATGAATGGCGGTAACGGTGGTATTTATTACGGGGCAGAACGGAAGGCGTCTTTCGCCGATGTGAGCAAATCTTCTCCTTATTTTGCCTATGTCGAAAATGCGGTTGATCGCGGTTTGCTGGATGTAGGTGCTGATTTCAATCCGGAAGCTGCAATGAATCGAGAAGAAATGGCTCAGCTAATTGTGAAGGCGCTAGGCTACAAGAGTCTAACGAAGTTCGATGGTATTTTCAATGGTAATTTCGCAGATGCTGTTAAGCTTAAGCATGTTGGTGACGCAGCGATTGTGGTGGGGCTGAATATTATGTCTCTGAATGATGGACAATTTGAACCTCAGCAAGAAGTGACAAAAGCACAGGCGGCTAGCGCCTTCTACCGCTTCTTGCAAAAACGTTCTGAGCTTCAGGAGCAGCCTCGGTACTATTACTAAGTAAGAGCTCGAGTTAGTTAACTCCTCTCATAACCATAAAAGAAGCCTCTAAATCCACTTATTAGTGGGTTTGAGGCTTCTTGTGGTTGAGCGGGAAATAGATGTTAATGTACCCTCTCTGATTAGGGCTCTTACATCCTAGCTCTAGAACATTGGGAATACATAACGAACTAGGAAATACAGAACGCCGAAAATGATGACGATATAAGCAGCGTATTTGATGAAAGTAGAAGCAACTAGACTGGAATCCGATTTTTTCTCCACATGGCGTTCTTCGATATCGATATTGCGAGGCTGAGTCGACATTTGAATCACTCCTTTGAAGTTGTATTGCTATGTAATACCCTGCTGGGCATGAAGTGAAACACAGGAAGAGCGCTGCCAATATTATTTTCGTACAGGCGGACAGAGTTGTGCTACAATAATCTGTAAAACTTTAATAGCTTAATGTGGAGAAAGGAAGTAAGAGAAAATGGTTGTTTCCAGTAAAGTAGGTTTGGAAGATATTATTAGGGCCAATCATGTGCTCAGCAGGGTGATCGAACCATCGCCTCTGCAACGCAATGAGCTGCTCTCTAACTTGTATGAATGCAACGTTTATCTTAAACGTGAAGATATGCAAATTGTTCGTTCTTTCAAAATTCGCGGAGCGTATAATGTGATCCAAAGCTTAACACCGGAGGAACGCGAAGCGGGTGTCGTGTGTGCGAGCGCTGGCAATCATGCGCAGGGCGTGGCTTACTCCTGTAAACAGCTCGGTATTGAAGGCAAAATCTTCATGCCGACTACAACGCCTAGACAAAAGATTTCCCAAGTTAAGCTATTCGGCGGATCTTTTGTTGAAGTTATTCTCACAGGTGATTCATTCGATGATTCCTCTAACCAAGCCAAGGCCTACTGTGCTCAAGAGAATAAGGTGTTCATACACCCTTTCGATGATGTCCGTACGATTGCCGGGCAAGGCACGGTTGGCCTCGAGATTTTGAATCAAATGCCCGAATCTCCTGACTTCATCTTTGCAACGATTGGCGGAGGCGGCCTTGCAGCGGGAGTTGCGACCTATCTGGATAGTGTTTCTCCACGAACGCGCATCATCGGTGTTGAGCCGGAGGGCGCGGCAAGCATGACGGAAGCGCTGAAGCAGGGGAAGGTCGTGACCTTATCCACGATTGATAAGTTCGTAGATGGAGCAGCCGTGAAGCAAGTGGGCGAGCTTACCTTTGAGATTTGCAAAGAAAAGCTGGAGGATATCGTCATTGTTCCTTCCGGCAAGGAATGTACAACCATTCTGGAACTTTACAACAATAACGCGATTGTCATTGAGCCCGCCGGCGCACTCCCGGTCGCAGCGCTTGATGCCTATCGGGAGCAGATTCGCGGTAAGAATGTGGTCTGTATCATCAGCGGTGGCAACAATGACATTGACCGTATGCAGCAGATTAAAGAAAGATCGCTTGTGTATGAAGGCTTGAAGCACTACTTTATTCTTAATTTTCCGCAGCGTGCTGGAGCCTTGCGCGAATTTCTGGAAGAAGTCTTAGGACCCACAGACGATATTACTCGATTTGAGTATACGAAAAAAAATAATAGGGACGATGCTCCGGCGCTGGTCGGCATTGAGCTCAAAAATAAAGATGACTACGAGGGGCTTATTGAGCGCCTATCTCAGAAAGATTATGGCTATATTGAAATAAATAAGGATCCCAAGCTCTTTAACTTGCTTATTTAAGGAAAAATAGCCAAATGTGGAATGAATATGATATAGTTAATTAGTCCCATTTATTGCTTCTTAATATCGTAAAAGGCAAACTTATCGAAAGATAAGGACGCAAAGCTTCAGATCTAAGGTTGCCCTCGCAACAATGATGGCTGGGCTGCCGACAGGTTGCAGTTTACCTAAACAGGTACACCTACGGCTATTCCGATTCGGAATAGCCTTTTTTTAATATCAGATACGGAGGTTTAAGAATGAGAGGCATATTTTCTAAGTGGATACAGCAAATGAAAGCGCAAACGTTGGTCTATATGGGCGTACTGGGCTTCTTTTTGTTGACCGTGAATCTACTTGCTGCTGCTTCTTTCTCCTTTTCACCTTACGTTTTCATTAGTATGCTTGTTCAAGCACTAATCTGTTTATTTTTTGCGAAGAGTATCCATCAATTGCTCCTTACTAGCAAAGAGCAGGAAGAAAAGAGCAAACAACTAGCCTTTCTTGCCTATCACGATACATTGACGGGATTACCCAATCGCCGTTTGTTTAATGACCGATTGGAGCGGGCACTTCTGCACGCGAAGCGTAATGAGCAACTGGCGGCTGTTATGTTTCTGGACATGGACAGGTTCAAAGATGTCAACGATTCATTAGGTCATGCCTATGGTGATCGTTTAATCCGCCTTGCAGCAGAACGTTTGCTGGGATGCCTGCGGGGATCGGATACGGTGTACCGCCAAGGTGGCGACGAGTTTACTATTTTACTAGAATCTTTTGCAAAACCTGATGACGCAAGAGTTGTAGCTTCTCGAATTCAAATGGCTCTGGAAGAGCCTTTTATCCTGGATGGGATGCCAGTAACCATAACGGCTAGTATAGGGATAGCTCTGTATCCGTTAGATGGCCAGCTGCCTGAGCAGCTTATGGCGTTTGCAGATGAAGCGATGTTTGCGGCCAAAAACCGGGGACATAACCAGTTCCAATTCTATGCCTCTGACATCGATGCCATGGTGAAGAGCAAAGCTCACATAGAGAAAGAGCTTCGATCGGCCTTAGATAACAATCAATTTGAAATCCTATATCAGCCTCAATATGAAATAACAAACCGTAAATTAATCGGAATGGAAGCGATCATTCATTGGAGCAAGGGAGACAACCTCCTAGCACATAGCATGGATTGGAAGAAAGCAGCCGAGGAAATGGGCTTCATGATCCCTATCGGGAAATGGGCTGTACGA